>JADFXV010000100.1:0-1302 GCA_015233395.1 Desulfovibrionaceae bacterium
ATAAAGTTTTTTGGGGAAAGGGGGGGGCGGGGGGGAAAACCCCTTTTGTTCACAAAAGGGGTTTTCCCCCCCGATTCTCTTTTCTCAAACAAGGATATTCGGGCTCACGGCGCGGGCCGAGGCGGCGCCGGTGAGCAGCATGGCCGAGACCAGTTCCGCCTTGAGTTTGTTCAGCAGCAGGGCCACGCCTTCGGCTCCTCCGCCGAACGCGCCCACGATCAAGGGCCGGCCGACGAGCACGGCGTCGGCGCCGAGCGCCAGCATCTTGAGCACGTCCGCGCCGGTGCGCACTCCGCCGTCGACGAGGATCGCGGTCTTGCCCTTGACCGCGGCGGCGATCCCCGGCAGGACCTCGGCCGTTCCCGGGGTGTGGTCGAGCACCCGGCCGCCGTGGTTGGAGACCACGATGGCCGCCGCTTTGGCCTGAACCGCGATCAGGGCCTCGTCGGCGGTCATCTCGCCTTTGACGATAAACGGCAACGAGGTCGCGGCGACGATCTCGGCAAGTTCGGCCGGGGTCTTGGGGCCGACCGGCTGTCCCTTGAGCGCCATGGTGACCAGTCCCGCTCCGTCCACATCCATGCCCACGGCCAGGGCGCGGGCCTCTTCGGCCATGCGGATGCGCGCGACGATTTCTTCTTGCGCCCTGGGCTTGAGGATGGCCGCGCCCGCTCCGTCGCAGCCCTTGATGGCCGCCAGGCCGCTCTCGTACATGCCCGGGTCCGCGCCGTCGCCGCACATGCCAAGCGTGCCGGCGTCCCGGGCGCCGCGCATGATGCTCGCGATAAACGCGGCCTCGCCGAGTTTGCCGCCCATATTGTAGGTCGCGCCGGCCATGGGCGCGGCCAGAATGGGCATGGACAGGGTTTTGCCGAAGAGTTCGACCGTGACGTCCACCGCCTTGACCGCGTGCAGGGTGCGCAGGTTCAAGCGCCAGCGGCGCAGGGCTTCGAGATTGTCCTTGAATGACGACCCCGTGCCGGTTCCGCCCATGCCCGGGACTTCGCCGGCGCAGGCCCGCCCGTCGCACACCGGGCACACCCGGCAATACCCCTTGAGCGCTTCGCGAGCCGCATTTCTGATCGTTGCAATGTCCATATCCTGCCTCCATGGTGAAAAATATGTATTACCCGGCTCGATTGTCGGCCTCGATTGTAACGCCCGGACCGCCGGAAAAACAAGCGCCATGTCCTGGTCCATTTATTGCCGGGGGCATGGCGGCTCTCGCCTTCTCGCCCAGCCGCGCGGCGGACCGGGGCGTTCGTTTGCGGCAGGGCTCAAAAAAAAGGGGCTGTCCTGGCT
>JADFXV010000100.1:1377-7958 GCA_015233395.1 Desulfovibrionaceae bacterium
AAAAAAACAGCGGTTCTGGCTTTCCTCTTCAAAGAGCTGCCGCGTTCAGGCTTGAAAGCAGAAAACCAAAACCACTCTTTTTTCCTCAGGGGGCCTGCGGCCCCCGGCCCCCGCTTGAAGACAAAACAAAGAATCCACTTCAAAAATTTGATAACATTACGAAAAATGTGGATTGTCGCTTGTTGGCTAGGATAGCCCAAAAAAAATGTAAAAATGATCGGGAACGTGCATATTCTTTCGCAAACTTGCCACGGAGAACTTGATTGTTTCGGGCAAGGTCAGTATTACATGAAAAAATTGCTAGGAGGGAGTCCATGAAAAAGTTTCTGATTGCCGTTATCGCCTTGTTCCTGATGACCGGCGGCGTCGCCTTCGCCGGGAAAGCCAAAGCCAAAAAGGCCGACAAACCCAAGACCGTCGAGTGCCAGGTCGGCGAGAAGAAGATGATGACCGCTTCCAATCTGGAGTGCACCAACATGGGCGGCATGGTCACGAATTTCCCGGCTCCGGCGAAGGAAATGCCCATGGCTTCGAAGAAAGCCGCGAAAAAGGCCCCGAAAAAAGAAAAAACGATGTAGTTTTTCGTCCGGCCCCGGCCGGCAGGCCGCTTTTGGCCGCCGCAAGGGCGCTGCTTTTCGTTTGAGGGGACAGGATTACGGAGGGGCGGGCAACACCGCCCCTCCTTTTTTTGAAGAAACGTCCGGACGCTTTCTGGCGCCTACCTCAGGGCCGCCCTGTCGCGGCCCAGGCTCTTGGCCCGGTAAAGCGCCTCGTCGGCCCGCTTGATAAGCGAAGCCAGGTCCGCCCCCTCGCCCTGCCCCGGTATGGCGCTCGAAAGCCCGACGCTTATGGTGCAGGGAGCTGCGTCCGCATCCATGGCGCGGATGGCGCGCGTCATCTTGTCCCCGACTTCCCGCAGTGTGTCCGGGTCCGCGTCGTACATGAAGACGATGAACTCCTCGCCCCCGAATCTGGCCACCACGTCGGATTTGCGAAACAGCTCCTTGAGCGAACCGGCCACGCGCACAAGCGTCCGGTCGCCCTGGTCGTGGCCGTGGGTGTCGTTAATTTCCTTGAAGCGGTCGATGTCCGCCATGGCCACGGCAACGCGCGTGGCGTTGCGCGCCGCCAGGTTGAAAAAAGGCTGCACGGCCGTAAAAAATCCGCGCCGGTTGAGCAGGCCGGTCAGGTAGTCGGTGTTGGTCAGCTTGGCCAGGCGCTTGTTCTCGCTCCACAGCCGGGTCATGGTTTCGCCGACCAGCTCCATTTCCGGGGAGACGTCGCCGAAGGTGCGCAGGGCCTTGACGAACTTGTCGATGTGCCGGTCGTAATCCGTCTCCGGGGTGATGACGTTGGAGAGGAACTCCAGGTCCCGGGCATAGTTGAAGAGCATCTCGAAGGCCGGGTGCAGCAGATAGAATTCCAGGCGGAAGGCCATGATCATGGCCTTGTCGATGCCGATGCGATCCTGAAGCAGCGGGTCCAGGGCGCGGATCTTGCCCAGGGTCTGCCGCAACTCGGCGATGACCTCGCCCGGATCGTCGAACACCTCGGGAATGCAGCTGATCTTGTCGAGTTCGATGATCGCCTGCCAGAATTTGACGTGCTGCTCCTCCTCCGTGGCCATTTTCGTCCAGAAAGCGGCCAGCTCCGGTTGTTCCGCGAACAGGCCGCCGAGTCTGGTGTAGACGGCCAGGGCCTCCTGGTCGGTTTGCAGGCAGATCGCAAGGATCTGCGACATGGAATTGCTTTTCGCGCCACAGTACGTCGCGGCGGCATCGCGGGGGGTCGTCATGCGGGGCCTTCCTCGAATGCAGGTTGACGGGCATTTGCGCCGGGCCGTTTTGCCGGAACTTTGGGCCGGGGACGTTACCGATCACTATAAATCGCGCTTTCTGTCCCGGCAAGGCCGTACGCCATATTTTACGCCCCGTGGCCTTGGTTTGCACGTTTTTTCCGTCCGGTACGGTTGCCAGGACGGCGAACACAGGGCAAAAGGGTCTCGGCGGCGCTCGCGGCGCGTCCCGGAAAGCACACGAAATCACCCGCAAGGAGCTCGCATGTCCGATCCGTCCTCTTTCACCCTGTTCAGCGGCGGCGCCCAGGGCGCCGAGGCCATTTTCGGACGCCAGGCCGAGGCGCGCGGCGTCCAGGAAGTCAATTACACCTTCGAAGGCCATAAGATCGAGCGCACCCGGGGAATCCGGGTGCTCACCCCGGAAGAGCTCGCCCGCAAGGACGTCAGCCTCACCTACGTCTCCAAGCTGCTCAGCCGCAAATTCAGCGACGCCCACCAGATCCGCATGGTCCTGCGCACCATCATGTACCAGGTCGATTCCGGCCTGGAGGTGTTCGTGGTCGGGACCATCAAGGACGACCAAACGGTCAACGGCGGAACCGGCTGGGGCGCGGAATTCGCCAAGATCTGCAACAAGCCGCTGTTCGTCTTCGACCAGGACGGCGGCGTCTGGAACAAATGGAGCCAGGAGCGTTGGGAGAAAATCGAGGCGCCGGTCATCACCAAAACCCATTTCACCGGCACCGGCACCCGCTTCGTGAACCCGGCCGGCGAAGCGGCCATCGCCGCGCTGTTCGACCGGTCTTTTTCCTAACCACCCGCTTTCCCTTGTCTTGCCGTCTCCCCGCGCCGGAGCCTACTCCGGCGCGGGCGGACGCGTTCTCCCGGCCGCCCGCGCCGCCCGTTCGCCCGATTGGTTGAAAACTCCGTGCGCGCAAGCCCGGTCTTGCTCCGCGTACCGTCTTCGCCTCTTGCTTCTTGCCATTTATGGTCACAATACGTATACCAAGAAATAGTTGGACGAGAGATTGCGGCCCATCCAGAGGCGGCTGCTCACGGATCAATCGTCCGCCGTGTCCGGCGCTGCGGCGCTCGTTCGCCTTATTGCGGCATATTTCGGAGGTTTTGTGCGACTGCTCACCCTCGGCGATCCCATCGACACCGTCGGCCATATCCTGACCGTCTTTAGCGAACTGCGCAAACTCAAAGGCGTCGAAGCCGTGCTGGACAGGCTGCTTTGCGAGGCCCGCTGGCTGGCCAAGGCCGACGCCGGAACCATCTTCATGGTGAAAAACGACCGGCTGGTTTTCAGCCTGGTGCACAACGACAGCCTGTTTTCCGCCAACGAGGTCAACAAGAATTTCTATCTCAACGCCGACATGCCCATCGACGACACCTCCATCGCCGGCTACGTCGCCAAGCGCGGCGAGGCGGTGCAAATCGACGACGCCTACGACATCGATCCGGCCTATCCCTTCCGGTTCAACACCGCGTTCGACGTGAAAACCGGCTACCGGACCCGCTCGGTGTTGTCCCTGCCGATCAAGAATTCCCGGGAAAAAATCATCGCCGTCATCCAGATCATCAATTCCCTGGACGAGGAGCGCAACCCGGTCCCTTTTTCCAAGGAATCCCACGCCTACGTCTCGCTGCTGGCCCACCACGCCGGCACGGCCATCGAAAACGCGGTCATCACGAGCGAACTGGTTCTGCGGATGATGAAGATGGCCGAGTTGCGCGATCCCTCGGAGACCGGCGCCCATGTCCAGCGCGTCGGGGCGTACAGCGCCGAGATTTACCACAAGCTCGCCCTGAACCGGGGGGTGTGCACGGAAGAACTCAAGCGCACCAAGGATTTGATCCGCGTCGCCTCGATGCTGCACGACGTGGGCAAGGTAGGCGTCTCCGACCTGATCCTCAAAAAACCGGCCAAGCTCACGGACGAGGAATACGAGGTCATGAAGATGCACACCATCTACGGCGGCCAGCTTTTCGCCAACGCCGCCTCGGAACTCGACGCCCTGGCCGGGGAAATCGCCCTCAACCACCACATGCACTTCGGCGGCGGCGGCTACCCGGGCAAGATCACCGACTTCGAGAACCCGAAAATGCCCGGCCCCCCGATGCGCGGCGACGAGATTCCCCTGCCCGCGCGCATCACCGCCCTGGCCGACGTCTTCGACGCCCTGACCGCCCGCCGGGTCTACAAACCGGCCTGGCCGGACGAAAAAGCCCTGGATTTGATCACCAGCGAATCCGGTAAGCAATTCGATCCGGAAGTGGTGGACGCCTTCCTCGCGGTCATCGACGTGATCACGGCCATCCGCGAAAAATTCATCGAGCCGGGCGTGGCCGCCAAAGCTGCGGACAAGCCCGAAACGGCGCCCTAAATTTCCACGCTCAGGCCTTCGCGGGCCATGTCGATCTCGATGCCGGTCTCCTTGAAGCGTTCCACGATCTGCGCGTGAAACAGCGCCATGGCCGCGTCCGGGCGGGTCGGCTCGTGATGGGTGAGAAAAAGCCGCTTCACCCCGGCGGCCTGGGCCAAGGCCACGGCCATGCTCGGCGTGGAATGGCCCCAGCCGGCCTTTGAGGGATATTCCTCCTCGGTGTACTGGCAATCGCTCACCAAAACGTCGACCCCCCGGATGCTTCCGGCGATCTGGGCGCGCTTTTGCAGGATGATGGTCTCGTACTCCTCGTAAAACGGGTCGCCGGGCTCGTAGATGTTGGCGTAATCCTCGTGGTCGCCGGTAAAAAACACCGACTTGCCGCCGCAACTCACCTTATAGCCGAAACTGATCACCGGGTGGTTCATGATGACCGGGGTGACCTGCGCCGAACCGCAGTCCACGGTCTGTCCCTCGCGCAGGGTCAGATAGCTGATGTCGGCCGCGAGCTCCGCGCTGCGCACCGGAAAATAGTTGTAATCCATCTGCGCCGCCAGGACTTCGCGCAGATCCTTGTTGTTCACCGGATCGAACGTGCCGCAGATCTTGATGGTGTTGCCCGGCACGAAAAGCGGCACGAAAAAGGGCAGTCCCTGGATATGATCCCAGTGGGTGTGGCTGATGAAAATGGAGCAGGTCACCGGCATGCTCCGGGCAAGCTCAACTCCCAGGCCGCGGATGCCCGTGCCCGCGTCCAGGATGATCGTTTCGTCGCAGGTCTCGATCCCCAAACAGGTGGTATTGCCGCCGTACACCACCGTGTCCGGTCCCGGCACGCCGATCGATCCGCGCGTTCCCCAAAACGTGAGGCGCATAAGGCACTCCTTTTTTGGGAAATGAATCTGGGGGAAAACCCCTTTTTGTGAACAAAAAGGGGTTTTCCCCCAGGCCCCCTTTCCCCAAAAAAACTTTCCCGGTTTTGAAACTGGGGTTATTCAACCCCGTATCCATAAAATGGATAACGTTCTTGGGATATTGCGCTTCGACTGAGGAGCCCTTTGTTTCCAGGAGAGCGGAAAATGTCCCCTTTTCTTGCTCTCACCTTGCGTCGTCAGCGCGCAACGCCGGCCGACGCCTTCCACTACAAAGTTCCGCCCCCGATTCTCCATCTTTTAAAGTTGCAAAATGACCCGGGCGTTTTGCAGTTCCAGCGGCAATTCCTCCAGGGCCGCGCCAACCGCCTCGGCGGTGAGCGTCAGGCGTTCGCGCACTCCGGCCGGCATGGGGGTCAGGGCCGGATTGCCGGAAAAGCCCAGATTCTTGCGTTTGACCACCTGGTTGGCGACGAACACCACGTCCGTGAGCATGGCGGGAGTCTCGTCGCTTGGCGCGTGATGTCCGGCCAGGGCGAGCCGCAAGGGTTCGGCCAGGCCCCAGCGCTCGGCCAGCAGCGCGCCCACTTCGGCATGGGTGGCCCCAAGTTCCGCCCGTTCGGGCACGGTCAGGTCCACCTGATCCAAGGCGGCCGTTTCCAGAGCGCGTGCGAACCGCGCGGGTTCGTAACTGGCGTAGACCAGCTTGCCCACGTCGTGCAGCAGGCCGGCGACGAAATAATCTTCGGATTCGGCTTTCGGCACGCCCTTGGCCTGGGCCAGCCGCCTGGCCGCCAGCCCCACGGCCAGGCTGTGCAGCCACAAGGCGTCGATGTCGAGCCCGGCGTCGTTTTTGCGCGGCAACACCCCGAGCATGGCCAGGGACAGCGCGGTATGTTTGAGGGTATTGAGCCCAAGGTTGACCAGGGCCTGATGCACGGAGGTGATCTTGTTGGGCAAACCGAAATAGGCCGAATTGACCAGACGCAAAATCTTCATGGTCAGGACGGGATCGCCCGAGACCACTTCGACCAGAACCTTGGGCGAACAGTTGATGTCGGAAGCCAGCGAAAGCACCCGGCTGACGCTTTGGGAAAACGCCGGAATCTTTTCCACCAGCGGCAAAAGCCGTTCCGCGTTTGTGTTTTTGTCCTGGTCCGGCACGTGCTTGCAATCTCCGAATGTTGCCTCGGCGGCGACTACCCCGACATCCCCGCCAAAAATAAATGCCGCTTTTCGCTCGGCGCCGGCCTGTATGGCCGTTGCTAAGACCTACACAATTATTATATGCTACTATGCAATCAGGATCAATTCAAGCCTGCCCGCAGCGGCCCGGCAAGGCCCGTTGCGGGCCGGACTATTCCTTGGTTCCGCGTGGGTTGCACAGCTCAAGATTGGAGGCCATCATGTCGCTCCGATTCATGCGTCTTGAAGACCGGATCGTCCTGGACGGGGCGGCCGCAGTCATTATCGGCGCGGCGGCCGCGTGTTCGTCTTCCCCGCCGGCGGGTGCGGCGAGCG
>JADFXV010000101.1 GCA_015233395.1 Desulfovibrionaceae bacterium
GCTCCGTCCCGCCACCCCCGCGAAACGGCTGACTAACCCATAAAAATGATATGGGATTCCAAAGGGCGCAGCCCTTTGGCCGCCGGAGGCGTCAAAAAAACCACTTTTTTTGCAAGTCTCTCACCGGTCATGCGCCGGTCCGCCCCGGTGAAGGCGCGTTCCGTCTTCATCGGGGCGGTTTGCGGCGAGGTTCCCTTCCCCTTGCCGGCGTAAACGGTCTTGCGACCCGTGAGTCCTACGCCTCGGCCCCGCCGCTGGCGGCGACGCCGGCGACGCCGGCGCTCGTGGACGCGGTCGCGGACTCCGAGGCGCCGGTGCTGGCCAGGGCGCTGGAAATGATCGAGCCGACCTGGTTGAACGTTCCGGCGTCGGGGCGCTGGCCGCTGTACTTGCCGATGGCGCCGTGCTGTTGGGCGCCCTTGTGGAATTCGAGGGAGGACATGCTGCCGCTTTTGGAGGCCTCGGCGAACTTACCGGACAGTCCGGACAGGAGTTTTTCCTGTTCGGGATTGGAGGCGCTTTTGGCCTCGGTGGCCAGCTGGTCGGAGATTTTCTGGGTCACGGCCTTAAACCGGGTCGGATCGCTTTTGGCCAGGTTCTGCAACTGGTTCATGCTCATCGCCGCCGGGGAAGCCAGGGCCTGGGTTCCCGCGCCCTGGTCCAGGGTGTCGGTGACGGTTTGGGTGGCGGTCTGTCCTTGGGCGGCGACGGCGCTCACGGACTGGTTTTGGGTTGCGTCCGTGCCCTGGATAAGACCAAGGGCCGAAGCCTGATTGCCGGCAAGGGTGGAAACGCTCATTGGGGATAACCTCCGAAAGATTTGCTCCTCTTATCGGCTGATATTATTTTTACTTTAGGTCCGGCCCCGGAGCGCGCGCTCCGGCCTATTTCAGGGCGATGGCCTTCTCGGGGCACATCTCCTGGCAGCAGAAACAGGCGATGCATTTGGACGCGTCCACGACCGGCAGGTTGTCCTGAAAGGCCAGGGCCTGGACCGGGCATTGGGCGATGCAGGCGCCGCAGGCGGTGCAGCGCGCCGGGTCGGCCGCCGGGCGCATGGCGGCGCGGGTTTCGAGCAGCTCCTGGATGGACCGAAGGCGCGAGAGTCCCTCGCCGCTCAGGGGCGGCAGCTTGAAATCGGCGATCGGCGTGAGTTCGCCGGCGCATTCGATGGTTTCCTCGGCAAAGTCGCCAAGGCCGAGGCCCACCGCCTTGCGCATGGACGGCAAAAGCGCCGGGTCAAGACCCATCATCCGGCAGATGACCGCGTCCATGGCCACGGCGTTGTCGGCGGCCAGGAGCTTGCCGATCCAGCGCAGTTCGGTCGAAGCCGGACCGTTGCCCTGCATGCCGAGCACCGCGTCGACAATAATCAGGTCCGGCGGGCGCAGCCTGAAAACGTCGACCACCACGTCCTGGAAGCGCGCCGGGTCTCCGGCCAGGCGGTGGAGCAGGGCCTTTTGCGCCCCGGGCAGGATGCCGTAGCTGTTCTTGATCGCCCCGGTGATCACGGTCAGGCCGTGGGTCTTGAACTTGGGCAGGCTGATGAACAGGTCGGCGTCCAGGACCGCTTTGGAGACGCTGAGCGTCGCCTGGTAGGCCGGGTTGAAGGGGACTTCGGACGCCTCCAGGCCGATGTTGCGGTAGTATTTTCCGGCGGCGGCGAGCAATCCGGATTTCTCGAAGCAGGCCTCGTTGGCCCCGTAGCCCATCACCCCCGGGTTGTCGCCGACCACGATCTCGCCCGCGCCGAGTTCTTCCAGGCGCTGGATCACGGCGGTCAGGACGGCCGGATGGGTGGTGACCGCCTCCTCGGGCGTGGCCGCGCGCAGGACGTTGGGCTTGAGCAGGACTTTTTTGCCCCTGACCGGCAACGCAAAGAGCTCGAAGGCGCGCTCGACCGCCGCCTTGCAGCTTTGGTAATCGGCGGAATGGATCATGACCTTGTGCATAAGGCGCTCCTTAGGGGGACGTACGTGGTTGGCCGGTTGGCTAAAATATTCCCGCCGGGCGCGGATTGCAAGCCGCGCGGCAGGGGCGTCCGGCTTGCCGGGCCGGCGGCGAAAAAACGCCCGGAGGGGCGTGAGCCGGTCCGGGCGCGGTCGAACTGAGCGTATGCCCCTATTTGTCGAAGTAGGCCTGAAGCTCCGGAGTTTTCTGGGTGTACTGCAAGGCCAGCATGAGCAAAAGCCTGGCTTTTTGCGGCGACAGGTTGTCGCAAAAAACCGCGCCCGCGTCCTGGAGCGTCTTGCCGCCGCCGACGTAGCCGTAATGCGGCAGCACCCGCCCGTTGTACACGCGCGTGGAGACGGCCACGGCCACACCCTTGGCGATGGCGGCCTTGACCGCCTCGTAGGTTCCCGGATTGACGTTTCCCCAGCCAAGGGCTTCGAGCACGATGCCCTTGGCTCCGGCGGCCGTGGCCGCCTTGATCTGGGTGTCGTCGCTGCCGCCGTACGTGGTCACGATGTCCACCCGGGGCAGGGCGTCCTGCTTGACGGCCACGTGCTGGCGGCGCAGAGGCGCGCGCGAGAAGACCACCCGGTCTTCGTCAGCCACGCCGAGAAAGCCGAAGTCGCCGGACTTGAAGGTCTCCACGTCCGAGGTGTGGGTTTTGGTCACCTCGCGGGCGGCGTTGATCTGGCCGTTCATGACCAGCATCGCGCCCTTGTTTTTGGCCTCGGGCGCAACGCAGATCCGGGCGGCGTTGAGCAGGTTGCGCGGGCCGTCGAAATCGGATTCCGAGGCGCTGCGTTGCGCGCCGATGAGCACCACCGGCTTGTCGCTTTTCACGGCGAGGTCGAGGAAATAGGCGGTCTCCTCCAGGGTGTCGGTGCCGTGGGAGACGATCACCCCGGCGACGGCGGGTTTGGCCAGGGCGGCGGACACGGCTTTTTCCAACTCGAGCCAGCGCGGCGGGTCCATGTGGGCCGAGGGCACGTTGGAGATGTTTTCCACCTCGATCTTGGCCACCTTGGCGATGTCCGGAACGGTGGCCACCAGATCCTCGCCGGAAATGGCCGGGACCGGGCCCTTTTTCTCGGCGTCGTATTTCATGGCGATGGTGCCGCCGGTGGCGATCAAGACGACCGTCGGCAAGGGGGCGTTTTGGGCCCTGGCGGGCAGGCCGGCGGCAAGGACGGCAAATGTGGCGAAAATCGACAGACACCAGACGAAAAGTTTGTTCATGGCCGCTCCGGGGTTGGGGTTTGGCCTTCCGAGAGCCGCGAGCGGAAAGCCCATGGAGCGTTTTTAGGCTCGCAAGATGGCGTTTGTCCAGGCGTTTTTCCGGAAGCGCCCTATTTCCCCGCCGGACCGCTTGGTTTGATGTGCTCCATGACCCTGGCGAACGCGGCGCGCGAAGCATCGGTCTCAAGAGCTTCGGCTTCGGCGCGGGCGACGTACGCGATCGCGCCGCAGGGGCACATGTCCACGCAGGCCGGGCCGAGACCGAGCTGGCGGCGGTTCGCGCACAAGTCGCACTTGGCCAGCATCACGCCTTTGTCGGTCTCGAAGATGGCCGCGAACGGGCAGGCGACCAGGCAGCTTTTCGTCTGGCAGCCCCGGCAGTGCATGGTCTGCAGGATCACCGCCCCGTCGCGGTCGCGCCGGATCGCCCCGCGCTTGCAGACCAGGGCGCAGTTGGGTTTCTCGCAATGGTGGCAGTAGAGCGGGGCCATGACCCCGTCGCGGGTCCGGGTCATGTGGATGCGCGGGGTGTCGTTTGCGAATTTGCACACGCTCTCGCAGGTCTCGCAGCCGATGCACTTGGAATAGTCGATGGAAAGGATTTTATGCTCGCCGCTCATGGCCTGGCCCCGCCCTTGTGGTCGTCGATCGCGATCAGGTCGTCGTAGGCGTAGGCGTCCTGGCGGTTGAGCGCCTTGAGATCGAGCCAATTGGCCAGCGAGCGAGCGGCGCGCAGGCCGGAGTAGACGGCCTTGCCGATCTTGCTCGGGCCGGTGAGCGCGTCCCCGGCCACGAAGACGTTTTCGATGGCGGTCATGTGCAGCCAATGCACCTCGCCCTTGCGCACGTCTTCGAGCCCGAGCTCCTTGGCGAAAGGCGGGGTGGCGATCTCGCCGATGGCCGCGACCACGACGTCGGCCGGCAGCGCCGCGACTTTCTCGGAACCGGGGACCATGGCGCACGCGCCGCGCTCGCCCGCTTCCGCGAGTTCGCCCTGGCGGATCTCGATGCCTTCGACCTTGCCCGCGCCGAGGATGCGCAGCGGCGTGACCAGATGCCTGAAGGCCGCGCCGAGTTCGCCGGCGCGCTCGATTTCGAAGACGCCGCAGGGAGCTTCGCGCGCGGTGCGGCGGTAGCACATGGTCACGCTCGCCGCGCCCAGGCGGATGGCCCCGTGGACCACGTCCACGGCCGAATGCCCGGCGCCGACGACCACCACGTTCTTGCCGGCCACGTCCGGAATCTTGACGCTCGGCGATTGGTAGCGCGCCGCCCGGATCGGAAAGAGGAATTCCAGCCCGGAATAGACCCCGGGCAGGTCTTCGCCCGGGATGCCCATTTTGCGCGATTTCCAGGAGCCCGAGCAGATGATGATCGCCTCGTGTTTTTTGATCAGCTCGCCGAAACCGAGCATTTCCTTGCAGAAATGGTCGCCTTCCTCGTCGTGCAGCGGGGCGCTGCAGCAGATTTTGGTCTGGGTGTGGAAGATGACCCCGTACTTTCGCTCCATGTCGCGCACTCCGAGCGCGATCCGCTCGGCCGGGATGCGGTGGCCGGGAATGCCGAACAGCATCAGCCCCCCGGGCTTGGGCAGCTTGTCGTAGACCTCGACCTGATACCCCAGGCAGGAAAGGTATCCGGCCGCGGCCAGCCCGCTTGGCCCGGCGCCGATGATCCCGACGCTGCCGGGCTTGGGCGGCGCCGGTTCGGCGCAGGCGAAATTGAAATTCATGGCGTCCACGGTCGGTCCTTGGAAACGGTTCGCGCGGGGCGAAGATAGGCGTTTTTTTCGTTGCGCGCCAGTGGGGGCGCAGCCGCAAGGCCGGGAAAGGGATGGCGCAGTTGAAAATTCCAGGACGGCGTTTTTCAGCAGACTGACAGGCGGCGATGGGCCGCCTCTTGGCGTCCAGGCGTCTTGCCGGTCATCCGCCTCACACCCCGCGCGTCAGCCTCTCAAACAGCAAATCCTGCAAATCCCTCCGGCCGTCCAGGATGCAATGGACGTGGACCGACTCTTCGCGGATCCAGTACGTGATGCGGTACGGTCCGGCGTGGACTTCCCGGAAATTGCGCACGCCGATGCGGTCGACTTCCGGGGGAACGTGGCCGCGCCCGGGCAAGGTTTCCAGGTGAAGCAGAGCGTTTTCAATGCGCGCGGCGACGGTTTCGGCCGCTTCGGGCGAGTCGTTGAGGGCGACGTATGCGACCAGGGCGCGCAAATCGGAGATCGCGCTTGCGGTCAGAAAAACATGAAAAGTCACGGCCGGGTCTTGAGTCCCGCGGTTTCTGCGGCTTTGGCCGGAAATATCGCCATGTCCGCGCGCAGATCGGCGAACACCTCGCGCGCGGGCTTGATTTTGCCTTCCTCGACTTCTTGCGCGCCCTGGGCCAGGATTTTGAGCAAGGCGAGGCTTTCCCGCAGGCCGTCGTATTCGCGCACGTCCAGCAGGACGGCCTTGGCTTCGCCGTTTTGGGTGATGACCACCGGCCTGCCGTCCTCGCCGATGCGGCGGATGACCTCGGCGGCGTGGGCCTTGACGTAACTGATCGGCTTGACCGACTCGCTGAGTTTCATGGCGATCCCCCTTGCCGACAAGACCAAATTATGTCTTCATATAAGTCGTGTCAAGCGAGGCCAGCGTGTTCAGCGGCCCCGGAACCGCCATCACAACACATCGTCCAGCCCGCAAAGACGCGCGATCAGGCCTTCGGCGTCTTCGCTTGCGCCCAGGTCGCGGTCGACGCCGCCGCTGAGCGCCCCGGCGCCGCCGAGCCCGATGGCCCGGGCGATGAGGGTGAGCAGCGCCAGCTCGCGGCGCAGCGACTCCTCGTGCAGATGCGGCAGGCGCGCGCCCTGGGAGATCATGATCTCAAAGCTCGATTGATCCAGGGCGTCATGCTGGCGCTCGGCCTGTTTGAGCTGGGCCGCGAGCGTGCGCCAGCGCCGGGCGAGGCCCTGTTCCGGGGTTTGCACCGGCGCGAGGCCTTCCCAAAAACGCAGGGCGAAAACGGTCAGTTCGACGAGCGCGCCGTCCGTGGCCCGGGTTCCGGCCAGCAGCGAACGCATGAAGCCTGCGCCTGCCTCGCCGAGCGCAACGGGCGCGTGGCGCAACACGACCTTAAGCCGCGTCGCCATGCCTGGATCGAAGCGCGTATCCAGAATTTCGCGCAGGACGCCCGGCGGATTGCACTCGGGCCGCAGACGCCGGACAAAGGTCCGGGCGTCTTCCGGTTCAAGCGCCAGATCAAGGCGCGAGCCGTCCGGGAATACGGCCGCGGCGCGGCTGGCGGACCGGCAAAGAAGCTCGGCCGTGAGCCGGGCGTCGTCCGGCGAACAGGCGGCGCGTTCCAAGTCCGGCTCCAGGGCGATTTTGGTTTCCTCGGCGGGATAAAGCAGCAAGGCCCTGGCCACGGCCTCGTCCCCGCCGCCGGGATCGGCCGCAAGCCCGATTGGTCCGATTGGGATGATCGGATCGCACGAGGCGTTGATGGCCCGCACGGTTTGCTCGTCCTGGGGAAGGCCGGCTTCCAGGACGTCCTGGATGCGGCGGCGCAGAGCCGCGACGTTTTCCGGCGTCATCGCTCAGCCGCGACCGGCGGCGCGGCGGCGCGGGATCATTGCGCGGCCGCCCCGGACGGCTGGCCGCCGGTTTGCCCTTTGTCCCGGTCTTTGGACCTGTCTTTGTCCGTATGTTTCTCTTTGTCTTTGGTCTTGTCTTTGTCTTTCTTCCTATCCTTATTTCCGTCTTTGTCCTTGTGCTTCTTCTTGGATGTGTCCTTGGATTCGGACGCGGAGCCGGATTTTGGGGCGCCGCTTTTTTCGTCCGATTTTTTGATGTCCGCGCCCGCGGCCTTGGCGGCGGGGGCGTCCGTATCCGGCAATTCGATGCGCAGCGGCGGCGCTTCGACCGCGCTTGCGCCCTGGATCATGGCCTGGCCGGCCTCGGCCGCAACGAAGTCGATGGGGGGCGCGGCGTCGAAATTCTTGGGTTTGGGGACCAGCGCATAGACCAGGTCGAAACCCGGGGCGCCGACCGTGGCCTCGTCCTTCTTGACCGGGGCGGTCTCCCACGAGCCGAAACGGCGCGCGTCCAGGACGGCCAGGACCGCTCCCCGCGTCTTGGCTTCGGCGGCCAGTCCGTCCAGAGCCTTGCGGATGTTGCCCAGGCATTGGCAGTCGCTGAGTTTGGCCTGGGAGCCAAGCGTGTAACACGGGCTCTTGACGATCGGCGCGATCGCCCCCTTGGGAAAGACGCTCATGGGAACGAGCTTGAAGGACAAGAGACCGGCTTGCCCGGCGCAACCGGCTGCGGCATTGAACGCCCCGGTCTCCGGGGCGGCCTCGACGATCAGAACCCCCGCGCCCTGGCGCGTGCGGCGGCCGATGTCGCCAAGCAGCGCGACCGCGACCTGGTTGGCGAAACATTCGTCCCCGGACCCCGGGGCGGGACAATACACGGCCAAACGCATGCCGTTTGGCCCGGGCGGCGACGCGAGCGCCTGGGCCAGGCTTTCGGCGGCGGCCTGCGCGGGCTCGGGACGCGCGGCCAAGGCGGGACCGCTTGCCGGCTGCGGCAGGTTTTGGCCCGCGCCCCTGGGCTTGCAGGCGGTGAACGCCACGGCGGCAAACGCGGCCAATACGAG
>JADFXV010000102.1 GCA_015233395.1 Desulfovibrionaceae bacterium
CCGGGTGATTGAAGTGCTATCGCGCCTGGTCAGTGAGCGCGGTGCCCCGCGGCACCTGCGGTCAGATAACGGCCCCGAGTTTGTATCCAAAGCGCTACTGCGCTGGGCAGTGGATGAGTCGCTGGATATCGCCTTGATTGACCCCGGCAAGCCATGGCAAAATGGCACGGCGGAAAGCTTCAACGGCAAGTTCCGTGACGAATGCCTGTCCCTGGAGTGGTTTAGAAACAGAGCGGAGGCAAAGGTAGTTATCGAGCAGTGGCGGCAGCACTACAACTCGGTGCGGCCCCACTCAAGCTTGGGCAACATGACGCCGGCGGCATATGGCCGCATTGCCCTGAACGACCAAAACCGGGAGGCCGCTCTCAAGAATTGAGTGGTCCGAAGAAGTCCGGCAGGTCAAGAGCGTCGAGGAGTAAATCGTCGAAGTCCTTGAGCATCTTTTTCTTCTTGTCGTCCTCGTAGACCTGGAACACCTCCGCGACCTTGAGCATAGCCTTGTCACCGTCATGGAGTTCGAAGAACTCTTCCACCACGACAAGGTTATTTTTGGCCAGGGCGATTTCCTTGAGCACCATCCCTACGGAGATATCCTTGACGCCGAGCTTGCCCATGATTTTTCTGATGAACATGAGCCGGTCTTTGCCTTCCAGAATATCAAAAAGCACCCCTTCGCAGCGCAGAATGTGGTGACAAAACGAATGGATCGTCGAGAGCATGACCCTTGGCGCCTCTTCCTTTAGTACGTCCACTAGGCGCGAACGCATCTCATTGGCGGCATTGCGGGTGAAGGTCAGACCCAGAATGCTTTCCGGTGACACTCCCGAGTTTACCAGGCGGCCGATCCGATGCGTCATGGTCAAGGTCTTGCCGCTACCCGGCACGGCAATGACCACGGCCACGCCATCGGTGAAAGAAGCCGCCCTGATTTGTTGTTCATTGAGCTTGGCCATCGTATGATCACTCCTTTTCTAAAAACCACCGGTCGCAATGGCTCCGGTACAAGCAGCCCTTGCATTTCCAGCCGCCGTCGTTGGGCACGAAGACGCCTTTTTCGATTCCATCCCAGACGGACAAAATCTTCTTGGTGACCCGGCGTTCATCCTCATCACCTCTGGTCGTGTAGTATTGTTCAAATTTCGCGGACTTGGTTTTGATGAGGCAGTCGAAGCGCAAAAGGATTTCTCGGTCGCTGAATCCATTGGCCTTGATCCCCATCCAGTAAAGAGTAAGCTGGAGGTTTTTGTCTATTTCGTCATTGGAGTAAGCCTTGGCCGTCGTCTTATGGTCCACGACGATGATCGTGCCGGCCTCGTCCTGTTCAATCATATCCACGATGCCAATGATCGGGATGGGCAAGCCCTCGATCTCAAGCGAGAAAGGCTCCTCCAAAGCCAGAACTTCCAGGCCTGTCTCCGGATAGGAGGCGGCGTAAGCAGCCAAGAGGGATTTGCCTTCGAGCAGAAGTGACTGGACGTCCTTGCCCTCCTTGAATTTGATATTCTGGCTCTGTTTCATGGCTTGGGTCCAGAGTTCCTCAAAACGATTGATCAGATCGCGGCAAGATGGCTTCAGCCCACCCAGGCGTTGGGTATGATAAAACTCCAGGGCCTTGTGGATGACGGTCCCGAATACCAGGGCGTCGGGGATGAAGTCGGGTTGAATGTCCTTGTCCCTGGAGAACCGGTAGAGCAGCCCGCAATCCAGGTAGGAGCCGATGCTTGAAGCTGATAGATGTGGTTTTGATCGGATTTCGGCGATATCCATAGGAATACCTCGTAAAAATGAACAAGGAGCCAGGACGCAGGTATCCCCACGAGGCTGACCCCTCATTCAGTGAGTTGGTGGTGGAAAAGAAAGAGATCGAAAGGAACTAAGCGGACTGCTGCAACTGGCGGATGAAGGCCGAGGCGTCCGTGGGCGTCAGGCTGTCGAGATGCAGGCCATAGGTCTCAACAGACAAAGCATCGAGTTCAACCTCGGATATGCCGCGTCGCCTGGACAGGTTGGCGATAGCTCTCATTTGCGCTTCAGAGATCCTGAGGTTGGCTTGTCCCTGAGGAACCGACTGGTGTTGAACCTGGGTTTCGGGAACAGGCGGAGTGGTCACTATGGCCTTGGGGTCACCGCCGATTCTGGCGATGGGTTGCACGGGCGTTTGGGCCTCAGCCGGTTGCGTTTTGGTGGTTTCAGGCGAAGACATCTTTCTGGGACCGATTCTGGTTACGCCCTTGGGGCTGTCGGTGGCCTGGCTTTTGGTCTTTTCCTTGCCGGGGGCTTCCTCGGGTGGATCGATCCCGAGTTCTTCGAGGGCGGTGATCCCGATGTTCGACAGATCCCGCAACACCCTGGCCTTCGCTCGCGTGCTGGCCATGCGGATGATGTGCTGAGCAATGTTCTTGCTAGTGTTCGTAGGGTTGGCGTCGCCTATGTCCACGAAGTGCTCATCGAGCTTGGATATGGCCGTGGCCTTGCACACCGCCTCCATGCCGTTTTCTTTGGTCGGAAATTGGATGAGTTCGACTTCAAGGCGTTGGAGTCCGCGTTGATGCGCCAAGTCGAGCAGACCGGCGTACAGGACGAAATCCTTGTCTCTGAGGTTGATGATGAAGCGTTCATCGAGCTTGGCCTTGCGTTTTTCAAGGACGCTTGCCTGGCAGACTTCGGCCGGGGTGGAACAGAGAACAGCCAGGATGTGTTTGCATTTGAAGTCGGGGTCGTTCCTGGACTGTTTAGCGAAGTCCGGACAACAGCAGATGGGCTTGTCGCCCATGCTTACCTTGTAGGCGATCTTGGACTGCTCCGACTCGACGTAGAAGTTTTCATCACCGGTTTGGATCACCTGGAGGTGCTGGGCCTTCTCATTTCGTTTTAATGATTGGGCTGCGTTCATGATTTTCCCCTCATATCAGTTTTGGTTTCATCAAAAATTGATGTAACGACCTTGAGAATTATCTCAATGATGACATTGAACCACTGACGACCTGTAGATGCTGCCATAGCTAACCCCCAAAAGGAACGTCGTCATAGCTGGTAGAGCTGGTTTCAAAACCTCTGCCGTCCGTCTTGAGGAATTCAATGGAATTGGCCAGGAGTTTGTGCCCTGAGCGCTTTTCTCCTTTGTCATTCTCCCAGGTCTCGTGAGTGAGTGAACCAAGCACAGTAACCTTTGCTCCTTTGTGAAGATACTTCTCACATGCTTCAGCGAGAAATTTGAAGCAAACGCATTTTATCCATCCAGTTTTTTGCTTGCCTGACTTGAATGCCAAGTCGAACGTTGCCCACGGATTGCCATCTCGTGAATAAGATACAACCGGGTTTTCACCTAAATGACCACTGACGAAGACATGATTCATGAACAGCCTCCTTGTTGAACAATATAAAAAAACATTCAACATTTAATATATATAATTATGAAGTGATTTGTTAAACGTTAATTGACGTGAAAAAATCAGAAGTGGGGTATAATAACTTTCACAAAATGACAAAATATAGTTACTTAATTGTTTTAAATATAGCATTGATAAGATATAAAAATTTAAAAATGTTAAAATATGTCCACCATAATCACCTTGTTCACCGGATTCACCTGATTCAGTAGATTTACCAACCAGCTCAGGTTGAAACCGGACAATGGGACATATTGGCGATCTCCTGGGATATTTCCGAGGTGGAAGCCTCCCCCCTGGCCCGAGTGATTGGAACCAAGGCCGGCCGGAACCGAGTTTTAACTACGGCTGAGCAAGCGGCCAATCGAGCGATCAGCGGGGTGAGGTCAACCGTGGAGCGCGTGTTCGGCAGTTCGGGCGGGGCAAGACCGCCTTCGATCCATGGCACTACCTGCCCATCCTTGAGCGCAAACCCGGAGCCATCCGAAACGGCGCACCCTTCAGAGGCTGGAACCTACCGGATGAGCTGGTCCGGACACGCACGGCGCTTGAACGCTTTCCTGACTGGGATAGGCAGTTCGTGGGCATCCTCTGCGCCATCCCCACTTACGGGCTCGCCGCCGTGGCGTATGCCTGCGATCAAGCCCTTGGCATGAAGGTGATGAGCAAGGACGTGGTTTTGAACCTTCTCAGCCGGGACAATGAAGTAAAAGTGGATGTCCCGATAGCCCTGCCGCACCGGCTGCTTCTCAGAGAGGAACCGGTGGCGGACTGTGGCCGCTATGATGCGCTGCTAGGCGAGGTGAGCCATGTTACGCAGTAAAGTTCTGGAACATATGGCCCAACTCAAACTCCCCGGCATGCTGTCGGCCTACGAGGAAATCATGTCGGCGTCTTCCGCGAGACAGAAGAATCCGGAGCAGATCCTTCTTGACCTTCTTCTGGCCGAGTCGGCGGAAAGAAAACTCAGGGCAATCCGCTACCAACTCGGGCAAGCCAAGTTCCCCCTGGCCAAGGACTTAGACAGTTTCGACTTCGAATCCGGAGCGTTAGATGAGGCGGTTATCCGGTCGCTCTACGAAGGGAGCTTCCTCTCGGCGAGAAAAAATCTGGTTTTTGTCGGCGGTACCGGGACAGGCAAAAGCCACCTGGCCATCGCCATAGCCGCCAGGGCGGTGAGGAACGGCGCGCGAGCGCGGTTCTACAACCTCGTGGATCTTGCGAATCTTCTTGAGCAGGAGAAGCTTACCGGCAAGGGAGGAGTCTTGGCCGCCCGGCTGTCCCGCCTCGATATCGTCGTGTTGGACGAACTTGGTTATCTGCCGTTCTCAAAAAACAGCGCACAACTTCTGTTCCATCTCCTCTCAAAGCTTTACGAGCAAACATCGGTACTGATCACGACGAACCTGACGTTTGGAGAATGGGGCCAGGTCTTCGGGGACGCCAAGATGACCACGGCGCTCCTTGATCGGGTCACGCATCACTGCGAGATCATCGAGACCGGGCAATCAACAACGGCGGTATGGGGGTCATTATTCGGTGCGGTTTGGGGGTCACTTTTGGACGCTGTTTGACATCGTGTCCAAATACGACGGTGAAAAGCTTCAAAAACTTATCGAAGAAGGCAATGATGCCAAACAAATTATGACAGTTCTTGGCATATCATTGGTAACTTTAAAATCGCATCAATTTAAGTTGATGAATGAAAAGAAGGCTTTTTTTGAAATTCCCGGCATTGATAGCAGGATTAGGAGCACTCGACCGACATATAAAAAAGGTAAAATATTGATTACCTCTAACATGCTCGGCGATATCAAGTTTGATGAAGGTCAGAAATTTAATATCCAAGCTTCTGATTCTGGATTGGTTTTAGAAAAAGTTTAGGACTTAATTTGATACAAAATTATGGGAAGGTCAGTTTACGCTGGCCTTTTTTGTTTACGAATATGTCCATAAAAATACACAACGCCGTATTATAAATTTTTTGAAAAGTAGTATATCAAGAGGATTTTTGTCGTGTAGTTACCTCTTGGCTTTTACCCCTTAAAAGATTGTAGGCTTCGACAAGTTTCTTAAAATCATTGTTGTCTCTCATTTGCGTGCATTCTCCGCTTTTGATATTTTTAGGGAACAATTTTTTACATTCTCTACATTTATCGATATCTTCTTGGTAAAAATATTTTAATTCTAATTTTTCATTATGTCTGGCGCAATAGTTTTTCCTTGTTCTGACCCATTGAGCTTGTCTTGATTTGCACCGATTAATTTCCTTGTTATCATAAACATCAGTTCTTTTGTTATAGTTATAGGTGCTTTTGCATGCATTAGAGCAATAAAGACCTCTCGTTTCTCCTGATTTTTTTGATATAAACGGTATTCCACAATTGTTACATATTTTTATATAATTATATTCATTGTATATTCCAATATATTCAATAAATGCTGAAACTATGAATCCAGAAAACGTATTCCAGCGGCATGAAAAAAAAGATGGCACTTCTACTTCATGCACTTGTTCCATGTAAAGTTTATCTTCATGTAGTTTATGACGCTTGTCAAGGTTCATGATCTCGAACATTATTCTTAAGAAATATAAATAATACGATTGTGTTTCAAACGAGAAGTAGACGTCACGCTTGAGTTTATAGCTAGATGTTATTATATGTTTTGTAAGAGGTATTATTTCATTTGATTCGTAAAATAAATCGGCACTATTGATCGTTTCTAATATTTCAATTGGGCATTCAATTTTATTTACAAAGAACCAATAGATAATATCAAAGAATTCCATAAAATTTAAAAAATCAACCGTTGATAGAGATAATTTCCTGAAGTAAGTTATGGAAGAAAATTTTTTTGATAATAATTCTTCTGGTGGGTCGAAATTTTTTAAAAAATGGTACCCAAAGGTGTAGTAATTGGTGGCATCACCATATTTATTGATTTCTATTCCATTTTCATTTAATCCTGTCAGGATTTTATTAATTAATTCGAAGCTTTTAATTTGAAAATCCCGAATGATAGCCAAGTTGTCAATTGCTTCCTCCGTCAAAAAAATGTTTGGATTTGAATCTACTGCTTTTATTAGACTAACAGATTTTTCATGACTCAGGTCTAATTTTGCAATAAGGTTCTCAAAGACAATAATCTTATCGGTAGAAATTAAGTCATTTCTTTTCAGAAAAAAGGTTTTATCTTTTACTTGCTTGATTTGGCTATAAATGGCCAATACATGAGAAATTACATCGCGAAGAAATTTTAGTTTTTCGTCAGCCATATTTCTACGATATCCTCGGCAAAATCGCCCAGCGAACTATTTTTAGCCAATAGCTATTTTCTCGCCTTAGTCTATTTTTACCGGTCATGGGAGACAACCAAGGGCAACCCCTGACTTTTCTCGCCTCCGATCTCGGAAGGCCTGTGAAAGTTGCTGAACTCGCCAACTGGCTCGGTGTTGACGACGATTTCGTTCGTCGCCATTATACTAGCTTCGGCGGGATTCGCGTAGGGTCTGGTCGCCGTGGACGCCTCCTGTTCTTTGAAAATCTCATAGCTGAGAATATCAGGAGGAGCCATGCCCTGCAAAGTCAAAAAGAAGGGAACGGTCAAATGGCTGGCCTCGGTGATGGTGGACGGGCAGCGGAGACAAAAGCTGTTCGAGATCAAAACCGAAGCCCTCGAATGGGAAGTGGAGCAGCGAAAAATTCCAGAGAGCTTCACGACCCCTATAGCCTTGTTGACCATGCTTGAGTGGGCCAACCAGTATCTGGATTTCGCCCAAAAGTTCCGCCGCAGCACAACCGTGGAGAAGAAAGCAGCTTTCAAGGCCTTGTTCAAGGTTGTTGATCCGGCGGAAGAACCGGTAGCACTCCAGGCCGGCAAGGTGCTTAAGACGCTTCAAGCTGTATCCAAGACTCAAAGCGGTCACGCGGCAAACAAGATGCGAAAAAATCTTGTTGCAGCATGGAACTGGGGCATCAAATACCTCGGTTTGCCAACAGCCAATCCCTGCCTAATCGACAAGTTCCCTGAAAATAGGAGTCCGCGCTATGTGCCGCCCGAGTCGGACTTCTGGAAAGCTTACGATTCGGCCAGTCCGTATGACCAGCGGATGCTGCTGGCATACCTGAACACAGCGGCACGGAAACGGGAGCTCTTTGATCTGACCTGGTCGGACGTTGACTTCGCCAACA
>JADFXV010000103.1 GCA_015233395.1 Desulfovibrionaceae bacterium
GGCGACGGCCTTGGCCGCGACCGCGCCGCCGGCCGCGGCGCCGCGCTTGACCAGGCTCGCCGAGTAAAGCCCCGTGTATTCGACCCAGGCCAAGGAATACTCGCCCGCGTGCGCAATCGCCGCCGCCGATTGCGCGACGCCGCCGGCCACGGCCGCTGCGCTTCTGTTGAGGAGACTGCCGGCCACCAAGCCCGAATACACGACCGCAGCCTGGGAATATTGGCCGAACTCGCCTATCGCATCCAGACAACCCGCCCTGCCCGCTTCTCCGGGGGCCTCGCCGCTTACGAGAACAGCCGCTTGTCCATTGACGATGTCCAATATCGCCTCCTTTTCACGCCGCGCGTTGAATCCGCCCGTCTCCCCAGTCCGCCCCGGTCCGCCCGAGTCCACCCCGGGTCCGGCCGGGTTTGATCCAGGCGAAACGCCCTAGCCGGTTCGCCTGTCCCCGCCCGCGAGCGGGCCGTCCATGCCGGACGCATCCCTGCCCGCGCGATGATGGTTTCCCGTTGACATCGGCGACGCCTTTGATACAATTTCGTTAGAAGTCAGCAACGCCATAATGCCGGCCCGCATTGACTCTCTCCAGACCCTGTGACGCACGGAACTTCATGCCATACACGATCACCGACGACTGCATCGGCTGCGGCGGCTGCGCCAAGAAATGCCCGGAGCATGCAATCACCGGGGTTCTCAAAGTCCGGTTCGCCATCGATCCTCTCTTTTGCAGCGAATGCGGAACCTGCTTCAAGACCTGCCCCAAGGGGGCCATCGCCGACCCGAAGGGAATGCGCCCGCCGGCCAAGGGCAAAAAAATCGTCCTGAAAGCGCACATCGAAAAGTCCATTTGCGCCGCCTGCAAAACCTGCCTGCTCAACTGCCCCCAGGAAGCCATCACGGTCGTCAAGAAAGGCCTGTTCACGGGCTACCATTGCCGGGTGGACCAGTCCGCGTGCATCGGCTGCGGCGGCTGCCGGAAACTGTGCATCATGGGCGCGATCACTCTTCGGACCCCGGATTTTCCTGCTTCGGAAGATACGCCTTGAAATAATAGCCGCATTTCGGGCAGCAGGTGATCGTCTCCTGGGCCACGGCCATGTAGACGCCCCCCAGGATCAGAAAGGGGCCGATGAAGATCCCCCCGAAAATGCTGAGCAACACCCCGGCCCCGATCAGCCAGGCCGCCCATTTGCTTTCGTATTTCTTGGCCTTGATGATGTCCATCGGGGCCGAACACTGCTTGCAATCGGCTCCGGCCCGGCGGATCAGCTTGGTCTGCATTGCCGCTGCCATGGTTGCTAGGCCGCCTTCTTTTTCTTGAGTTTGCCGAGGCCCAGCGACAGGCCGAGCGCCCCGCCGACCACGCCCGCGATTTTCGTGACCACCCCGGCCAGGATCAATTCCCCGGCGCTGGCCACCACGGCGATGGCCGCCATGCCGGCGAGCAGCCCCACGCCGCTGCCGATGACCACCTTGGTGCCCACGCCGACGACGTCCATGGCCCCGATCTGGCGCGGCCTCTCGATCGGGTCCAGGGCGTAGTGATCGAGTTCCCGGGGCTGACCCTCGACGGGCCTGTTTTGGCGGATCGCCTCTTTCCTGGCTTCGTAATCCATTGTTTCTTCGGCCATGGCTAGTCTCCGTTGAGGTACAAAGGTGGCACGAAATGCTTGCGCTTTTTCGGCTTGGCCATTTCGTTTTCTTTCTCGGATTTGACCGCCGCGTTGGTCATGGCGCCGGCCACGCCCGCCCCGGCCACGATCTTGGCGACGATGGCGCTCTCGACGGCCGCCTTCACGCCGACCAGGAACGCGGCCGTCAGTCCCACCGCGCTCGTCAGCACTCCGGCGCAGGCCCCGACGGCCAGGGTCTTGCCGAACTTGTCGCCCGTCAGGGCGGACGGCCACCAGATCGGATGGCGCCCGTCCGCGCCGGTATCCATGAACTTGTGATGCAAGGTGCACAGTTCCGGGCTATAGCCCCGGATCGAGCAGCTCTTGCAATCGGAGTTTTTCTTCATGCTTCCTCCTGAAAATCCCGGGAAACGCGGTCCGTTGGTTTGGCCCTGGGTTTTTCCGGGCCGAAGCGGACGATCACCCGCTCAAGCTCGTCGATTTTCGCCAACAGGGCGTCGCGGACCGCGTGGGCGATGCGCTGCCCGTTTTCGATCGTGCAGCCTGCGTCCACGACGATGTCCATCTCGGCCCAGATCTTGCGTCCCATATGCTTGGTCCGAAGCCTGCGCAGGCCTCTGACCGCATCGATCGAAAGGGCGATGTCCTCGATCTTGCCGGCATACCTGTCGTTGGCGGAATGGTCCAGCAGTCCCCTGAGCGCGTCCAGAAAGACCCGGGACAAAACCCGGAAAATCAGGACCACGATCACCAGGGCGCCCACGGCGTCCAGGCGCTCCACCCCGAGCCAGGAGCCCAGGGCGCACACGGCCACGACCCCGGCGGCGTAACTGTCCGCCCGGCAGGCGAAGGCGTTGGCCATGATGACCGGGCTCTTGGAATGCTTGCCCACGCACAAGGTGTACTGGAACATGACCTCGTTTGCGATGATGGAAAACACGCCCACCAGGATCGGCGCGAAATCCATGGTCCGCCCCGGCGCCGCCAGGAGCTGCCCGAGCGCGATCAGGCTTAGATAGATGGTCATCGCGGCGATGGCCAGGCAGGTGAAGGCTGCGGCGACGTACTCCACCTTGCCGTAACCGTAGGGGAATTCCTCGTTGGTCGGCTTGTTGCTCACCTTTTCGGTGATGATGATCGCCCCGGCCGAGATGATGTTGGAGATCGACTGCAAAGCGATCGCCAGACAGACTTTGCTGCCGCTGGTGAAACCCACGGCGCCTTGCAAAAGCGCCAGAAGCACGCTGGACCAGACGCCGAACCAGCCGATCCGGGCGACGCACTGTAAACAATCCTTGTCGAGCATAGTCGCCTATTCCAGAAAATCGTCTTGAAGGTTGGTCAACCGCTTGCGCTCCACTTTCTTCTTGCGTTCCGACAAAAGCCGCCGCTTAAGCTCTTCTTCCCGGGCCACGCCGATGAAATGGCGGATGAGGTAGCCGATCAGTCCGGCGATCAAGATAACGAAGATCAGCCGGATCTGGACTTCCTTGCCCAGGAGAATGTGCACCGGGACATGGTCGAAGTTGTTCAGGGTGAACAGCACCGCGACCACGGTCACGAGCACGGTGAATATCGTTCGCATCATACCGGCAACTCCGATTGTACGCCTGGAAGGCCAAAATCGCCTCGGGCCGGACAACGGCCTGAGTGTTCGCTTGTCATCGCGCCCCTGCCTGGGTGGCCGGGCCGGGCAGAGGCCGCCAGCCGCGCGCGGTCTCCCCGCCCGGTTGAGCCAGGCCCGGTTGCGCCGCGCCCGCCGGGGCGTTCGCGGCCTGGGGCAGCGGCTGCCAGGCCGGCTGCGTCAGAGCGGCCGGGTGGTACAAAAAAGGTTTGGGCCCCATGCCGGGTTGCCATTCGCGCCCGAGGTTCGGATTGGACAACAGCCCGGAAAGGGCCGCCGCGACCATCGCCTGAGGGCTCTGGGGCTTGGCCTTGGCGTTGCTCAGGACAAAAGCCAGCACCAGAAACACCGCGACGAACACCGCGCCGATGCACAAGAACAGCTGGCTGTTCGTCAGGGACTTGTTAAGCCTGTTCAACATGGGTCATGCCTTTGCCGTCGAAGGGCGTTCTCACCGTGACATGGCCGCAGCGCGTGCAATCCAGGCAACGGATGCACTCCGGCGAATTGATTTCCAGCGGCACCTGGAGATCCATGGGGCAATCTTCCTTGCAGAAATTGCACCCGTCGCAGTTCTCCGAAACCTCCAGCCGCACCAGACTGAACCGGTTGAACAGGGCGAGGATGGCCCCCAGGGGACAGACCGCCTTGCAGAACGGCCGCCGCGACACGACGAACCAGCCCAGAAAACCCGCCAGGATGACAAGTTCCCCGGCGAATTGCCAGCCCGGCGGGGAAGGCAGCACCGGCAGCCCCGTGGCCGGATTGACGGGATTCCAAGCCATCCAGGGAATGCCGGCGGTCAGGGTTCCCATGGGACAGATCTTGGAGAACCAGGTGTCGCCGGTGACGTACGGCAAAAACAGCGCAAAGATCAGCAAAAAACCGTATTTGAAATATTTCATGTACCACGGAAGCGTGTATTTCCGGGACTTTATCTTGTAAATCAGGTCCTGCAGAAAGCCGAACGGGCAGGCCCAGCCGCAGGCCATCCTGCCGATGGTGATTCCGACCGCGCCGAGAATTCCGAGCAGGAGATACGGGATCGCCCGGATGGCCATGAAATGCTGCAACGTCCCGATGGGACAGGAAAAAAGAGCCGAGGGACAGGCGTAGCAGTTCAGGTACGGCACGCAAACGCCCTTGAGGGGGTTCGAGTTCACCGCCTTGGTCACAAACGCGCCGACATAACCGTTGCTGCCAACGGTGCTGGCCGTCTGGATCATCATCCTGAAACGCGAAAGATGCATGCCTCACCATGTCCGCTGGCTGTTATCTGACCGGAACCTGGCCCACCGGGCCAGTTGCGGGGCCGCCTCAGCCGCCGGCCCAGGCCGCCGGGGTCGCGCCCGCCGCCTGGGGCGGGCACTTAAACTGCATGACTTCGCCGCCCACCGGGCAAATCGGGACTCCGGCGGCGTTGAACCGGGGCAAACCCACCGCCCCGTGCACCGGGCACACGTACTGGCCCGTCTGGCCGATTTGGCCCGAAGCCGGCGGCGTCTGGTTCACCGGCGCGGTCGCGGCCGCGACCATGATCTTGCCGGCCACGCTCATCTCGTTTTTCCAGTGCCCGAACCCGAAGATCCCCCAGTACAGGAACGTGACCATGGCGGCCACGGCGACGATCGAAACCGCAAAGATGGCCACGGACTCAAGCCGCAGTCCCAAAGAGGTCTCCAGGACGGAGAGTTTGCCAGTGAATTCCTTGAATATGCTCATGTTCTCGGCCCTCGTTCTTGCGCCGTTTTCCAAACGTACGCGGCCGCGCCGCCGCGTATCCGTGTCCCGCGGGCTAGCCCAGCCCGATGCAGGATCCTCAGAGGGTCGACCCGTTGTACCAGGTCTCCCTGAATTCCCCTTTGTACACCCCGACCGCGGCCAGGGCGACCAGCGCCGCGACCACGATCGCCAAAACGGTCTTTCCCAGGCTGTCCACGGCGTCCCCTACGGCGCCTGGCCGGCCAAAAGATCGGCGGCGCTGTTGATCGGCGCGGCGAAGCCGATGCCCGAATACTTATGGTCGGGCATGAGGCAGGCCATGTTGATCCCGATCACCTCGCCGTTTATGTTGACCAGCGGTCCGCCGTCGTTGCCTTCGTTGACGGCGGCGTCGGTCTGGATCAGGTCCGGATACCGGATGCCGCCGATATTGATCTTGCGGTCGTTGCTGCTGACGATGCCCATGGTCACGGTGCCGTTGAAACCGAACGGGTTGCCCACGGCGAAGATGATGTCGCCGACCTGGCAGCGGTCCGAATCGCCCAGGACCGCCGCGGTGAACACCCTGGAGGAACGGATCTTGAGCAGGGCCAGATCGCTGCCCGCATCGACCCCGACCACGTCGGCCAGATATTCGCGCTGCGTGCCGGCGAGCATCGAAACTTTGGCCACGCTCGCCCGCCCCACGGTCTGAAAGGTCGTCAGGACATACCCCCTGGCGTCGACGATCACCCCGGAACCGGTCGATTCGCTCGGCCCGCCGGACGGGGCCAGGTACGTCACCCCGCCGGCGCCGCGCCGGCCGCCGCCGGGTCCGGACCTGGTAATGCTTACTACCGAAGGCAAAACTCTGGCAAGGACTTGGTTGACGCCGGACTGGACGGCTGCCGGGTCCGCCGCGGCGGCGCCCGCCGCCGGAGCCGCGCCCGCGGACATCTGGATCGGCGGCGCGGGCGTCGGAATCGCCTCGAAACCGCGCGCGCCCATGCTTTTGAACAGCGAAAAATTGCTGGCCAAGGCGGCGACGAGCAGGGCGAAGACGAATAGTCCCGGCCAAAAGAGGTTCGTCACCGCGAATTCTTTGTTGCGCTTCATATCATGTTCGCCGCTTTCAAGATCGCGCCGAGCGCGATCAGGCCAAAAAGCGCCGCACCGGCGAGCCGCACCGGACGGCGCTCGCCGAGTCCGGTGAAGGCGACGCCGCACAGCGCGCCGAGCGAGGCAGCCAGGCACATGGGCAAAATCAGGGGCAGCCTCACGCCGCCGCCGACGATATGGCCGAGAAAGCCGGACAGGCCGACCAGCGGGGTCATGACCAGCACCACCGCCCCGGTGACTCCAAGCGGCATCCGGAACAGGACCATGAGCAGCGGCGTGAGCAGCCAGCCGCCGCCGACCCCGAGCATGCCGCCGGCGAAAGAGGCGGCGAAAATCACGCAAAAGGCCGGGATCAGGTCCAGTGCGTAAGGCTCGCCGTGATAGCTCGTGCGCCAGGCGTATTTGTGCTCGGACTCGCGCCCGCCCCAGGCCGCCGCCAGGGTCGGATCGTGCAGGCAGAAGAAGGCGGCCAGAAGCAGCGCCCCGGCCAGGCTCAGGGCGAGCGCGTCCGGCGGCATGAATGCGGCCGCTACCCCGCCCGCAAAAGCCGCCAGCGCCGCCGGCGGGGTGATCGCCCCGATCAGGGGCAGGTCGACGATGCTCGCGCCTTCGCCGCGCACCATGGCCGAAAGGCCGGTCACCGAGAGCATGACCAGGCTCGCGCTGGCCGCCAGGCCGATGTCCAGGCCGAAGAAATACAGGATCGGCACGAAAAGCAGGCCCGCGTCCAGGCGCAGGACCGTGGTCGCGAAGGTGGCCATGAGAATCAGCGCCACCAGGAAAAATTCCTTGGCCCCGAACGCGCTCGCGCCCGAGATGCGCGCGAGCGTCGTGTTCCAGGCCACCGGCGTCGGCCCCTGGGCCACTTTCTCGTTGACCAGGACGTGGCAGACGCTGCAATCGCCCAGCGGCGGGTGGGGCATGGGGATTTGCATGTTGGCCACCATTTTTTTCAAAATGGTGTGGCAGCGCAGGCAGTCGGGGAAATTTTCATGCGCGGCGTCGGCCGGCATTTTCTTGTTCAGGTCCACCGGCTTTTTGGCCGGCGGGGCCGGGACCTGTGCGACGGGCGCGACGGCGGCCGCCGCCTGGATCGCCGCCTGGGGCGGCGCGGGTTGTCCGGCCTGTCCATCTCGTTCGGCCGGTCCGGCAGGTCCGGCCCGCTCCGGAAGAGGCGTCATCGTCGCCAGGCCCGGCGGCTGGACCGTCTGGGCCGGCAAAATGGGCTGAGCGGGTTGAGCGGGCATGACCGGCGGCGGCGCGAGAAGGCCCCCGGCAGGCTCTTGGACGAGGGCCTGGGGTTGCGGCGCGGCCTGAACCGGCGGCGCCGGGACCTGGTTCCAAAGGCCCGCGGGCA
>JADFXV010000104.1 GCA_015233395.1 Desulfovibrionaceae bacterium
TGGACTTTCTTGAAATAATAAGTAATAGAATTAGAAGAGAAATTAAAATTACAGGATATGAAAGCTGGAACAATGCAACGATTGTGGAGATTAAAGATATACTGGTTAGTCCTAAAACTGCAGAAAGTCCAAGGGAAAGAAGCGGTGTACATGACAGATTAAAAATATCAAAAATGTATCTTCCAAATATAATAGCTGTGCCGACAACAAGAAAAGAGGCAATTATTCCTTGCGCGGAAAGAAGTAACTTAATAAACAAGGTCATCAGGGTTGGATGTGCAAATTTATCAATATCAAGCAAAATAAATACATCTGGCGAAGTTTTCGTCTCCGTAATGGCGTAAAGAATTGCAATAAGGACTGAAGATAAAATTACGCTTGTGTATTTTTTCATGAAAAAATCTGCTATATTTTGATATTACCAGGTAGCGGCTTTTTCCGTCCAATACCCATAGGCCCTTCCAGGGCGAGCAGGATCAATGAGTTCTGGTTGCACCTGAAATATCGCCTTGACGTCTGAAGGGTTGTGCGCAATTAATTTATAATCATATCCGTTGGATGCGTAAAGATATTGATTTGCTGGGTCTTTGTTTCCTCTCGGGTCTTTGGGAAGCGTCGCGATATAATCCGGGACCAGTCCTGCAATCCAGTCCGTCCCCGAGTAACCCCAGGCGCTGTAACGGCCGCTAAATCCATTGGCGGGGGGATAACGGCCATGGTCGGTGAAATAATGTTGCAAGGCGATTTTTATCTCAATTAGGTGCGCCCAGCGTCCAGTAACGCATCCTTGGCTCAAGAGGTCAAGAGCGATGTCGTGGGCCTGGGTGTCATTTTTCGGTTGAACTTCTTTTTGGCAAATTTTTGTCTGGCTATCTTCTATATCTTTTAGTCCGGCCCAAGCGCTCCGGGAGTAATCATATATGCAGACGTCGACAAGGCGGTGCTTATCGCACCAGCTTTGGACGAGTTCAAGGTAATCCGTGCCCCAAGAGTCGCCGAGATCCCAGCTTTGGGGGTGGGAGCCGGTGTAGCCATTGATTGTGGGCAAGTTTAGACGCAAAGAGAGGTGCATGGCATCGATCTGGGCGAAATACCCTTCCCTTCCCCGCAGCACTCCGATGATCCGACAGTTTTGGGGCGGATCGGGGACGGCCGCCAATAAAGCAATCTCCGTGGAGCGGAAGAGATGATGCGTCGGGGATCGGTTCAACTGCTCCAGAGGTAAAAGAACGAGCAGCGCGGCATACCCGGACCATGATGCGTATCGGAGCCATTTTTTTGCTACTTCGCCGATTGCTCTCTGTAGCTGTGTGAGTCCGATCGCTACGACAAGGGCTACGACGGAACCCAAGGCGATGAGCAATCGAAATGGGAAGCGGATTGCTTTTGCCCCAGGCACAACAATATAGACAGCGCGCCAAAGTGAAAAATCATTTAATTGTATTACGAAGAGCATCAGGATCAGCGTGGACAGGCCAAGCGCAACAACAAGGCGCTGATGCCAATGATGTAATGGATTAGACGCAAGCAATCTTCTAAAGTTGAAAAGAACGACGAGGATAAAAAATGAAAAAAAGAGGGGCGTAAACCCTGTCGAATAAACTCCGGCGTTATGGTACAAGGCATGGCTGTCAATCCAACTTTCAGTCCAACCCCAAAATCGATTTCCGCTCCCAGGATAGATCAAATCTAAAATCTTCGGTAGGTGGTCTGTGCTATAGGGTAACGGACTGGTATTGTAGTATGCCGGTAGATATAGAAATAATACAAAAAAAAAGCCAAGAAGAAGAATCGGCAGGCAGGCCGCGAGGAGTATTTTATGAGTTGAAACCCATAAGGGGATTTTTGTAAGCATGTCGCGGCCTTGCCCTGAAAGTAGAATGAAGAAGGTGAGAACCGCCAGAGTGGTCAAGGCCGTCAGGATGAAGAACCAGCCGTAATAGAAGGCGGTCAGCAGTAGAGCCGGGAGGAGCGCGGAAAAAGTCGTGCCCCAAAAAAACGCGGTACGTGGCCGGGTGCTAGCCATTTCAACGAACATCACCACGCATAACGCAAGGAGTGGATAGAAAGCGACCGACAGATTCTGGACGTTGGCTGCGGAGATATTCAATGAATTCAGGGTGCTGAAGATGACTGCGGCCGACAGGCTGGGAATAAATTCGAGACCGAGGCCTAGCCGGGTCAAGGCCAGAAAGGAGAAAAAGCCAAGCGATTGTATGATAATGAGGGTCAATTCGAGACTCAAGTACGGGTCAATGCCGGCAAAGCGTAGAGGGACATAGTCAAGCGCATACAATAGGAACGCATCGCTATACCCTAGAACTCCTCTCAGGGGGAAGAAAAAGAAAGGAGATTTCCACTCCCCTCCTCCGGATATGACGCGAAGCCAATGCTCAAGGAACGCGAGAATAAGCTTTGCGTCTCCCTCGTTGCCGATAAATACGTTAAAGCCCGAGTTCCAAAATTCGTGGAAAAATATCAAAATTGAGCCGGAGGCGACGATGAAACATGCTAAAATCCGGACTAGGCGAAAGAAGGTTGAAGTTTTAATCACAAAAGTTAATCCTATTCGTATTGAAAAAAATTGAGCCCACTTAACCTGCCCCGATTTATGTTCCAGACCCAATGTGAATCACTGAAGCCCAAAATCATAAATTTATGACTGGTGCAGTTTTTGGTGAGCAGATCATTAATCAAATCAAGAAATAATAAATCATAATAAAAATAATGTGACATCCTGAAGATATTTCCCCGTGATGAATTAATTGGCAGCTCTCTAAGGGATCGTCGTGTTAAATGACACAATTTTCAATTTATTTTAGAATTCTCCTTGTCTTCCGTCAAATCCTCCATGGACTTCGACGTAATAATGTCTTTTATAATATAATTAGGTCGGCCTTTTGTTTCCAGAAAAATGATATTGATATAGAGACCAAGAAAACCCATGACCATCAACATGACGCCTCCAAGAAAAAGCGTGGCCGCCATGAGCGCCGGCCAGCCGGGAACGTACCAGCCCATGATTTTTTGGAAAACGACAACGAGTATGTAAATGAGCGCAACCGCCGACACCGAAAACCCCAAAACCAAGGAAAGCTTGAGCGGCGCATCGGAAAACGAAATAAGCGCCCGGTCCAAGTATCCGGAGATAACCTTTCGGCTCCACACCGGACATTTTGTATTGTCGGCTCCGTCAAAACGAGGGTCGCGGTCATAAAATACCTGCGCGGACTTGAAGCCGACCCAATTAACCAAACCCCTCATATAAGGCTTCTTTTCTTTGAGCTTCACAAGTTCGTTCACCACGCGCCTGGAAAGGAGTTTGAAATCACCTGAATCCAGGGGCAATTCGATCTCTGAAATTGAATTGAGAAGCCGGTAGCCGTATTTTGTGAGCAATAACTTAAAAGGGTTCTCGCCGAATCGTCTGTTGCGGGTGGTGTAGACGACTTCAACATCCGGATCCGTTCGCCATTTTTCGATGAGTTCAACAATAAGCTCGGGAGGGTCTTGCAGATCGGCGTCCATGTATACGACAGCGTCCCCCTTGGCCTGGGTAAGTCCAGCCATGACGCATTCGGAGACGCCGAAATTGCGCGACATATCGACGATCACGATATCTCCCCACGCCAGGCATTCCCGGCGAAGAAGTTCGAGGGAGCCATCTTTGGAGGCGTCGTTGACGAAAATCAGCTCATACCCGGTAATGTTCTTTTTCTCCCGCTCGGAGGCCAGCGTCTGGCGAAGCCTGCGCAAGAGTTCGGGTAGCACTGCCTCTTCATTATAAAATGAAAGCACCACGGACAATAAGCCATTCTTTTGGGCCGGACTAGGCGCTGAGTTCATTTTGCTACTCCAAGTTGAAAAACATGTTTACCCCTCCCAGGCCTCGTCATGGGAGGGCATGCCGGAAAATGCGACATCGTGGAGTTTCCTCTCACAGAAGGCGCCTGGAACGAGTCCCTGCTCGCGGCAGCAAAGACCATAGTTCAGACCACTGCGTTGCAGTGCATCGAGGTGATCTTTCCAAAACCCTTGCCTACGACCAGGCGGATCTCTTTGGACCACTCAATTCTTGAGGGTGTCCTCCCTGTTGAGATCGTTCGAAGCAATGAGTCCATATGCCGCTGGCGTCATGTTGCCCAGGTTTGAATGGACCGCACCGAGTTGTAGTGCTGGCGCCACTGCTCAATAACTACCTGTGCTTCCGCTCTATTTCTTGACCACTCCAAGGACGGTCATTCGTCACAGAACTTGCTGTTGAAGCGCTCTGCCATCCCATTCCGCCATGGCTTGCCGGGGTCAATCAAGGCGATATCCAGCGACTCATCCACTGCCCAGCGCAGCAGCGCCTCGAACACGAACTCGGGACCTTTGCGGACCGCAGATGCGGCAGAGATCCCCGCCCGCTGACCAGGCGCAATAGCACTTCAATCACCCGGCCCGAGCAAATGCTTCTGGCGACATCGATGGCCAGACTCTCCCGGGTAATCTCATCTGCAATAGTCAGGCAATTTACCTGTTGGCCGCTGGGGAAACTACTAAGTAAACATGATACCAGTTTTTAAGGCCTAGATGTATTACTACGGCAAAGGAAAAACAAAGAAAATAAAAAAAGAAAACTTCCCAAAAAGTAACAAATAATCCCATATATAATAAATTTTGGTTGATACTTGAAAACTATGTTGTGCGATCCAGCTTCAATATAGACACATTTAAAATTTAAATTACATTTAACAACAGCCTGCTCGACGTTGTCAACATAAACACGCCAATACCTGTCGAAACCGTCTGAATAATAAAGAAAACCTGGACTAGTGACAGAGGCATTGAGAGACATGTGGTTGGGACCAAAAGATGTCACATGATAATCCACTGGATGTGGCAAATAATGTTTTCCTTCCAACACTTGTCCATATTCGAGGAGATTTTTTTCATTTAATTGCAACATCCCATCTTCTTTAAAAAAAACATCAAAATTATGGATGGTGGATGTTTCTTTTGATGTAAATTGCGCTTGTGAATTGTTTTCGTAAAATATATATTTATTGAGATCATCAGGTTGGATGCTATTTATTTTTTGGACAATTTCATATTTATTTAATAATTTAATAGCGTATTCCTCTGGGAAAAAAGATATAACGGGACTCATTACACCTGAAATAATCAATTGGCTTGATGGATTAACGTGAATAAGGTAATCAATATAAGAATTTTGCATAAAAAAGCTATCGTACAGCGGCCTTTTAACGTCGAGCAAATTAATTATATACACATTAGGGAAAACAACCTTATTTAAACATATCAACTCCGGCCCAAAAAAAGTGTGGAGATATTCGAATGATGGCTCTTTGTATGGAGTTTTATACTCTGGAAATAAATCAACCTCGGAGCAAGTTGCAGATAACCTATTTATTGCCTCAGAAAATTGGTTCGAGATTACTCGTTGATTAAGATATAGGCCGTCATCAAACACGTGGATATAATTAGTGCCTACGTTAAAAACGAAATCAAATATCAAAATAATATACAATATCGGTTTTAATTTTTTTTGATTTTTCATGAAATCTAAAAAAAACAACAAAAGACCTACAAAAATAATGGCTCCACATGAAAACATGCCGCCTAAAGCAGTGATCCCCCTGGAAAAGAAAATGATATACTTAATGCATATTACTAAACAGGCTGCTTTTAAAATATTATTTGCATACGACATCCGCTTTAAGCTGGACCATCCTATTGCAGCCAGCATGCAAAGGCTAAGGAGAAATCCTGTTGAAAAATTTTGTGATGTTTTGACAATGTTGAGAATTGGAAGCGAGCTGTATAATTGAGTATTAGTAAAATCACTCATAACAAAAGAAAGAATGATTGTTAAAAATCCTAACATTAATGCTCTCCTGGTGAAGACAAAGATCGCCAGGAGTGATAATATTATTGGTAAAAATCCAACATAAAGAGAGATTTCTGATTTATGTTGCCGCTTAATACTTGTATCCACATTGACGCTAGTCAGTGGATCAATCAGCATTGATAAGAAATTTAATGCTTTTATGGTGACACGCTCAGTAATGACGCCGGTCTCAAGTAGATGCACATCTATGTCAGACACCCAAGTATCTGGCAGTTTATTTGAATTATACTGGAAGATCCTTACTGCTGGAACTAATTCACCGGAATTAATTTCTTTATGGAACATAAATACAGGCATAGTTACCAAGCAAAATGTAAAAATTATAAGCAATAAAAACCATAATTTTTTAATTTTGTAAGGGGGCAAAAAATGGTTTCTTATAAAAGAAAAATTAAATATGAAAAAAAGAAACAATAATGATCCGACAAAAACAAGCATATAAACTGGAATATAATCATTGCTTTGTACTGCGGCCAAATATGTTGCCAACAATAATAGTTTTTTTTGCTTTTGTTCATTAGACCGAAAATATATAATCAATAAAAAAGAAATTAATGGTACAAATGCAAAAGGCCGTATGGCGCCGTCTTGCCTAAAAAAATTAGGCAAACAGGATAAAAACAATACCGAAGACAAAATAAATGATGCATGTCTATCACGCGACATTTCTCGCATTAAAAGGTAACTGCCGAGAATAAATATTAAATAAAGGAATAGGTAGTGAGCAAAATCTGCTTGCAACCATTGGCCACCAGTTATGCGACCAATAATAGCAAAAATTAAATTGCTTGGCTCCAATAGCCCCAGCGCCTGAAAATAAGGGAAAAAAGGCGTCCCCGTTTGACTATAAGGATTCCAAAAAGGTATAATGCCATGTGAAATATTTTGATAATAATATCGAAAAATGCCATGCCACTCTATAGCATCATGTGTTGGGTAATAATTTGTAGAAATACAAGTAATGTACATTAGCAATGTAATTAAACTGAAAATATAAATAACGCCTTTGTCATATCTTGATAGTAGCATCTGATATTTCCTGAAAAGTTGTCTTACTTTTTAAAGAGCATTTCTGGCAGCCTTTACCAGGTATTGAATGTTGTATTTGGTAAAATTACATGGGCTCTTTATAAGTAGGCTAACTTGATCCTAGTTTAGTAGACACTTTCACTTGGGCTCTCATGGAGCGAAAGCGTGTTTCTTTTCTGACTGAGACAGGGGATGTCGTCCAAAAGTTGCGACACCTCGCTGACATCGGATCGGCTGGCCTGCGCCACATGCCTTCTGAAGGATAAATTCAATGCTTGGACTGGCGGCCAGATGAATCTTGTTGCCGCACCACGCTCGATTTCTCTGGAGATGCCAAGCTGCTTCATTGTCGACGGAATA
>JADFXV010000105.1 GCA_015233395.1 Desulfovibrionaceae bacterium
GGGGTCCGGGGGGAAAACCCCTTTTGTTCACAAAAGGGGTTTTCCCCCCGGTTTCCCCTCTCCTCTTCCCACACACCCCCCTCCGGAGGACGCCATGCGGTTGCTGACGCGGTCGGATTTCGACGGTTTGATTTGCGCGGTTTTGCTCAAGGAGCTGGGTTTGATGGACAGTTGGAAGTTCGTCCATCCCAAGGACGTGCAGGACGGCCTGATTACGGCCGGTCCGGACGACATTCTGGCCAACGTTCCTTTTGCTCCGGGTTGCGGCATGTGGTTCGACCACCATTCCAGCGAGGAGGAGCGCAATCTGTCCGGAGGCGTGTTCACCGGCGCTTCCAAGTCCGCGCCGAGTTGCGCCCGGGTGATCTGGGATTATTTCGGCGGCCATGCAAAGTTCCCGGCGCGTTTCGACGAGATGATGCGTTATGTCGACAAATGCGACAGCGGCGATCTGAGCATCGACGAGGTTCAAAATCCGTCGGGCTGGGTTTTGTTGTCCTTCGTCATGGACCCGCGCACCGGCCTGGGGCGGTACCGGGACTACACAATCAGCAATTTGGCTCTGATGGACGAGCTGATCGGTTTGATCCGGTCAAAGTCCATCGAGGATCTCCTGGCGCTGCCGGACGTGACCGAGCGCACCCGGCGTTATTTCGAGCAGCACAAGCTCTTCGTGGACATGATCATGCGCACCTCGGCGATCCACGACAACGTGGTGATCGTGGACCTGCGCGGCGAAGAGGAGATCTTCACCGGCAACCGGTTTCTGATCTACGCCCTTTTTCCGCTGTGCAACGTGAGCGTGCAGGTCGTATGGGGCGTGATGAAGCAGAACACGGTCTTCACCGTGGGCCACAGCGTCATCAACCGCACCTGCAAGACCAACGTGGGCAGCCTGATGCTTCAATACGGCGGCGGCGGCCATCCCCGGGTGGGCGCCTGCCAGGTGGACAACGGCCGGGCCGGCGCGACGCTTGAGGCGATCGTCGACACGCTCACGGCCGCCGGCTGACCCAAGCGGCGCGCGCAAATGCGCTTGGCAAGGTAATTTTAGCCATCCGGCGGAGTTTTGTCGCTGGCGGCCGCATCTGGCCGGGTGCGGACGGATACTGCCGGACGCGTCAGCCCCGAGGTTCGCGCGGCCGCCCGCCCGCGCTCTGCCCGCCGCTCTTGCCAGCGGACGAATCCGGTGTTATTCTTCATAGGTCGGCCAGGCTGCGCGCCTGGCCTTTTCCATTGGACGGCCCAGGCCTCGCGGCCCGGCCCGGCTCCAAGGCCCCACGATCTCATTGACAATGACAGGATGTGATTTTCCCCATGACTGCGCACAAGCCCGAAATTCTCGCCCCGGCCGGAGACGCGGCCTCCTTCCTGGCCGCCCTGGCCGCCGGAGCGGACGCCGTTTACGCCGGCCTGAAAAACTATTCGGCCCGCATGCGCGCCGACAATTTTTCCCTGTCCGAACTGGCCAGGCTCACCGAGCTGGCCCATTCCATGGACCGCAAGGTCTATCTGGCCATCAACAACATGCTGACCCCGGACGATCCGGTCCGGGCGGCGCGGCTGATCGCGCGGCTGGCCCGCTCGGTCGCACCGGACGCGCTCATCATCGCCGATCCCGGGCTGCCGCGTCTGGCCCGCGACGCCGGGTTCACCGGGGAAATCCATCTCTCCACCCTGGCCAACGTGACCCATCCGGCCGCGCTGGCCAGCGCGCGCGAACTCGGCGCCGCCCGGGTGGTCCTGCCGCGCGAACTCTCCCTCGACGAAATCAAGGCCATGGCCGGCGCCTGCCCCGAAGGCCTGGCGCTTGAAGTCTTCGTCCACGGCGCGCTGTGCCACAACGTCTCGGGCCGCTGCTACTGGTCGAGCCTGCTCGGCGGCAAATCCGGCCTGCGCGGACGCTGCGTGCAGCCCTGCCGCCGGGTCTACAACCGCCGCGACATCAAGGAACGCTTCTTCTCCTGCCAGGACCTCGGCCTGGACGTGCTCACGCGCACCATGCTCAACGTCCCCCAGGTCGCCGCCTGGAAGATCGAAGGCCGCAACAAGGGCCCGCACTACGTCTACTACACCGTGGCCGCCTACAAGCTCATCCGCGACGAAGGCAGCGAAGCCCCGGCCAAGAACAAAGCCATGGACTACCTCGCCCAGGCGCTTGGCCGCTCCACCACACACTACGGCTTTTTGCCGCAAAGGCCGTACAATCCGGTCAAAATCGGCGAGCAGACCTGCTCGGGACTGCAAATCGGCAAACTCACCCGCGAGGGCATGCGCAAATATTTCACCCGGCCGCGCCTGCCGCTTCTGGCTGGGGACCTGCTGCGCCTGGGCTACGAGGACGACGCCTGGCACCAACTCGTCAAGGTGACCAAAAACATCCCCAAGGCCGGTCGCCTGGACGTGAAAGTCGAAGGCGCCGCCAAACCGGCCGCCGGCTCGCCGATCTTCCTGATCGACCGCCGCGAACCGGAACTGGTCCGGGAACTGGGCAAAATGCGCGCGGCCCTGGACAAAATCATGGAGCCCGCCGTCGAAAGCGTTCCCTTCGAGCCCGCGCCGCCACGGCCCGCCCGGGTCCCCAAACGCCCCCGGATCATCGACGTGCACGTCTGGCGCAAAGCCCCGGCGCAACGACCCGGCCTGGAACAGGGCGCCTGGGTGCATCCCCGCAACGCCCACGAACTCCACGTCAGCCGCTCCCGGGACGCCCAGTGGTGGCTGCCGCCGGTCATCTGGCCCAACGAGGAAGGCGAATTCGCCGTGCTGATCTCGGACATGGTGCGGCGCGGGGCGACCTATTTCGTGCTCAACGCCCCCTGGCAGGTGGGACTTTTGCCGCAAAAAAAACTCGGCGACCTGCGCCTGATCGCCGGACCGTTTTGCAACCTGGCCAACCCGTTCGCCCTGGAAGCCTTGCGGGGCATGGGATTTTCCGCCGCCTTCGTGTCTCCCGAACTGCCCAAGGAAGACCTGCTCGCCCTGCCGAAAATCTCGCCCCTGCCGCTTGGCGTCGTGCTCAAAGGCTACTGGCCGTTCGGCGTATCGCGCGTGCTGGCGCACGAGGTGTCCACCTGGGAAAACCTCTCCAGCCCCAAGGGCGAAGTGCTCTGGGCGGCCAGAAACGGCCAGAACTACTGGATCTACCCGGCCTGGGAACTCGACATCTCCGAACACAAACCGGCCCTGCTCGAAGCGGGCTACACCACCTTCGCCACCCTGCGCGAACCCGCGCCCAAATCCCTGCCCAATCTGACCAGAAAAGCCGAATTCAACTGGAATAACGCGCTGCTGTAGACCAGGGGCGCTGCCCCGGACCCGTCCAGGGGCGCTGCCCCTGGACCCCGCCGGGGGCGATGATCGCCCCCGGACCCCCGCGTCAGGGGCGCGGCCGTGTCCCCGGACGCGGGGGTCCGGGGGGGCGCTTGCCCCCCCGGCGGGGATCCAAGGGGCGGAGCCCCTTGGCCCCCGGAGGGCGGAGTCCCATTCTCCTTTCCTAGGTAAACATGTTAATGGCGCAGGCGCCGGCCAGTTTCAGGTATTGTTCGGCGTTCATGACGTCCACGCCTTCGACCAGATCGTCGTGGGGAATTTTCATCATATCCATGGTCATTTTGCAGGCGATGGTTTTGACGCCTTCGAGTTGCGCCATTTCGAAAATTTCCCCGATGCTTGGAATGTTGGCCTCTTCGATCTGTTTTTCCATCATGTTCGTGGCCAGCGTGGCCATGCCCGGAATCGCGCCGAGGAAGCCCGGGGGGTGGAACTTGAGTTTGGACAGGTAGCCTTTGCGCACGACGTTGATGCCCATGAAGGTGTAGAACAGGGAGACGTCGTGTCCGAGGCGCCGGGCGTTCAGGCCCAGGATGAGCGAGGGGTAGGCGCCGTCGAGCGTGCCCCGGGAGCAGATGAAGGTGTAGCTCTGTTTGTCTGTTTTGTCTTCTTGGCCGGTCATCGCGCAGCTCCTTGGTTGAATCGTTTTTTTCCCGTCACTCGTTGGGGAGGGCCTCAGGGCGAAGCCCCTTTGGCCTCTCGATTGAAGCGTGTTGGAACGCGAGCGCGCGTTCGATGAAATCCTGCCGCGGCGCGGCAGCGCGCAGCCCAAGCTCGTCCTGGCAAGGCAACAGCGCGAAGCGCTCCCGGAACAGGCGCGCGAAGATCCCCATTCCCGTTTCCGCAAAACCGCCGTTGTCGCGGTAGACCTTGATGCACGTTAGGCCGCAGCTCGGCGAACCGGTCTTGAACACGAAGCCGCAGAGATTCTCGCTTGCCAGCTCGTCCAGGCGGCGCGCGGCCCAGGCGGTCAACTTTTCGGTCAGGTCCAGGCCGGTGGCGGTCGCGATCAGGCGCGGGGCGGCCGGGTCGCCGCACAGGTTCATCGCCTCGCGGGGGACGGGCAGGCCGCATTCGACTTCCGGGCAGACCGGGACGAAGACCGCGACCGGGGCGAGGGTGGCGAGCAAATCACGGTCGAGCTTGTGTCCGCCGTCGTAGCGCACGCGCTCGCCGAGCAGGCAGCGGCTGACGCCCAGGCGGACCTTCGCGTCCATGGCGGCTCAGGCGGTTTCCAGGGCGAAATGCGCCTGGTCCCAAGGTTTGGCGTTTGCGGTTTTCAAGCCCAACCGCGCGTAGGGCTCGATCAGCTCGCCGCCGAAGCCGAACAATTCGCCCTGGTAGCGGCGCGGCAGGCGCAGGGCGTTCATCCGGCGGCCGTCAAGCGACTGCGCCAGCATGGCGTAAAGCGCCCGGCCGCGCGTGAGCGAACCAAGCGATGCGTGCCAGGGGCCGGCCTTGATTTTGCCGAGCAGTCCGGGCTGGGGCGCAAGTCCCAGGCGGGCGACGCGCACTCCCGCGCGCCACAGCGGCGGCAGGGCGCGGGCGATTTCCGAGGCGGCCGTCTCAAGCGGCCAGGGGGCGTACTCGCCCCGGTCGTGCATGGCCGCGAGCGCCGAGCCTTCGATGACCAGGCAGGGATACAGGCGCACGAGACCGGGCTTGATCTCCAGGAGGATCTCAATGTCGCGGCGGAAGGCTTCGGGGGCGTGGCCGGGCAGACTGGGCAGACTGGGCAGACCGGGCAAAAGCTGGACACCGAGGTTCAGTCCGGCCTCGCGCACAGCTTCGCAGGCCGCGCGCGCGGCGGCGCCGTCGTAGCCCCGGCGGCTGGCGGCCAAGGCCGCGTCGTCGAAACTTTGCACGCCCAGTTCCACGGAATCAAGGCCCAGCGCGGCCAGTTCGCGAAGCAGCGGCAGACCCGCCGCGTCCGGCCGGGTCGAGCAGCGCACGGCCGCGACCGGGCCGCCCTGCTTGTACGCGGCGGCGAGCGCGACGAAGCGGGCGGCGTAGTCCTCGGGCAGGGCGGTGAAGGTGCCGCCGTAAAAGCCGAGCTCAAAGGGCGCGTGCGCGGCGGCGGCGGCGCGGTCCAGCTCGCGGCGCAGGTGTTCGTATATGTCGCCTAAGGCCAGGGCCGCGCGCCCGGTCTGGACTTCCTGGACGCAGTAGATGCATTTCCCCGGACAGCCCGCATTGGGCAAAAACACCGGCCGGACCGGAAACGCCGGTCTTGGTCCCTCGGGATGGCGGAAGATGAGCGTATGTGGGGGGGCCATGGGTGTTTCGCGGGACGTTGGGGAATCGGAATCGAAGATGGGCGATTTCCCGGAAACGGGATCCCAAAGGGGCCTGGCCCCTTTGGCTTCACACCCCCGTATCCCCCTTATCCCTTCCCCCGCTCGCCCCTATCCCTCCAGCACGACCACGGCGCAGGCCGTGTCGCGGCCGTGGGTGATGCTCAGGTGGACGGCGGCGACGCCCATGTCCCGCGCGCGGGCCAGGGCCGCGCCGGTCAGGGTCAGCGAGGGTTTGCCGAGCGCGTCCGCGCCGGTTTCGAGGTCGTAAAAGCCGATGCCGTCCCGAAAGCCCGTACCGAGCGCCTTGACCGCAGCTTCCTTGGCCGCGAAGCGCGAGGCGAGGTAGCGGGCCGTGTCCGCTCCGTGCGCGGCGCGTTCGGCCGGGGTCAGGACGCGTGCGCCGAAACGATCGCCGAAGCGCTTCAATATCCGGCGGATACGGTCGATTTCGACCAGATCCAGGCCCAATCCTTTAATCACCGTCAGTCCGGGAAACCGGCCACGATCCGGGCCATCGCGCCCACGGCCTCGGTCAGGCCGGTGAACACGGCCCGGCAGACGATGGCGTGGCCGATGGAGTATTCGTCGATCCCGCCGATTTTGGCGAAGGCGAAAATGTTGTCGTAGTTCAGGCCGTGGCCCACGTTGACCGACAGGCCGTGTTCGCGGCCGAGGGCGACCGCCCCCCGGACCTTCTCGAACTCGTGCGCCTTGTCTTCCGGGGTTTTGGCGTCGGCGTACGCGCCGGTGTGGATTTCGATATATTCGGCGCCGACGCGGCCGGCGGCGGCGATCTGGCGCGGGTCGGGATCGATGAACAGGCTCGCCTTGACGCCAGCCTTGTGCAGCGGGGCCAAAAAGCGCGAGAGCTCGTCTTCCCGGGCGTAGACGGCCAGGCCGCCCTCGGTGGTCAGCTCCTGGCGTTTTTCCGGAACCAGGCAGACCATTTCCGGTCTGGTTTCCAGGGCGATGCGTCCCATCTCGGGGGTGGCGGCCATTTCCAGGTGCAGCCGGGTCTTGACCGTGGCGCGCAAGAGCGCCAGATCGCGGTCCTGGATATGGCGGCGGTCTTCGCGCAGGTGCACGATGATCGCCCTGGCGCCGGCCAGTTCGCACATGTGGGCGGCGGCGACCGGATCGGGCTCGCAGCCCCCCCTGGCCTGGCGCAGCGTGGCCACGTGATCCACATTGACGGCGAGTCGCGGCATAGGAAACTCCTGTATCGTCGTCCACGGCGAGCGCCCGCGTACGCCCGGTCTGTGCGGAAGCCGGAATGCGTCCCAACCGGACGGGCGCCGAACCTGCCGTTACCCTATTTGCGCCCAAGGCATCAAGCACGGCCTGAGCGCGGCCCGAGCGCGGCCGAAAAAATCGAACCGGCGCGACGCTTACGCGTCAAAAAGCAAGTCCCCGGCCAGGCAGTCGCACAACCGGCCGTAGACCCGGCGGATATTGTCCAGGGACCGGTCGTCGCCCAGCGCCCGCCTGATCCGGGCGGCCAGGGTTCCCTGGGCCGCCAGCCGATCCGCCGCTGCGGCCACGGCGGGCGTCGAACGCCATCCCCGGGTCAGTTCGCGCCAGGCGTCGCCCGCGAGCACCGGCCGGGCGCCGAGCGAGAGCG
>JADFXV010000106.1 GCA_015233395.1 Desulfovibrionaceae bacterium
CCTTTAAGGGAAGCAAGCTCGGCAAAAGCTATACTTGGCTAGCACTTCAACAAAGAGGATTACACTATGAGCAAGACAGATTACACTCGCTGCAGGAGTTTGGGGCTGGGCATGGGCGAGGATTCGGGCTTGAGCAAGGGCTACGAATCGCAGACAAGCTTGCCGGACTTGGGGGAAGCGGCGGCGCTACAAGACTTATTCACGTACTTGAACAAGCTCGGGCAATCTTTGGCCAAGATCAATTCGGAGGCAATTTTGGCATCGCAAGCACTGGTTCGAGAGACAAAGAACGCAGCCGAGAGCGTTAGATCAGCCGGGCACGAGGTCAGGACTTATCCCGTTGAGGTAGTCTCTCAGCTTTCAGCGCGTCTCGAAGTATGCGTAGCTCGTTGCGAAGACGCTGCCAAACGTGCATCGGAGGTGTTTGACCTTTCCAAGACAACCTACAGTCAGATGGAGGGACATAGTTTATGGCTTCTTTTAATCGGTTGCCTTGGAGCTAGCCTAATTACAGCTGCCCTCTTTAAGTTTCTTCCCAAAATCTATGGCTAAGAAAATAATCAGGAAGGCCGCCTTTGGGCGGCCTTGATCTTTCCTCGCGGAACTAAATCAGTTTTGGGGGGAAAGTGACGCTGGGAAAAGCGGAGGGGCAAGTACCCTGTATTCGCTGATATTGTATGTTTTTATTGAAAATGGCCGAGATGGCTTTTAAAATTGCAACCACAATTGCCCAGAGCCATGGTTGCCAGTCTGGTTCGTCATTACCCGGCCCCAAACAGCACGTTGTCGTACGCCTCCAGGAGGGCTGAGTGTTTTAGAACCTCTTCCGTCGGTCTTAATGGCCTCGAGCGAACAGACTGAGGCGGCATCCCTGTCGTAGGTCCGCTGCCTAGGGTTCAGGAGGCTTTCAGTTTCCGTCCCTTCCATAGCGCAAAGATTGCCGGGTACAAAATCAATTCCAGGATTGTCGAGGTCACCACGCCGCCGACCATGGGGGCGGCGAATGGAGAGCGTCCTTTTCCTTCAAAACCGTAGGAAACACAATACTATTGCCTATACTCGATCAGGAGCGATTGTAAAGCGGCAACGCCCCGCAACGGATGAACCGCCCTGGGTTCCCAATCCCGGCGGCTTGACCGCGTGGTCAAAAATTTGTATTTTTTATAAATATGGATGTTCCGCGCATCGATACCGATTGCGGCGTTGTCAGGCCCATTCCGGAGCCGTTGCCGTTGGACGCGAACTCCTTTTTCCAGATTCGATAATGATCGCCAAAGAGGCCATTCGATGATGCATCCCATAAAAAGAATTGGTTCCGTCCCGCCTACAAGAAGCATCGCATCACTGTTCATGTTCGTTTTAATTGCCGCTTTTTACGGCTGCGCCTCCCTTCCCAATGTACAAGACAAACTGAGCCATGAACTTTCAGGCGATGATGAACCGACAAAGATCCTGGGGCCGAAAGGAGAGCTGCCTTCAAAAAAAAGTGACGCCATGATAAGGCGGCTCGAAAACCAAGTCGATCCGACCGAGCTTCTGGAACAACAGGTCCAGCTGATGCAATCCATCAGCGGCAGTCCTTTAACGGCCGGCAACAAGGCCACCCTGCTCATCGACGGACCGGCCACCTATGCGGCGATGTTCGCGGCCATCGAAAACGCCAAGGACAACATCAATTTTCAAACCTTCATCTTTGAAGACGATGAAATCGGAAAACAATTTTCCGATCTGCTCCTGCGCAAAAGCGCCGGGGGCGTCCAGGTGAACCTGATTTACGACAGTTTCGGCTCCTTGAACACGCCGGCCGCCTTTTTTCAGCATCTGCGCGAGGGCGGGGTCAACGTGCTCGAATTCAATCCCCTGGCTCCCGGGAGGGTGCCTGCGGGAAAGAAATGGGAAGTGAGCAACCGCGATCACCGCAAGATTCTGGTAGTCGACGGCGCCGTCGCCTTCACCGGCGGGGTCAACATCAGCGGCGTTTATTCCGGAAGTTCGGCGATCCTGTCTCGCGGCGGAAACCACGAAGAGCCCTGGCGCGATACCCACGTGCGCATCGAAGGCCCGGTGACGGCCGAGTTCCAGCGCTTTTTCCTGAAGACCTGGGAAAGGCAGAAAGGACCGCCGCTCCCCAAGCGCGACTATTTCCCCTCGCTGAAACAAGCCGGCAACACCCTGGTCCAGGTGGTCGGCAGTTTGCCGGGCGAAAAGAATCGAAGAATATTCACGATGTACTTGTCCGCGATCACTCACGCCCAAAACTCCATTTACTTGACGACTCCCTACTTCGTGCCCGACGAGCAGATGCTCAGAGCCCTCACCGAGGCGGCGCGGCGCGGCGTCGATGTCAAGATCGTGCTTCCGAGCCGCAGCGATTCTGCCTTGGTCTACTATGCCAGCAGGCATCATTACCGCGAGTTGCTGCAAGCGGGCGTGCAATTGTTCGAGAGGCGCGGCGGGATGCTGCACGCCAAGACGGCGGTGATCGACAACGTCTGGTCCACCATCGGCTCGAACAATTTAGACACCCTGAGCTTTTTGACCAACGACGAAGCCAATGCCGTGATCCTGGGCAAGGATTTCGCCGATTCGATGCAGGCGATGTTCGAGCGCGACCTGAAAGAATCCGATCAGATCATGCCGGAAGGGTGGGAAAAAAGGTCGGTCCGCGATCGTTTCAAGGAATGGGGGGCCAGTCTCTTCAAACACTGGCTGTAGCCGGCCGCTCGAAAAATCCCGTCAAAATTGAAATCATTTGTCTTGCGGACGCGACTGCGGGCGCACCGGGTGGGGGTTGCTGGCGAACCTGGAATAATGCGCCGTTATCTCGATGGTCAGGCGCGCGGCGTTCAGGGTGAATTTGCTTTTGTCGAAGGCCGGCAGGTCATGGGTGTTGTTCGACAGGCCAAAGGCCTTCCCGGGGACACCAAGGAAGTTCAGGTCCGGACTTCCCGAGAGGTCGTCGTCGTGCAGTACGGCCACGGCGTAAGCCCCGAACGGGAGGGATTTGAACACGGCCAAGGCCTTGCCGCCGGTGATGGCCGCCTGGGTTTGGCGCAGGGCTTTGGCGCCGTCGAGGGGGAAGCCTTCGGGTTTATCGAAGACGATGACCCGGGCCACGCCGGCATCGCTTGCGAATCCGGTCATGACCACGGTCAGGTCTCCCTTGCCGCCGGCGTTGGCGGTCGTGGCGGCGGCAAGGAGAACGACCAAAATGAAAAGTTTTTTCGTAACGGCTCCCGTCTTTATTTCAATATGTATCCGTTGCGCTGAGTGCCAGCAATATCCCGTCCGAGAATTCCGGCTCGGCGGGTTCGTTTCAAAAAAGCCGTGATGCCGGCGGCGTATCCCCTCAAATGACGGTTGTTCCGGTGCAGCCCCATCATCCAGAATATAAGCATCGTTTCTCGCGATCAGCCGCCTTGGCGTTTTCATGCGTCAGCCAGCCCGTTGAAACCACGAATAGGCCTTGCACTATTTTTTACATCCATGTAGATTGTCTCAATGGAACCCTCCGCCTCGTCCCGCCGTTGAAGCGGACGACGGCTTGCGGCATTTCAACGAGGTCGGCTGACAGTGATCCAGACGAACAAAACGCCCAAAACCACGGCGAAGAAAAAAACGAGCGGACCCGCCCTGGACGCGGCCTTGCGCCGCAAAGCGGAAGCCGTTCTCTCCGGTCCCGGCGCACCCCTTCCCGCCGCTTTGCTGGAACCGCAGGAGCACCGGCTGCTCCATGAACTCCAGGTCCACCAGGTCGAGCTCGAAATGCAAAACGAGGAATTGCGCCGCGCTCGGGAAGAACTGGAAGCCTTGCGCGCCCGGTATTTCGATCTCTTCGAGATGGCTCCGGTCGGGTACGTCACCCTCAGCGATAATGGGCGGATCACCGAGGCCAATCTCACCGCCGCGACCCTGCTTGGCCTGGTTCGGGACGAGCTCATCGGCCAGCCGATCAACCGGTTCATTTTCAATAACGAGGACCAGGATGCCTTTTACCTGTTCCACAAGGATATCCTGGCGACGAACAGCCTGAAAAAGTGCGATTTGCGCATGGTCAATACCGGTAATGCTCTATTTTCCGCACATCTGACCGCCAGAAGCGTGCATAATGATTCGGACAAAACCAATCAGCTCCTTTTGGCCATCGAGGATTCGACTGTCAGTGAATGCTACAAAAATGATCTTGAGGAGATCGTTAGAAATCGAACGGCGGAACTTGTCCTGGCCAAAGACGGAGAGGAAAAAAGGAGAATAATCGCTGAAGTCTCCTTTGTGGAAATAAAAAAGTTAAAGGCGCAATTGGAGGGGGAGAGATCGTATCTGCAAAACGAGATAAAGCAGGTCTACAACTATGAGCACATCGTCGGTCAAAGCGATGCGATCAACGACGTGTTCTTCAAGATCGAACAAATCGCCGGCATCGATACGACCGTCATGATCCTCGGTGAGACAGGAGTCGGCAAGGAGCTGGTGGCGCGGGCCATTCACGGCGCGAGCCTGCGCAAGGACCGGACCCTGGTCAAAATGAATTGCGCCGCGCTGCCTTCGAACCTGATCGAAAGCGAACTGTTCGGCCATGAGAAAGGCGCTTTCACCGGAGCGCACGCCAGGCGGACCGGGCGCTTTGAACTCGCCAACCACGGCACCCTGTTCTTGGATGAGATCGGCGAACTGCCGCTCGAATTGCAGAGCAAATTGCTCCAGGTGATTCAAAGCGGCGAGTTCGAGCGCGTGGGCAGCTCCGTGACGATCAAGGTCGATGTGCGGATCATCGCCGCCACCAACCGGAATATGGAAGAAGAGGTCGGCAAGGGCAAATTCCGCGACGACCTCTGGTATCGCATGAACATTTTTCCCATCACCATTCCGCCGCTTCGCAACCGCGTGGAGGACATACCGCTGCTCGTGGAATTTTTCGTCGACAAGATTTCCAAGCGTCTGGGCAAGACCATTGAGCACATTCCCTCGAAGGTCATGGATGCCCTGCAAAATTATAATTGGCCCGGGAACATCCGGGAGCTGGAAAACGTTTTGGAACGGGGAGTCATCGTGACCTCCGGGCCGAAACTGCGCCTGGCCGATGAGCTTACGAAGCCGTTCACGCAACTTGGCGCACATCGAAAAACCCTGGACGCTGTCGAACGCGACCATATCGTCTCGGTGCTTGAACAGGCGCATTGGAAAGTCGGCGGCAAAAACAGCGCGGCCGAAACCCTCGGCCTCGACCGCAGCACCCTGCGCGCCCGCATGCGCAAGCTCGACATCCGAAAGCCGTAGGCCCGCCGCCCGCCAGGCCTGGCGGCTACACGTGGCCGTGCAGCAGGCCGATGATTCCGATGGCGATGAGATAGACGGCCACGATCAGATTGAGCAATTGCGGCCTGATAAGAATCAAGATGCCGGCGATCAAGGCGATGATCGGTTGCAGCGTGATGATGCTCATGGTCATGGTTCTCTCCTTTTGGCGGAGAAGCGAAAGCGGGTCGCCGGTTTACCGTTGAAAATTGTAGGCCTTGTTATCCTTGGAAAATTCAATGTCGCTCAGGCCGGGATTTCTTTTTACGTTTTCATAACTGTACTGTTCTTGAAATTCTCCGTTGGCATCGTAACATGAAATGCTGACAGGCACCATGAATTCTTTGTCAACTTGGCTTATTATGTGCGGTGAATAGTATTTTCGTCCCTCATGGGGGGTGAATCTGGCATCAATTATAATTGATGGCCGCCCATCAAAAATATCGTCACCGATTTTGATTATTTCCAATTCGTCATACTGCTTGGCAATCGCAAAATCATTCTTCATTATTCCAAATATAAATCCGAAGCCTATTTTGGTTATGGGATGCCGGTTGTTGTGCATCACCAAGGCATTTTCAGGATTGAAGAAGGAGGTCGTCATTCCGAACAGTCCCTTGTAGTGGACCAGAACCTTGTTGTCGTATTCTCCGGCAACGTAAAGAGCTTCCCTGAGTTCATCAAGCCACTTCAAATAAACCTTGAAAGGCTTCTGGAATTTGACGTACATCCTTTCATCGTAGATCTCGCTCTTGCCGATCCGCTGCCGTTTCCGAAATATCGCCGTATAGTCGTTGAGCGTGGCATAGCTCGACTCCATCTCGCCCAACAGGGCATTAAGCTTCTGTTGCTGATCGGCCGCGCCGGGGCTAGCTGAAGAAGCCGCCGCCAGCAGCCAGGTCAGAACGACCGCCCAAAATATCCGGCCGAAAGCCGGCCGCCGCGGGCGGCGTAAAATCCGGCTGAGGCCACGGGCGCCTTGGAAGCCCTCAGCCGGTGAAGTCGCGCTCAAACGATGCTGCGTCATATCCTGCTCTTCTTTCGTGTTGTTTGGGCCTCAGTCCGGCTGGTTAAGGACGAGACGAATCCCGTCAGCCGGGGTATTTAAACGGCGGCATCGCCTTGACTGCCGCCTTGGTGGCGCCGGGCAAGAGGATGTGCTTGTCCGTGATCTTGAACTGTATGACCGGAATGCCCACATCGTGCTTGGCCATGCCCAAGAAGCCGCCGGCGCCGACGATAGCATAGGAAACGGCGTCTTCAGGCGTCACGACAAGGTCTACTACTGCGCCCACTTTTTCGCGCGCTTCGTTAAAGACGTCCTTGCCCAGAATGTCATTTTTGATGCTCCAGGCATGGGCGAGCCCCTTGGCCTCAACGCTGGTGACGCCGATACCCTCTCCAGGCCCGGCAGCGCAGCCCTCGGGCACATCCGGCTTCACGGAGCAAATACGGCCGACGGTCAGGACCGGCTGCTCGACGTGCTCCCACTTCAGCTCGATCGTGAGCTTCTGCTTGTCTTTTTTGATTTCAACATCGATTTCGTATTCCAGGAATTCGGACGGCGTCAGCGTCACGGACTCTTTACCCTGGGGGATGCACAGCATGCCGTGCTTGACCCCCCGGGCCATATCCTCCAGCAGGCTGGCCAACTCCTTCCTGTCCATATGGCCCGTCAGGGCGATGTCGTGCTTACTCATGCAGCGCCTCCAAAATTTCGATGGTTGAGGTGTTTGGGCAAACGCGGCGCGTTATTTGTGTTCATA
>JADFXV010000107.1 GCA_015233395.1 Desulfovibrionaceae bacterium
GCCCCTGCGGCCTCCGGCGGGCGCATCGGCGGGCTTTTGCGCGTTCTTCGGCGAACTCGCCACGGGAAAATCGAAATCTCCGGCCGCGACCAGGCCGGCCGGAGCGTCTTGCGGAAGCGTAAAGGAGCCGGGCGCGCCCGAGGCCGAGGTTGGGGCCTGGGCCGCTGCCGCAGCGGGCTGCGCCTGTTTGGCCGGTTTGACCTGTTTGGCCGGAGCAGCCGTTTTGGCGGCGGGCTTCTCCTCGGGCGCGGTGGCCCGGCGGTAGGCTTCCTTGTAGTTCGCCTCCAGGAGCTTTTGCCCGTTTTCGTCGAGTGCGGCCGCGAAGGCCCCGTACACCTTCCATTGATCCCCTTCGGTCCTCGCCTTGGCCGACAGCAGGACCACCCTGCCGTCGGGCTTTTTGGTGGCGATTTCAAGTTCCTTGGGCCGTCCGGTCTCGGGCGAAGGCGAGAGCTTGATCGAGAGAAAATAGATCGTATCGCGGCTTGCGTTGTACCAATACACCCGCTGCCTTTCCTTCAGGTTGGCGATGGCGTAGCCCGACATGGCGGCGTCCTCGGGGCTGTCGAACAGGGGGTCGGCATAGGGGGTGGACGGGGGGGCGCTTTGCTGGCGATGGGACTTGCCCGCGTAATTCTTCCCGGACCCGTCCGATCCCGAAGACGACGCGCAGGCCGGGATCAAGGCCAAAAAAGCGGCCGCGAAAAGAAATCGTGTCATGATGCGCATGGCGTTCCTCGTTTACCGCAAAGGGAAATTGGCGCAAAGGCCGATAGAAAAAAGACGGCGGCGCGGCCGCGAACGTTACCCGGAAGCGGCGAAAATCCGGGCAAACGCATCTAGTCCAAAAAAAGCAATGAAAATTTTTTGGAGGCGGGGGTTTTATAAAAAAGGTTCCTCCCCCGATTCTCTCATTCTCTTCTTTTCCCGCTCTCTCTACAAGACCGCCGCGCTCAGGCCGCCGGTCAGGGCGGCGGCGGCGTGTCCGGCCAGAATTTTTCCCGCGCCGGTCGCGAGGCCGGCCAGGGCCTGCCCGCCGTTGCCGAGCGCCTGGGCGAGGCCGCCCGCGCCGCCTTGGCTCCGGAAGGTTGGGGAAGACAGGTCCGGCATGGCGCCGGTTTGAGCCGCCTGGGCGAATTTTTGCGACATTTCGGTGAAGATTTGGGCCTGTTTCGGGTCGCCGCTGGCGCTCGACGACGCTTGCAGGTCGCCGGAAATAGTCCCGGCCAGCTCCTTGAAGCGTTGCGGATCGGACTTTTGCAGTTGCATGAGTTGGCTCAGCGCGGAACCGGTCCGGGAAAAGTCCGCCTGGTCCGGGGTGGAGGCAAAGGTTGCCGGGGCCGGTGGGGCCTGGATCTGAACGCCGCCCTGGACAGGGGCGACGCCGGCGGCCGGGTAGCCGCCGCAGATGGCGGAAATGCTCATAAAAGCCCCTCCTTGGGGTCGCCGGCCTCGGCCAGGCCCATGCGGACGAAGGGAAATAATTTCCCGCGTCCGGGTCCGGACCGGCCGCAAACGGAGCGTTTGCATTCGCGGCGCCAGATGCGCGCGGCCGGATCGGGCCGGACCGGTCCGGATCGGGGCTTGATCTCACCGGCGATATTGGTAACAATCGATTCCATGGCCTGTCTCGGACCCCGGGCGGGCGGATGTATGGAGGTTTCGCATGGGTATCGGTTCTCGGGAGATTGACGGAATTACGATTGTCGAACCCGAGGGCCGGCTCGACGCGGCCTCGGCCAAGTCGTTCAAGGACGCGATCATGCGGCGGGCCGAGAAGGGAGGCCAGCGGCTGGTGGTCGACTTAAGCCGGGTCCGGTTTCTGGACAGCTCGGGACTCGGGGTGCTGGTTTCCTGTCTGCGCCGGTTCACCGACTCGGGCGGAGACATCAAGCTGTGCGGCCTGCGTCCGGAAATCCAGTCGCTCTTCGCCCTGACGCGCTTAAATAAAGTATTCGATATTTTCGTCACGGCCGAAGAGGCCGCAGCCGCTTTTTAGAGATGGAGCAAAGGCGTATTGCAGTAGTGGAGCATGGATGACCCGCCCGTGAATCAGACTCCCGGCGACCGCAGCCGCATGATCGAGACCCTGCACGGCCGGTACGCCGTGGGCAGCGCGCCGGCGGCCAGGTTCCGCTATTGGCGCAAGAGACTGCTGTGGAGCGCCGTGATCGGCGGCAGCCTGGCGCTCAAGCGCCTGATGGACCTGATCGGGGCCGTGACCGGGCTGACGCTGTTCGCCCCGATTTTCGCGCTCACGGCGCTGTGCATTCTGATTGAGGACGGCCGTCCGGTGTTCTACAGGCAGATGCGGGCCGGCCGGCGCGGCAAGCCCTTCGCCATGTATAAATTCCGCTCCATGGTCAAAAACGCCGAATCGCTCAAGGACGGCCTGGCCGGACAAAACGAGTCCGGCGGCGTGATTTTCAAGATCCGCCGCGACCCCCGGATCACCAGGGTCGGCCGCATTGTCCGCAAGCTCTCCATCGACGAATTGCCCCAGTTCTGGAACGTGCTGACCGGGGAGATGTCGCTGGTCGGACCGCGTCCGCCCGTGCCCAAAGAAGTGGCGCAGTACGGCGTGGACGACCTCTACCGCCTGGAGGTCAAGCCGGGCATCACCTGCCTGTGGCAGATCAAGGGGCGCAGCGAACTCACGTTCGAGCAGCAGGTGGCCCTGGACAGGCAATACATCGAAAGCCGGTCGTTTTTGCTTGACCTGTGCATCCTGCTCAAGACCATTCCAGCCGTGCTCTCCGGCCGGGGCGCGTATTAACGGGAGCGGAAATGGCGGTTTTTTAACGCCTCCGTTCATATTGACCCCCGCCCCGGCTCCGGGCATGCTGCGTCCGCGATACCTCAAACCAGGACATACGACGTGCGCGCGGTCGTCATCTGCTGCAATTACGGATGGATTCCCGAAGCCCTGCTGAAACGGCGGCCGTTTTGCCTGTTGCCCGCCGGCCGTACTCCCATGGCCCAAATCGTTCTCGAAAGCCTGTTGTCCCAGGGGATCAGGCGGATCACCTTCGCCGTCTCCGACGAGGCGGATTTCGTCCAGGGCCATTTCGGCGCGGGCGAGCGCTGGGGAGCGAACGTCGATTACGTGCTGCTCAAGAGTTTCGCCGGCGTCGGCGAGACGGTGAGGCGCCTGCCCGGCGACCGGGAGAGCGACGTCCTGGTCGTGCCGGGGATGGTTTTGACCGGGGGCGCCGGCGAGCCCGGCGTCGTCGAGGCGCTCGCGGCCGCGCGCGGCCGGGGAGCGATCGCCGCCGCAGCCGTGTTCACCGGCCAGGACGGCGGCGACGCGGGGGAGATGGCCGTGCTGTCTCCCGAGGCGGCGGCCATGTTGCCGCCGCAGCTCACGCGCCTGGCGCCGGTGGTCGCCGCCTGGGCCAAGGACGGCCGGGCCGAGGTCGTGAGCGCGCGCGAACCGGCCATGTGGGTGGACGATTTCGACGGGTACTGGCGGGCGCACCGCGCCGCGCTCGCCTGCGAACCGCCGTTTCCCCCCTGCCCGGGTCTTGGCGTGCGCATCGGGCTGCGCTGCCGGATCGACTCCAAGGCGGCCTTTTTCCCTCCGGTCATTATCGGCGACGAAGTGGAAGTCGGGCGCGGCTGCCAGGTGGGGCCGGACGCGGTCATCGGCGACGGCTGCATCCTCGACGCCGGGGTCGAGGCGAGCGATTGCCTGGCCCTGGCCGGAACCTATTTCGGGCCCGACACCTCGATGGTCTCGGCCGTGGCCGACCAGGGCCTGCTCGTGCGCCATCCCGAGGGCACGGCCATCCATGTCCCGGATTTTTTCATCATGGGGCCGGTTTCCGCCATGATCTCGGGACGGCAATCCTCGAAGATCCTCCAGCGGGCGATCGCGCTGGCCCTGTTGTGCGTCGCCTGGCCGGTTTTGCTTGTGCTGCGCCTGTACGGGCTGGCGGTTCCCGGGACCTGGAAAAAGGAGCGGTTCGCCGGACGGGCGCGGTTTGAGGAACTGTCCGGGGAAATCGGCCTGGCCGAGGTCGCGGTGCGGCTTTTCGTGAGCGACAATCCGCTGTGGCGCAATCTGCCGGCGCTTGCCGGCGTGGTCAGGGGCGAGGTGGACCTGATCGGCGTGGAGCTGATCCCCCTGGAGACGGCCAAGACCTTGATCGGAACCTGGGCCGAATCCCGGCTTTTTTGCCGGCCCGGCCTCATCCATCCCTGGACCGGGAAGTACGAGGGCTATCCCGACGGCATGGAAAAACGGGTCATGGAGGTGTACTACGCCAACACCCCCTCGCTCGGCGCGGACATGAAGATCTTGTGGTCGGCGATCAAAGGCCTCGCCCGCTTCCCGGTCCGGCGCAAGGCGGACCGGACAGACGCATCCCCTTCGTGACCGCGGCGGCCGTCCCCTGATTTTCCTCTCTTTTCACAGCCGCCGCCGGCCTTCGGGGGTGAGCGCCCTTTCGCCCGCCAGGGCGCTCGCGAGCTGGTCCAGGCCGGCCTGCTTGTCCCTGGGCAGGCGCAGTGTGAGCGGCAGGTAGTTGGAGGCGTGGTTGGCCAGAAACAGGCCGCGCGAGACGTCCGTGCGCTCCAGCATGAGCCGCAGTTCGCCGAGCATGCCGCGCGCGTCCGGCAGTTCAAAGCGCCCGGCCCGGAGCTCTTCCCATAACGGCGTTCCAGGAACCGGGATCAGGCTCAAAAACGCGGCCTGGTCCGGCTGCATGAGCGACAGCGCCCGCCCCGTGGCCAGGGCGTGGGCCGTCGAACCGGCCACGCCCGCCAGCCCGTTGATCACCGTGACCGAGAGCTTGAGCCCCGCGCCCATGACCTTGGCCGCCTGCTTGAGCATGGCCGCGAGATCGGCCTGTTTTCCCATGGCGGCGAGCAGCGCGTCGTCGCCCGATTCCAGGCCCATGTACACCGTCGCCAGGCCAAGGGACTTGAGTTGCGCGAGCTCGGCCCCGGATTTGCCGCCCAGGCTTTTCGCGCTGGCGTAGGCCGCGGTCCGGGCGACGCGCGGCAAGCGCTCCCGGATGCGCGCGAGCACGGTGAGGAGATAGCTTTGCGGCGCGGCCAGGGCGTCGCCGGAGAGCAGGAACAGACGGCGGGCGCGGGTCATGGTCCGGGCGGCGAACTCGATGTCCGCGAACACCACGTCCAGCTCCTTGAGCCGGAACCGCTCGCCCAGGTAAGCCCCGCAAAAGGCGCAGGCGTTATGGGAACAGCCGACCGTGACCTGGAGCAGGATGCTGTCCGCCTCGCTCGGCGGCCGGATGACGTTGCCTTCGTAATGCATTGGACGCCGTTTCGTTCGGTATCGGGACACGTCCGCCGTCCGGCTCCCGGCGTCTTCGCATGCTTTGCCCGCGCTTGCCGGCAAGGTCAAGGTTCGCGCCCGGCAACGGCGCCGCGAAACGGCCCCGAAACGGCGCATTGCTCGCCGGGACGATCTCTTCTATTGTCCCGCCCGTCTCCGGGCGTGAGGCGGACGGGAGCGGGCGTGGAACAATCCTCGCCCGCTCGCGACGTTTTCCCGGCGAAACGGCACGAAACGGAGCGCCCAATGCGACATATCGCCTTCCAAACGGCCGGCGGTCTTGGCCATGCGTAAGGCCCTGGTGTTTTACTCGATATTTACCGCCGCGTATGGGCTGATGCACCTTTTGGTCTTCAGCCAGGCGGCGGGCGCGCTGGCTTTGGGCGGCCCGGCCCGCGCGGGATTGGCGCTCTGGCTCGCGGCCATGACCCTGGCCCCGGCGGCGCTCGGCCTGGCCGGGGGACGCTTCGGAGTCTTGTCGCGGCTCTCGTTCACCTGGATGGGAATCGTCTTTTACCTGAGCCTGGGCTCGCTCGTCCTGGCCCTTTGCCGGGTGTCGCCGTGGCCCGGGGCGCGGCCCGCCTTGTTCGCCGCCGTCGCCGCCGCGTCCCTGGCGGCCAGCGTTTACGGACTCGTCAACGCCCGCCGGCTTCGGGTCCGGCGGGTGACGCTTGAGACCGGCAAGCTCCCGCCGGGCGTCGATGCGCTGCGCCTGGCCGTGGTCAGCGACCTGCATCTGCATGCGGCCGCCGAGGGCAAACGGCTGGATACGGTCCTGGCGCTGCTCGCCGGGCTCGATTTCGATATCCTGGCGTCGCTTGGCGATCTGATCGAGTCCGGCATCCACCGCGAGCCCTGGCGGGAGCAAGCGGCCAAGCTGGCGCGGGTCCGGCCCAGACTCGGCAAGTACGCCGTCGGCGGCAACCACGACCTGTACGCGGACATCATGGCCGGCGAGGACGTCTCGCGGCGGTTCCACGAGGCGGCCGGCTTCACGCTGCTTGACGGCCAGGCCGTTGACGCGGGCGGGGCGATCTGGCTGGCCGGGGTGGATTATCCCGGCCACGGCGTCCAGACCGGCGGCGGCCCGCAACGCGACGCCGCGGTCCTGCGC
>JADFXV010000108.1 GCA_015233395.1 Desulfovibrionaceae bacterium
TGTCCTTGCGTCTGCGACGGTGAGCGATGATGTAATCGGCAACGCCGGGAATCTTCTTGCGCTCGTTCATGACCGCCTCCATCGTTGAAGATGGAGATAAATTAACATAAATTACAGCAAGTTGAAAAACAAATTATGCTGTTTTGCCGTGCAGGGGTCTCATGCCTATGCTCATAATGTAGTGGTATGTTATCAATTTCATCCGCCTGTCGAATATGATGATTCCTGTAGTTTTCTCAATGTCGATATACTGAAAAATTGTATTAAAAATACGCAGCGCTATCGTAAAAAATTAGAAATAATGAGGCCTGCTTTCGCAACAGAAAAAGCCAAGCGTATCTGCGATGATGCAATGGGTTGGTGCTACAATGCAGTTTTATATTTAGAAAAAATTGTTAAAAATATAGAGATGGTGCAAAAAAATTTAAGCCCATGAAGCTTGTCTAGGCTGATTTTTTCCGAGTACAAGCTTCATGGGCAATTCTGCTGGTTTTGGGTTATCTATTTGCTAGTACCACTTGGGAATCCACCATGGATCCTGTCCTTGCCGTTTGTTATAGTCATCCTGGCATTGGCCTCCTGTTGCACAAACATAAAATCCGTTGCGCTTGTAACAGTCCAACGCGCGCGGATCGTAATTCTCTTTGAGCAAGATGCTTTTTTGGCCTTCTTTGCTCGTGACACTGTACAAGATTCTTCCTTCTCCACGGTAAAATTGGTCGCAAACACTGTCTAAGCCTCCGGCCTGCGCTTCATCCGGTCCGAACAAGGAATTGCCGAACAAGGAGCTTCCGCCGCCGCTCCCGTCGTTAAAACCGCCGCCCATGCCGCCGCCGTAGTCCGGATAATCCGAGTTCCGGTCCGCCCGGCCGGTATTGTCCGGCTGTCCGCTCGCGGGCGCGCCGTAATCGGCCGGATCGTAGTCGAATTTGAATTGCGAAGGCGGGTCGCTTGGGTCCTGGCGCATCCTGTTGCCTCCGTACGTGGTGATGCGGTCATTCAAAAAATTGCCGAAATCCACGGGCGACAGCGAGCTCTTGAGGTTGTCCAGGGCGTAGCGGCTCCAGCCCGCGTAGGGGCCGGCCGGCTGGACTTGGTAATAAGGATCGTTGGATTGGCCGTCGCCTTGGCTGGAGCCAAATCCTGAATTGCCGGTCAGTCCGTCGCCATCGTTTGCGTCGTCGAAAAGAGACATGGTGCTTCTCCTTTTTTTGCCCGGTTTCCGGGCGGTTTTTGGGGGGACACGCATGGAAAAAGGAGACAGAGGGTCAGCACAAAAAAAAACCTTTGGGGAGATGGTAAATCAGGTGATTTGAGGGAATTTTATGGGATTTGAGGCGATTTCAGGTGAAACAAGGCGATTTCGGGTGAAACGAGGCGATTTGAGGCGATTGCGCGTAAAGGGAGAAGGCTTGGCGCGAGTTGAGCGGATTTGGAACCCAAAAGGGATCCAGAGAGTTTGCGTCTCTCCGTGGTTGACACGCTGCGGCATATCGCCTAAATCCCTACATCAAGATATCTTGATGTAGGGATCGAGCGCCCATGGACCTGTTGACCTATTGCAAAGCCCTGTCCGACGAGACCAGGCTGCGTCTGACGCGCCTGCTCCTGCGGCGCGAACTGGCCGTGGCCGAGATCGTGGCCGTGCTCGGCATGGGGCAGTCGCGCATTTCGCGGCACCTGAAAATCCTGGCCGACAGCGGGCTGATTTCCTTTCGCCGCGACGGGCTGTGGGTGTTCTACAAGGCCAGGACCGACGGGGCGGCCGGAGATTTTTTGCGCGGGATTACGCCGTTTTTCGAGGCCGCGCCGGTGTACGCCGACGATCTCAAAAGCGCCGCCGACGTCCTGGCCGAGCGCGGCCGGGCCACGACCAGACTTTTCAACGAGCTCGCCCCGGGCTGGAACCGGCTGATCCGGGAGGTGCTCGGCGATCTCGACCTGCCCGCCGCCATCGGCCGGGTCTTTCCCGAGGCCGCTTCGGCCGCCGACCTCGGCTGCGGCGCCGGAGCGCTCTTGCCCATGCTGCTTGGCAAGGCCTCCCTTGTGATCGGCGTGGACAACTCGGCCAAGATGCTCGCCGAGGCGAAAAAGCGCGCCGCCGGCCGGCCCGTGTCGCTGCGCATGGGCGACGTGGAGCATTTGCCGCTGCGCGACGCCGAGGTCGAGGTTGCGGCCGCGAGCCTGGTCTTCCACCATCTGGCCGAACCGCTCGCGGCCGCGCGCGAGGCCTACCGGGTGATCGCCCCGGGCGGAACCTTCGTGGTCGCCGATTTCCTGACGCACGGCGACGAATCCTTGCGCCAGCGGATGGGCGACCGCTGGCTCGGCTTCACCCCCGAGCAGATGCAAGGCTGGCTGGCCGAGGCCGGCTTCACCGTGACCGAATCGCAAACGATACGCGCGCAAAATGGACTGGAGGTAGGAATTTATGTTGCAACCAAACACCAACTCGGGGAGCATGACAATGAAAACCGAAGCGCTTGACCTGACCCTCAAACACAAAGTCGCCGATCTGTCCCAGGCCGAGTGGGGCCGCATGGAGATGCAGCTCTCCGAAAACGAGATGCCGGGACTTATGGCCGTGCGCCGCAAATACGGCCCGAAAAAGCCGCTCAAGGGGCTGAAAATCACCGGCAGCCTGCACATGACCATCCAGACCGCCATGCTCATTGAGACGCTGTACGAACTCGGTGCCGACCTGCGCTGGGCCTCCTGCAACATCTTCTCGACCCAGGACCACGCAGCCGCCGCCATCGCCGCCGCAGGCACGTCCGCCGTCTTCGCCTGGAAGGGCGAGACCCTGGAAGATTACTGGTGGTGCACGGAAATGGCCCTGACCTGGCCCGACGGCTCGGGTCCGGACCTGATCGTGGACGACGGCGGCGACGCCACGCTCATGATCCACCAGGGCGTCAAGGTCGAAAAAGACCCCGGCCTGCTCGAAAAGCCCGTGGACAACAAGGAATTTTCCATCATCATGGACCGCCTGGCCGACGCCTACGCCCGCAACCCGGGACACTGGCAAAAGACGGCCGCCAAAATTCAAGGCGTGTCCGAAGAGACCACCACCGGCGTACACCGCCTCTATCAGATGCAAAAGGCCGGCGAACTGCTTTTTCCGGCCATCAACGTCAACGACTCCGTGACCAAGTCCAAGTTCGACAACCTCTACGGCTGCCGCGAATCCCTGGCCGACGGCATCAAGCGCGCCACGGACGTGATGGTCGCGGGCAAGGTCGCCGTCATCTGCGGCTACGGCGACGTGGGCAAGGGCTGCGCCCAATCCATGCGCGGTTTCGGCGCGCGGGTGCTGATCACCGAGATCGATCCGATCTGCGCCCTGCAGGCGGCCATGGAAGGCTACGAGGTCACCACCATGGAAGAGGCGGCCAGCCAGGGCGACATCTTCATCACCGCCACCGGCTGCTTCGACGTCATCACCGGCGCGCACATGGAGGCCATGAAAGACGAGGCCATCGTCTGCAATATAGGCCACTTCGATTCCGAAATCGCCATGCACTACCTTGAAACCAGCGCCAAATGCGTGAAAAAGACCGTCAAACCCCAGGTCGACAAATGGACGCTGGCGAGCGGCCGCTCCATCATCATCCTGGCCGAAGGCCGCCTGGTCAACCTGGGCTGCGCCACCGGACACCCGAGCTTCGTGATGAGCAACTCCTTCACCAATCAGTGCCTGGCCCAGATCGAACTGGCGCAGAACAAGCTCAAACCCGGCGTCTACACTCTGCCTAAAAAACTCGACGAGGAAGTCGCCCGCCTGCACCTGGAGCGCCTGGGCGCCAAACTCGAACGCCTCACCCCGGAACAGGCCGCCTACATGGGCTTCCCGGCCGACGGCCCGTTTAAGCCGGACCATTACCGGTATTAGGAGATCGGAGGAAAGAGGGGAAACCGGGGGGAAACCCCTTCTTGTGAACAAAAAGGGGTTTCCCCCCGGGTCTAACGCATCATTGCCGCGCTCTCGGAGGATTTCGATTCGATCGTAAACTTTGAAAAACAAACTCCAAGAGGCCGGTTGTCGCTCGGAGCAAAAGCGACGTCCAAACCGTTCCACGTCGTATAAAGCAGTTTCAGTTCGTTGATCCCCTGGCGGGCAGGAAGTTCCATTGTGAATCGTATCGGATTAATTCCCGTTGCCAAAGGATCGGCGTCAATTCGTCCTTGGAACGCATCGTTCCACATGATCGTCACCGTCTGCTTCGGCGCCGAAGAAAATATGTCAAAATCTACGCGGATGATGCTGTCTTTTTGAATCAATAGTCCAACGTTCGTCTGAGGCCCCAATCCCCAGCGCCATATTTTCGAGTCCTGCTCCGTTTCAATGCCTCCAAGACCTTCTTTATACGAATATGCATCAGAGTCATTGCTTAGCAAATCGACTTTATCATAATTATTCAGCAAGGAAATTTTATGGTTCACAATATTACGCCACAAGAATATCGTGTTCATTGTAGTTTTGCATTTCAGAATATCCTGGCTTGAATCAATCGTGACAGGGTATTCGCCGATATCCGAAACAGTATGGGCATTGCAAATACCAAATAATTCAAAGGCAGGATCACCACGAAAATCTGTAAAAGTAATTGTTTTATCTTGTGGATCAATCAGTCCCCATTTTACGAAATGATATAATGCCTCTGGAGATATTACGGATCTCCTCGAATACCAGGCCGAAACAGGATCGTTGCTCCCCATTGGCGCGGACAAATTATTCAAATTGTTTGAAACGACGATAAAATCATCTTTAAAATTTTTTCCAATGAATTCTCCTTGCATTGCATGTACTGGGCAGCCGGCGGTTGAGAATTCATTGTATCGCGCAGGCAGGCCGATGCTTTGACAGCCGATCAGAAATGCACCGATCGAAATAATTACAAAATTTTTCCAAAATTGCTTCTTAATACACATACTTGATAGAATAATTGGGCCAACCAACGACAGGGTCAGCGTCAAGCTCAATTTAAAAACGCTGTAATCATGGACGTAGGAATGTTTAATAAGCAGCAAAATATAAAATAATGGAGTCAAGACAAATAGCGCCATGACACTGAATACGTTGGCTTTCTCCAGTTTGTTTTCGTTTTTCAGGCTCAGAAGCGATCCAAGGGCGCAGGCAAGTAGGCAGATGAATATTAAAATTCCAAATAAAGTTAAGTTCATGTTTTGAAATTGCACCGGAACGTATTCTTGCCACCATTGAACAATCTGAAGCAAAGTGATCTTGAGTTGGTTGAAATCGTTTATGCCGAACCAAGCTAAAAATTTGTTTACCGGATCTTCCTGTCTGTTCGCTCCATGCGATATCTGAAAGGAGTATAAGGCAATATTGCAGGCTACACCCAAAAGCAACGGCGCAAATGCTTTTATTGACTGTCTCGTTATTTCTTTGCGCTGAATAATTATATTTCGAATGCAAACCATTCCTATCGCAAATACGACAAGTATTGTTCCGTACCACTCGCAACCAGACGCCCATAAGGCTGTAAAAAATAAAATTGCAAATTGGTGTCTCATTTTGTCGGCAAATAAATCGGTACGGAAAATAATGAGATAGATAACAAGAGCCGGCAAGAAAACGGCCTGATCCGCATAATAAATATTTTGCGTGTTATATAACGCCCCTGGGGTGAGCAGCCATAAAGCAATACTAATAAACGCCAGGAGGCTAGTCTGTAGGGACGTAAACTTTTTGGGGAAACATCTTGAATATACATTTTTAAAAAATACAAAGCCAACGACCATCGATAAAAATCTATTGAAAATTAAAGAGTATACCTGTATAAATGCGAAATTCATATCTACGTGAAAAAATAAATTTACCAATTTATACGCAAAATAGGGGATGAAAACGTAGAGCGGCGGGTATCCGTTGTGAAAAACATTCCCTTGTAAAATGTTCTCCGCGATGATTTCCGGCGTTTTCGGAAGCCACAGGATCTTGCCGGCAAGATGAAAAAAACCCCAGTCGTCGTATGAGCGTATAGCCATCGCCGTTGCGCACGAATTCCACAAATGATTGCCGCAGAAGGGCAAGTCCAGTGAGCCGATTGTCAGGTATGTCGCATAGGAATATAATAAAATCAGAAGTAGGCCCCAAGTCAGCGACCAAAGTATAGTCTGCTTCTTGCTCCGATCAATAGTCAGCATCGAACCTGCCATCCTTTTCTCGGGAATGTTTGTTCCCGCGCCGATTTATTACTTGGAGCAAAAGGTATTTTACCTTTTGCTCCAAGCGGCGGACGCCGCCAGGCCCCACTATTCGCGGGGCCGTACTTATAAACGGGAACACGAAAATCAAGAAATTTTCCGCTCCCGTTAATATTTTCTCTGTTCATC
>JADFXV010000109.1 GCA_015233395.1 Desulfovibrionaceae bacterium
GGAAACCCCTTTTGTGAACAAAAGGGGTTTCCCCCAAACCCCCTTCCCCAAAAAACTTTACAAGGGAAGAGATGACGGGCTAATCCCCCGCAGGCAGGCGTTTCAAATAACGCGCATGGGATTCCAAAGGGCAAAGCCCTTTGGCCGCCGGAGGCTTTCTTCCCCCCGCAGCGTCCCCAAGCCGCCGGAGGCTTTCCTTCATACTATGATCAAAATACACGCCATCAGCCTTGGCTGCCCGAAAAACCGCGTGGACACCGAGCGCCTGCTCGGCCTCGCCGGCGCGGTCGCGGTCGAGGACCTTAAAGACGCCGAGGTGGTCCTGATCAACACCTGCGGCTTCATCCGGCCGGCCGTCGAGGAATCGCTGGCGGCCATCTTCGAGGCTGTCCAGGCCATCGGCGAACTCGAGACGAAGCCGCTTTTGACCGTGGCCGGGTGTCTGGTCAGCCGCTACGGCGAGGAGCTGGCCGGACAGATCGGCGAGGCGGACATCTGGCTCTCCACCCGCGAAATTGAGCTCTGGCCGGAGAAATTGGCCAAAGCCCTGGGACGCGGGATCGCGCCCGGCGGCGAGCGCCTGGTGAGCACCCCGCCGGGAACCGCCTACCTCAAAATCAGCGAAGGCTGCGGCCACAAATGCGCCTTTTGCGCCATCCCCTCGATCCGGGGCTCGCACGTCAGCCGCGCCCCCGGAGACATCCTGCGCGAGGGGGCCTGGCTGCTTGACCGGGGCGCGCGCGAACTGGTCGTGGTGGCCCAGGACACCACCGCCTGGGGGCGCGACCTGCCCGGAAAACGAGACTTGCGCCATCTGCTTGAGGGTCTGCTCGCCCTGGACGGCCTTGCCTGGCTGCGCCTGATGTATCTGTATCCGGCCGGGTTAAGCGACGAACTGCTCGGCTTCATGCGCCAGGCCGGGCCCAGGCTTCTGCCCTATTTCGACATTCCGTTGCAGCACGCGAGCCCGGAGATTCTGGCCGCCATGGGCCGGCCGTTCGCCCGCGACCCCAGGCTCGTGATCGAGCGCGTGCGCCGCCATTTTCCCGAGGCCGCCCTGCGCACCAGCCTGATCGTCGGCTTTCCGGGCGAAAAGCCGCATCATTTCAAAGAGCTCGCCGAGTTCGTGGCTGCAGCGCGCTTTCACCATCTGGGCGTCTTCACCTATCATAAAGAAGACGGAACCCGGGCGGCGCTGCTTCCCGGCCAGGTCGGCGCGGCGGTCAAAGAGCGCCGGCGCGCGCAGCTTATGGAGCTGCAGGCCGGGATCAGCGAGGAAATCCTTGAGGGCTACGTGGGCGCGGAACTGGACGTCCTGGTGGACGCGCCGCACCCCGAATGGCCGGGCCTGCACGTCGGCCGCGCCTGGTTCCAGGCCCCGGAGGCCGACGGCGTGACCTACATAAGCGGTCCGGGCGTCGCCCCGGGGGCCATGGTCCGCGCCGTGATCGAAGAGGCCAAAACCTACGATCTGGTGGCCCTGGCCTGAATCGTCTCGCGCCGGCCTCGCCGGGGCCGCGCTATTTTTTTTGCACCCCACCAGGATCATTGCACAATCTCGATTTTGCGGCATGAGTTGTCAGCCGCAGCCGATTCTGGTAGGTATCCCAATCTTTTTTTGCGCGAGAGAGCGTTGGAGGTCAACCGATGGAAAAAACAACTGAAGCGATGCAGGCCCCGTCCCACCAGGACATGGAAGTCAACTTTGAAACCGCGCTTGAGGATTATCTCAACGAAGACTTCGGGGACATGGAGGAAGGCGCCATTGTCCGGGGTCAGGTGGTCCGGGTCGGCAAGGAATTCATCCTTGTGGACGTCAACTTCAAATCCGAAGGCCAGATCGCGGTCTCGGAATTCATGGACCCCGAGGGCAACGTCACGGTCAACGTGGGCGACACCATCGACGTCTATGTCATCAACAAGAATGAAAACGAAGGCACCATCTCCTTGTCCCGCGACAAGGCCAAGCGGATGCAGCTCTTCGACAAGCTGGAAGATATTCTCGAAAAGAACGAAGTCATCATCGGCCGCATCGTGCGCCGTATCAAGGGCGGCTACACCGTGGACTTAGGCGGCGTCGAGGCCTTTTTGCCCGGAAGCCACGTCGATCTGCGCCCGGTGCCGGACATGGACGCGCTGGTCGGCAAGGACTTCGAATTCAAGGTCTTAAAGATCAACCGCCGCCGCAGCAACGTGATCGTGTCGCGCCGCGTCCTGCTTGAGGAAAAACGCGACTCCATGCGCCGCGACCTGCTCACCACCCTCGAAGAGGGGCAGACGGTGCTCGGCAAGGTCAAAAATATCACCGAATACGGCGTGTTCGTGGACCTGGGCGGCCTGGACGGCCTGATGCACATCACCGACATGACCTGGAAGCGCATCAAGCATCCCAAGGAAATGGTCTCCATCGGCGAAGAGCTCGAACTCAAGGTGCTCTCGTTCGACCGCGAAAAGCACAAGGTCTCCCTCGGCATGAAGCAGCTCGTGACCGACCCCTGGGCCAACATCGCCGAGAAATATCCCATGGAGCTGCGCCTGAAGGGCAAGGTCACCAACCTGGTCGATTACGGCGCCTTCGTCGAACTCGAAGCCGGGGTCGAAGGCCTGGTGCACATCTCCGAGATGAGCTGGACGCGCAAGCTGCGCCATCCCTCCCAGGTCGCCCGCGTCGGCGACGAGGTCGAGGTGGTGGTGCTCGGCGTCGACCAGACCAAAAAACGCATCTCGCTCGGCATGAAGCAGATCAAGCCCAACCCCTGGGACGTGGTCGCCGAGAAGTATCCCGAAGGCACCGTGCTTGAGGGTTCGGTCAAGAACATCACCGAATTCGGCGTGTTCATCGGCATCGAGGACGGCATCGACGGGCTGATCCACGTCTCCGACATCTCCTGGACCAAGAAAATCCGCCATCCCGGCGAGATGTTCAAGGTCGGCGACACGCTGCAGGCCAAGGTTCTGACCGTGGACAAGGAAAACGAGAAGTTCACGCTCGGCATCAAGCAGCTCTCCGAAGATCCGTGGCACAACGTGCCCGACCGCTACCCGGTCGGCGCCCTGGTCACCGGCGTGGTCACCAACATCACCGACTTCGGCCTGTTCGTGGAAGTCGAGGAAGGCATCGAAGGTTTGGTGCACGTCTCGGAAATCAGCCGCAAAAAGATCAAGACCCCGGCCGAACTCTACAAGGAAGCCGACACCATCGAGGCCAAGGTCATCCACGTCTCGGCCGACGAGCGCCGCCTGGGGCTGTCGATCAAGCAGCTCAAGGAAGAGGAAGAGCGCAAGAAACCCAAGGAGTTCAAGACCGCCGGACCGGCCGAGACAGGCAGCAACCTGGGCGACCTCATCCGGCAGAAACTCGAAGATGCCCAATAACAACGAATGCTTTCGCCGGCGCAGGCCGGCCGTGTTCTGGTTTATGATTCTCGCGGCGGCCCTGGTCCTCGTTTGGGGGACCAAGGCCGCCTTGCTTTCCGGCAACCTGTTTCGCGAGGCGACGGGGCCGAAACTCGGCCTGGTGCGTATCGAAGGGACCATCGTCGATCCGGAAAAGATCGACGACTGGATCAAGGAGCTGCGCGAGGACGACGACGTCAAGGGCGTGGTCGTGCGCATCAACTCGCCCGGCGGCGTGGTCGGCCCGAGCCAGGAAATCTACGAGGCCGTCAAGCGCCTGGCCGGGAAAAAACCGGTGGTCGCCTCCATGGGCGCCGTGGCCGCGAGCGGCGGCTACTACGTGGCCTGCCCGGCCACGGAAATCATCGCCAACCCCGGCACCCTGACCGGCTCGATCGGCGTCAAGGCCGAACTGGTCAACGCCCAAAACCTCCTGGACAAAGTCGGCGTGACGTTTTTCAGCGTCACCAGCGGCAAGCTCAAGGACGCCGGCTGCCCGTTTCGGCCCATGACCGACGAGGAAAAAGCCTACTTCGAGTCCATGGTCCAGGATTTGAAACGCCAATTCGTGCGCGACGTGGCCGCCGGCCGCAAGATGGACCCGGCCAGGATCGACGAACTGGCCGACGGCCGCGCCTACTCGGGCGAACAGGCCCTGGCCGTGGGGCTGGTGGATAAAATGGGCGGCCTGGAAGACGCTTTCGACGATCTGAAAAAACTCTGCAACCTCGAAGGCAAAGTCCCGCTGCTGACCGGACCGAAAAAAGAAAAACGCTGGCTGCGCGACCTGCTCGAAAGCTCGCTCGGCCATCTCGATCTCGACAGCCTCATGAACAACACCTTCGCCGGGGCGCGCGTCAGCTACGAATAACCGGGGGGCATGATGCCCCCCGGACCCCCTCGATATGTGCTATTTCAGGCCGGGTTCTCTAAATCCCCGCCCCCCCCGCGACCATCACCTGCCGCACCACGGACTGCACCAAATTCGAGCCCGGCGGGACGTTTTCGGTCACCCAGACGTTGCCGCCGATGTGCGAGCCCGCGCCGATCGTGATGCGGCCGAGGATGGTCGCGCCGGAGTAGACGATCACGTCGTTCTCCACGATCGGGTGCCTGGGCAGGCCCTTGACCGGGTTGCCGGAGGCGTCCTTGGGGAAGCTTTTGGCGCCGAGCGTCACGCCTTGGTACAATCGCACGTTGTCGCCGATGACGCAGGTTTCGCCGATGACCGTTCCGGTGCCGTGGTCGATGAAGAAACGTTTTCCGATTTGCGCGCCCGGGTGGATGTCGATGCCGGTCTTGGAATGGGCCATCTCGGAAATGATGCGCGGGATGATGTCCACGCCGAGTTGATAGAGTTCGTGGGCCAGGCGGTGGTGGGTCAGAGCCAGGATCGAGGGGTAGCAGAAGATGGTTTCGCCCTGATTCTTGGCCGCCGGGTCGCCGTCGTAGGCCGCCTGGACGTCGCTCGCGAGCAGTTCGCGCACGCGCGGCAGGCGCGACAGGAACTTGAGCGTCAAATCGAGCGCCAGGGCGTCGCAGCCCTGGCACTCCATCTCCGGCTTGTCGCAGGAAAAGCAGTAGCCGCGTCGCACCTGTTCGGCGAGCAGGCGGAAAACCACGTCCAGGTGCGAGCCGGTGTGGTAGGCGATGGCCTTGGGGCTGACGTCGGAATCGCCGAAATAGCCGGGAAAGAGCACCGCCCGCAGGCGCTCCATGATCTCGGCCATGACCGCGACCGAGGGCATGGGCGCGCCCGAGGCGCGGCGGTAATAGACCGATTTGTACGACGCAGGCTCGCACAGGCTGGCCACTGCCGCGTCCAGGATGGCGGTCGCCTCCTCGGGCGTGGGCGCGGGCGGGCATTCGCGCGAAAATTGCGTCACGGCCGTCATGCGCCGCCCTCCTGGAAAAGAGCCGTGCTCAGATAGCGCTCCCCGGTGTCGGGGATCACGCAGACCACGAGCTTGCCCGCGCTCTCGGGCCGTTTGGCGACCTGTACGGCGGCGTGGGCGATGGCCCCGGAGGAGATGCCGCACAGGACGCCTTCCTCCCGGATCAGCCGCCTGGCCATGACCAGGGCGTCGGCGTTGGTCACGCGGACCACCTCGTCGATGATTTTCGTGTCGAGCACCTGGGGCACGAAGCCCGCGCCGATGCCCTGGATGGCGTGCGGTCCGGGAGCGCCGCCGGAGAGCACCGGCGAGGCGTCGGGCTCCACGGCGATCGCCAGAAACGACGGTTTGCGGGCTTTTATGGCCGCGGCCACGCCGGTGAGCGTGCCGCCGGTGCCGACCCCGGAGACGAAAATGTCCGCCTCCCCGCCGGTGTCGGCCCAGATCTCCTCGGCCGTGGTCAGACGGTGGATCTCGGGATTGGCGGGATTGTCGAACTGCCGCGGCATGAACGCGCCCGGCGTCGCCGCCGCGATTTCCTCGGCCCTGGCGATCGCCCCGCGCATGCCGAGCCTGGCCTCGGTCAAAACCAGCTCGGCCCCGAAGCCCGTAAGCAGCGTGCGGCGCTCCAGGCTCATGCTCTCGGGCATGGTCAGGATCAATTTGTAGCCCTTGACCGCGCAGACAAAGGCCAGGCCGATGCCGGTGTTGCCGCTGGTCGGCTCGATGACGACCGCGCCGGGCGCAAGCCGGCCCGAGCGTTCGGCGGCCTCGATCATGTTCATGCCGATGCGGTCCTTGACCGAAGAACATGGATTGTAAAATTCCAGCTTGGCCGCCACCCGGGCGACGCAACCGTCCGTGACCTTGTTCAGCCAGACCAGCGGCGTGCGCCCGACCAGGGCGATCATGTCCTTGGCGATGTTCATGGGAACTCCTTTTGAGAGGGGAGATGGGAGAGGGGAGAATCGGGGGGAAAACCCCTTTTGT
>JADFXV010000010.1 GCA_015233395.1 Desulfovibrionaceae bacterium
CCGGCACCGGCGGCCATCCTCCCCCCGGGGGGAGGATGGCCCTCAGTCCAGCCCCAGCCCGTTATGCTTCAGTGACTAACATTGGGGTTGGTACATAAACTGGGGGCAGGTCAAACTCACCACGCTGACGTCGAGGATGGCCCCCTCGCGGACCAGGACGCCGGACCGCTGGAGTTGGTGATTGAGCTTACCGAACAGGCGCTTGGCGACGTTCTTTTCCCGCTAGGCGTTGCGGAACCGGCAGATAGTGGTGGCATCGGGCACATCCTCGTCATCGAGGGACAATCCGACGAATCTGACAGACGAAAACCGGTCGCCCAGCGCGTCTTCCATGGCGTCGTCGCTGAGATGGTCTCACCTTTGGGCGAAAAGAATCTTCAATATGGCTCCGGATACGCCGGATTGCCGACGGCGTTGACGTTGCGGCGGATCTTCTTGGTCAGAAGCTTCTCGGTGGGTTTCCGGTCGATGAGGCGGTCGATTTCGTCGAGAAAGGTTTCCTTGCGCTTACGCCGATGGGCGACAATGTAATCCGCAACGCCAGGCATCTTCTTGCGTTCGTTCATAATCGCCGCTGCAATAAAATATGGAGTATATTTGCCATAAATTACAACAACTTGAAAGATAAGTCTGGCATCTTTGCCGTGCATCCGCCCAGTAATATTTCACTACCATTTTTCAGCTCCAGACGTCCAAATCCCATAGGCAAAGCAATCCCGAACCGGGTCAACCAAGGCAGGGTTATCGATTTTCGCGTTGTCGCAGTCACCTGGATGATGTGCGATCAGCTTGTAGTCCGTTCCATCAGATTTATACAAGTATTGGTTGGCTGGATCAAAATTATTCCGTGGATCCCTGGGCAATTGCGAGATGTACTTTGGAGCGAGTCCTACAATCCAATCCGATCGGGCTTCTCCCCACAAGGTGAACAGGCCATCAAATCCCCTGCTGACTGGATAGCCCCCGTGGTCTTCGTGGTATTTCTCCAATGAATCTTTTAAGATTTTCAAATCCTTCATGCGTCGATCATAATCGAGGGGATATAAAAACCTGGGTTTCAGCGTGAAGAGACCATAGCTGACTGCAATAATGAGTAAGACAACGCCGGTTAGTATCCAATTCCTCCGGCGCCGAAAATGCGTTGCCGCGCTCAAATAACTTTTGCAACTGTAAGATTTGATTACGAAGTGAAAGTCGGCCAGGGCCAAGACCGCCTTGGCATCCACTCTTTCAAGGTATACGACGGAAAGAGGCGACTGTAAAGATTGAACAATCATCTCGGACAAGACCGTCAACGTATCGGCGAAACGATCACGACGCGCGATGATCGCGAGCCGTGCCGGATTGGGATCGATGGCCTGAAGATGATCGAGAGCAGACAGACCACCTTGAAGCAGTGATGAAAATCTCCTCAAAATCGGAATTGCGTCATCCGGAGAAAATCCAAAGGTGGATTTATAAGCCATCCAACTCGTCTTTGAAGCTTTGAAGGCGGCTATAACGATGCTTAGGGCCTCACGAAAGAGGCACTCATGCTCTGTGAGGGGAGGTGCAAAGGCAAGTCGGCGTATTTTCGAGTCGGCGGGTTTCAGGGAAATATTCATTTACTTGGCCGATTCAGAATTTCAGAGGATGGGGTGTTTTTCCTGACGTATTTCCGAATGGATATTGCCTTTCTTGGAACGTCGTTCGGCAAAGAGACCTCTGTCCAGCCATCACGCCCGGCAATGAAGTCTTCAACAAAAGACACATTAGCCTCAAAATTGTTGATGATAGGTTTGACTGGCCTAACAACGTACATAATATTTTTAGCTGTTTGGTCCATAATCGCTTCCAGTTGAGTTTGCAGTTCTTTTTTGTCCTGCCCAAAAACTTCATAAACGATCCCAGGAGCACAGGACGTGAAACAAGCAATCTGTGTGCCAACGCCCCAATCCGAAGCAACGAAGAACGCTTCCCGAGCATGTTTGCTGGAGAATATTCCCAACTCGGTGTATTCTTGATTCCAGCGTTTTCCATACTGATTTTGACTGCCAACATAAATGAATTGAACAAGCCCAGCAATACGAAAAATAATAAAAATAAAAATAATTAGTGAAAAAAAAGTACGAATGAAAGTAATTCTCTCTAACAAAAATGAACACCGCCAAAGGAAACCCATTGTCATGGCCATGGCGACATATTGGAACGGAGTCCCCACAATCCAGTGGTGCGCCCAGGTGCGTTGCGGGAAATAATAAAACAAAATGCCAATGGCCAAATAGCTCACCAAGGATATAAAGCCGATTTTGGCTTGGGTATCGTATCGTCTGAATGCGAAAGTGACCGCAGCCGATATAATGAGCAAAGCACAAGTGAAAGCCAATGCGCCGGATACGACCCAAGCGGGTCTTTCGAGGTCGTACACATGGATGAAGAAAGAAGCTCCAGATCCAAGATTGAGATATTGTGCTGCAAAATTGACAAAATTTCCTGGCGCGATGACACTGACGCCCCCCAGCGATACGAGATTGTTTCGGGTCACGTAGCTATGAATATTGATTATGACAAGCGGCAGTGAACCTGCAAGGGCACCCCAAAAGGCGCTTCGGACATGCCGCAAATTAAATCTGGTCGTTTTTGATAATACGATGCAAAGTAACGGCGCGAGCAACACGACCGAGGATAGCTTTTCAAACACCGACAGAGAAAAAATCAAGCCAAGCCAAAAGGTCAGGCTTGATCTGGACGAGGCGACCCGCTCCCCGTTGATCCAAACCGCGATAAAAACAAGCCGAAGCGCCAACGCCAGCGCCGTCGGCCCCCAATCTAGTCGGGTTGAAAGATAGATGTCCGTATCGGTGAAAAACAGCGCAATAAAAATTGCCGCAGGAACTATGCCCTGTCGGCGAATCATCATGAGAACAGCTGCGAATAAGCCAAGCGAAACAAAAAAAACCCCAAAAAATCGCCAGCTTAAAACTGAAAACTCCTTAAATATCACGAGGTAAGCGCCATAAACAAGGCTTTTTATGGCTCCGCTATAGCCCATGTTCAAGACGGGTATTTTTCCGATCAAATATGAAAAAGGGACATTGGTGAGGGTGTTGTCAAGATACAGGAACGAGGCGCAAGCCTGGTGCAGTTCATCGTAAAACAAACCAGGACCGGTGATTCCGATCAGGCAAAAGGCCGCAAAAGCGAACGCGGCGTAAAAACTCAGCGCTGCTGGCCCCGATAAAATCGGCAATATGCGGGTATCGCGTGGCATACAGATTCAGATCACGTGTCGCTTGTCGTGCCGTCGCCCATCGCTACCATCCCCTCGCGCCGCTAGACCAAATGCCATACGCCCGGCAATCGCGCACCGGATCGATGAGTTGCGGCCGCGTTTTTTTGACGGCCTCGCAGTCTTCGACATTGTGCGCGATCAGCTTATAATCCTTGCCATCCGAATTATACAGATATTGGTGCGCCGGATCGTCGTCTTGCCTCGGATCGCGGGGCAACGCGCGGGTATAGGAGGGGACCAGTCCCGGTATCCAGGCCGGCGAGGCCGTGTGGCCGTTGGCGTACAGGCCGATAAATTCGTTCGTGACCGGATACCCCCCGTTGTCGTGTCGATACCGCTCAAGCAGCCGTTTGATCCCTCGAAAATCGTCCAAACGCTTTTCGAAATTTGTTTGCGGAAAAATCACGGGCCAAAAAGAAACCGCGACCCCGGCGGCCAGCGCCAGAATAAAGGCCGCCAGGGCCGTATTGTCCTCCAGGGGAACAAGCCAGCGATCAATGGTGCGAAAGGGTTTTTCTCGCAAGAGAGCAGGGATGGCCCGGCGGGCCTGTTTCAAAAAAAGACGTGCGGCCAAAACGGCCTCGCCGGCCGAAGCCGCGGGATCGGCCTCGCCTTTGCGTCCGGCCAAAGAAACCAGGCGCAGCGCCGCCTCGCCAAGTTTTGACGTGTTGCGCCGCTGAAGATTCTCTCTGGCCGTTTCAAGATCATCGGGCAACGGCCGCCTCTCAAGAAAGAGGGCCAGATCGGCGGCCTGGAGGGCCACGGAGGTCACGAGCAGCCACGCCGCTTCGGGGTCGCTCGCCAAGACCGTTTCCAGGGACTCAAGGCGCAGCCGGGCAGCGAATTCCAGGCGCCTAGCCTCCCGGTAAAACTGCCGCGCGCTGTATCTGCCGGTCACCGGCAAGACGGCATCGATCATCTCGTTGCCTCCCCGGGTGAAAAAAGAGAAACGAGACCGGTCACCTTCTGCTTTATCGCGCAATACTCCCTGGGATTATTTCCTTCAAAGTCGCCCAGATATCCGGTCAGGCCAATGGAGGCATTGGTCAATATGCTGTAGAGCGCCAAAGGCGCGGCCAAGGCGTAAAGCCAGGACAGAGCCCTGGTCGTAAAGCGATAGCGAGACGCCATCATCAAGAAAAAAATGGCCGTGCACAGCAGGAAAAAAGGGATGAAATCAAAAAGATAACGTAACGTGGCGTGTGAATACGCCATAACCAGGGACATGTTGACCACGCCCGGAACGGCGAGCAACCCCAGGGCGGCCGAACCGGGGCGGGCCAAAGAAAGCCGTTTGGTCAAAAGCAGGGCCACGCCAAAAATCAGAAGCAGCAAAATCGGAATGTTGGTCAGCGCGCCCATAATTTTTTCGTCGCCGATGTAGCCCGCCGGCGGCCGCAACCACTCCGGCGGCTCCGTTTGGGCTTGGAAGTAGGGAAAATCGGCTTCCAGGCGCAAGGGGAAAAACAGGTTGAGATATAGGTTGGCCGGCACAAAACGCGGCGAGAGAAACTCGTAGCTATCGGCCTTGAGTGAAGTCAGCTGATATTCGTGCCCGGTGCTGAAGGGCGAATCGAACCGGACATAATTGTAGATGAGCAAGCAGCCGATCAACGCCGCCCCCGGCAGCACGAAGGCCGCCGCCATGGCGAACCGCCCCGGCTTGCCTTGGGCCGGGCGGCGTTTTTCGCCAAGCGCGACCCACAACAGCAAGGCGACCGGCGGGATGCTCAACAGATAGCTTTGCCGCGAGCCGACCGCCAAGGCGAGGAAAACACTTCCCAAAACCAACCCTGCCAATTTTTTGCGAAACGTGGTCACGGAGAGAACGACGGGCAGAAGAGTCAGGATGGCGGCCAAAGTGAAAAAGACCCCGGCCGCGATGGAAGCCTCATACACCGAGGGCCGTCGCAGCATGAAAAGCTGCGTTCCACAGAGCCCATAGGCCAGGCAGGCGGCGAAGACCGCCAGATTGGACGCATTGGGCGCCAGGGCGCGGCGCAGGCGCACAATGATCAGCATGCCCGCGAGATAGGTTAAGGCGCAAAAAACAGCCGGCAACAGGTATTCGTTGAAATCGAGCCCGGTGATCAGTTTGAACGGCGCGCCCAGGACCAGCGAGGGAACCGGGCCGAAATAGATGTAATATTTGCCGTTGTAATAACTTGCGTCATGAAGATAGGCAGCCGAGCCTTCAATCCGGGGATTGCGCTGCGCCGGATCGTACGGGTCTTTGAGGGTTTTCAACTCTTCGGGCGGACGTTCCTCAAAATAGGTTCTCCCGGCCAAAAAAGCCTCGGACAGCCTGCCGTAGTACCCTTTATTGTTGGGAGAAAAATCAGACGGCCGGCCCGAAATCGAGGTCCAGACGTAGAAAGCGATGACCAGCCCGGCCAAGGCGGCGTGGATTGTAACAATGGCGCATCGCGCGAAATGAGATTGAGCCGGACTACGCATCCGAAAGATTCCTTTGCAAGAGACCTGAGCCGGCCTCTCTCTCCCGGGTTCTCCATATTGCTGAAAATCGTTCATTTGAACTGGTTTTCTCCGGCCATTCTTGCAGGATGTCTTGGTTGCGCATCGCCTCGGGCCCGGGAACAGCAGTATACTCAATGACTACTTTTTCGCGAAAGAGTAAAAATGCAGGATACGGAGTGTATAACTCCACTTCGGCTTCGGACAAGTTGAGATGATCCGGCGCGTTCGCATGCATCGCGTCAAGAAAATTGCTATTTGAGTAAATTATGGGACTTAGCATGAACTTGTTTGTTGCCGTAGTCAATACGAGACCGGATTCGCCGACCGCTCCGCTTTTCGTCTTCCAGTGTAAATCGATCTGGGGCGATTTATAAAGAAGCGTAAACAATTTTCCCAGCCAATTCAATTCGACGTTGAATTTTGCGATGCAAATATCGGTGGGAGTCACCCGGGGAAAAATAAAAGGAATATTGATCCGGCACGTCAATTCACCGCCGTTCATGGCGATTTCCGGGAAGACAAGGCTGTCCCGCCGTCGCAGGAGCAAGTACTTATTCTCATGTATCATGGGCTGATAATTGTAGAGAAGGTATAAAAACGCCAGTGAATCCTCCTGCGAGGCGATGCGCTGGTCGAGCGGATTCATTTGGACGATGAAGTATCGGGGACTCCTCTCGGGATCGGACAAAAACCGCAGGTTTGCTTCCTGTAAATAGGCATTGGCGGCTGCAAAGGCGATGGGCATGGGGCGAGGCCGGTAGTGAAAGCCATTGAGCAATACAACTCCCGGTGAAGTGCCCCAATAATCCACCGGTTCGTTTGCAATGATGTGAGCGATCTCTGGCAACCTATTTTTGATTTCATTGTCGCTCAACTCGGATTTCAGACCGGCAAGATAGTCCACTGGCGAGGCGAAAAACCGGGCTTTCGCTTGCAAATCGGCTGCAATATCGAAGAATAGTGAATGATGAGATGAGAAAAACAGCGCTGCAATCGAAATTCCTGATAGAGCAGCATAAAAATACAGCATCAGCTTGCGTTCATTGAACTTCCGAATCGGCCAGGGAATTCCTGGATGTGAGAAGAAAAGTACGATCGGCGTTGAAAAGATAAAATATTTGAAAAATATATCGGACCGGCTTTCTCCCCTATTAAAAGAATGCTTGAAGGCCATATAGAGCATTAAAGTGTTCACAAGAAAAAATAATATATAACGTATCTCTATTTTCCCGTATGACAATAATCGACATGAAAAAAGTGTGACAAATAGAATTGCAGCAATTGCGATGAAGAGTACTTGTCCGGGAACAACGTACTTTGCCAAGGCGTATGCATAGGCATCCGCGAATGAAAATACACCTTTGATATAACTGGTGAAGTTTGACAATTCTTGATGGGCTAAAAGATCAAAAAAGCCTAGCATGACAATGTATAGCGATGCAATATAAAGTGTTTTTACGTACTTTTTCTCAATTGTCGTGCGAATACAGAAGAACGCCATTGATACGGACGATAAAACGACGCAAAATCCCTTTGCATAAAAAATGAACGCTGAAAATAAAATGATTAAAAATTCAACCGGCTGACTTCGCTGATTTTCTGATTTTTTCAGAAGGTAATGATTTATCAAGATATAAAACAAATATGGCTTTATGTCCTGCATTGCTCCGAAAATAAGCGTGCAGAAAAAAATAAGTGACATATTAAACTGATTCGAATATTTTATAATATTGTAAGATAAAATAACCAATATTGTTGAAAATAAAAAACCGACGAGTATCTTGCTCAATACGAGATTGCTATAGTAAGGGTCATCATAAAAGATAAATCCAAAAGGGCCGATATTTTGAATGATATCAGCGCCCCACTGGTAATGATGTATAAAGCTGTACTCGTCGGCGGCCTGGCTGGAAATGTCGAGAGACGTATCGAGGGCGGAAGTCGGGATCGAAACAAGGCGAACCCATAACAGCGCAAGGACAGCAGCGAAGAGTATATTGCGGGTGCGAGAAGACGTATGCATTGAAGCCATAAAGCGAAATCTTTCGTCCTTTTGTCCGACTGAAAATGATTCCCGGGGACGAAAGTACGCTGTTTTTCGTTCCCGGCGGCAGACGCAGTTGGCCCCCTCTATGGGCTGGGCCGTAATGGCGAACGGGAGCAAGAAAATGAAGGTATTTTCCGCTCCCGTTTATAGATCACAAGACCTGCCGCGGCGCCAAGCAGCCGATCCCCGTCTTTAATTTGATCTTTTCAGAAACTCGTCGAAATAGGCGATGGTCTTGACCAGCCCCTCACGCAGTTTGATCGCCGGCTCCCAGCCGAGTTCCTTTTTGGCCAGGGCGATGTCGGGCTTGCGCTGCCTGGGATCGTCCGAGGGCAGCGGCAAATGATCGATTTTGGATTTGGAGCCGATCATTTCGATGACCAGCTCGGCCAGCTCAAGGATGGTGAATTCGCCGGGATTGCCCAAGTTGACCGGTCCGGTGAACTCGTCCTTGGTGCCCATCAAGCGGATGAATCCTTCGACCAGATCGTCCACGTAGCAGAAGGATCTGGTCTGCAAACCCTCGCCGTACACCGTGATCGGCTCGTTCTTGAGGGCCTGGACGATGAAATTGGAAACCACCCGGCCGTCGTTGGGGTGCATGCGCGGACCGTAGGTGTTGAAAATCCGGGCGACCTTGATGCGCAATTTGTGCTGGCGGCGGTAATCGAAGAACAGGGTTTCGGCGCAGCGTTTGCCCTCGTCGTAGCAGGAGCGCGAGCCGATGGGGTTGACGTTGCCCCAGTAGGACTCCGGCTGGGGATGCACGGCCGGGTCGCCGTAGACCTCAGAGGTCGAGGCCTGCATGATCTTGGCTTTGACCCGTTTGGCCAGGCCCAGCATGTTGATGGCGCCGTGCACGCTGGTTTTGGTCGTCTGAACCGGGTCGAACTGGTAGTGGATGGGCGAGGCCGGGCAGGCCAGATTGTAAATCTCGTCCACCTCGGCGTAGAGGGGGAAGGTGACGTCGTGGCGCAAAAATTCAAAATTGCTTTTCCCGATCAAATGCAGGATGTTTTGCTTGGAACCGGTAAAGCAATTGTCCACGCAGATGACGTCGTGGTTGGCCGCGACCAGGCGTTCGCACAGATGCGAGCCGAGAAATCCGGAACCGCCGGTCACAAGAACTCGTTTTTGGAGATGCATGATTTTTCGCCTTCATTGGAGTTTAGTGAGTCTGGTCGCGAGCCGTCCGTTTTGGACCGTAAAGCCCCGCGCGCATCGATTTTCCTACGCCTCTTGACCGGCCTTGTAAATAATCAACCCCGGTTGCCCGGCCCGCCCGGCGGCCGTCATTTGTAGTGCTCGCTGTGGGCCTGGTGGGCCTTCCAGTTGTCCCGGTACATCGCGGCCAATTCCGGGGAGTCCAGGATCAAGAGGTTTTCGGCGTTTTTGTCCTCGGCGGCGTTGGTGAAATTGAAACTGCCCGTGATCAGCCGGACTCCGTCGATGATCATGACTTTGTTGTGGGCAATGGCGTGCTCGGCGTCGATGAAGGTCGGTCCGATGGAGCGTGCGGCCTTGGCCTGGCCGGCGTCGTGATCGCTGACGCAACTTTTGTCCAAAATCAAGCGCACGGCCACGCCTGCCTTGGCCGCCCGCTGCAGGGCGGCGATGATGGCCTTGTTGGTGAAGGTGTAAGCCTGCACCAGGATTTCCTTATCGGCGCGGTCGATCTCCGCGACGATCGCCTCTTGCGCCCCGCCGCGAGGAGAAAAATACGCCCTGACCCGGCCCGGCTCAAGCTGCGTCTCGCGCGTCCCGGGCAGGCAGCCGACGATCGCCAGAAGCAGGGCCATAAGCCCCAGGCGGAAAACCGCGCGCGCGCTCACGGCCTGCTCCCGGCGTCGTCTTTGGCCGGCGCGGGCGAGCATTTGCCGGTCATGGACTCGATGTCGATGCGCACGACCAGGGTCTTGTCCACGATCTCGCGGGGGAATTCGTTTTTATCGCTGCCGTAGTGGCTCATCAGCAGCGCAAGCCCCAGTCTTTTTTCCCGCGCGTCCTCGACCACGGCCGCCCGGCCGTAGCCGATCACGGATTTGAAATGGGCGGTAAAGCCGCAGGGCTTGGGCTCGCGGACCACGACCGCGTCCACGGTCACCTCGAAACAGATATCCGGATGGGCGGCCAGGGCCCGGGCCTTTTTGCCTTCGCGCGAGGAATGCAGGTAGATCCTGCCGTCTTGGTAAGCATAGTTGACCGGAACGACGTAAGGCCTGTGTCCGTCCCACAGGCCCAGGCGCATCAGTTCGCCCCGCGCGAGGATGTCCTCAATCAGCCTGGGGCTGGTTATCTCTTTTTCTGTCCTGCGCATTGGCCCTGCCTTGTTTGTTCAATTGGAAGCGGCGCACGGCGTCGTTGTGCTCGTCGAGGGTGGCGCTGAAATAATGGCTGCCGTCTTTCCTGGAGACGAAGTAGTACAAGGCGTGTTTTTCCGGATTGCTCGCGGCCGCGAGCGACTCGCGCCCCGGAGAACAGATCGGCCCGGGCGGCAGGCCGGGGCGCTTGTAAGTGTTGTAGGGATTGGCGGGATCGTCGAGTTGCGCTCGGTGCAGGCTGCCGTCGTAGGCCTCGCCCAGGCCGTAGATGACCGTGGGGTCGGTCTGCAGGAGCATGCCCTTGGCCAGGCGGTTTTTGAACACCCCGGCCACCTTGGGCCGCTCCGAGGGCAGGGCCGATTCCTTTTCCACGATCGAGGCCAGAATCACGGTCTCGACCAAGGCCTTGCCCGCCGGCGCCGCGTCTGGCCAAATCGCCTTCGCCTGTTTGCGGAATTCGGCCAGCATGGCCTCGACCACATAGCGCGTGTCGCCCCCGGGCTTGCGGGTCAGCATGTACGTCTGGGGAAACAAGAAGCCTTCGGCGGTTTTGGCCGCGATGTCGTACTTGGCCAGCAGTTGCGCATCGGCGGCCGCGCTCTCGAAACTTACGGCGCTTCCGAGCCCGGCCTCTTCCACCAGCTTGGCCGTCTGGCGCAGGGTCAAACCCTCGGGAACGGACAAACGGTGCAGGACGCCCGGGGTGTTGGCCAGGATGTCGAGGATTTTGGCCGGAACCAGGCCCGTGTTCAGGAGGAACTCCCCGGCCCTGATCCTGGAGCCGAGCCCGGTGTACAGGGCGAGCAGCCTGAACTTGAATTCGTCGGCGATCAATCCGGCCTGCCGGAGCGTCCTTGCGGTCTGCTCGAAGGATTGGCCGGGTTCGATGACGATCGTCACCTCATGGCCCGGTGTTTCCGGGGGGACGTTCAAGAATTGCTGGACGCGGTAAACGGCCGTGGCGGCGAAGGCCAAGGCCACAAGCAGGGCCGCGAGCAGTTTATACTTCATGAGCGGGTCCGCGCCTGGCTGAAATAGGTTTGCAAAATATGCACCGCCGCCTGCTGGTCGAGGACGGCCGCGAGGCGGGCGCCTTTGCGTCCCGCCGCGACGAGATCGTCCTTGGCCGCCTCGCTGGTCAGAGCCTCGTTCACCAGGATCAACGGCGTATCCAGGCGGCGCCTGAGGCTGTCCGCGAAATTGCGCGCCTGGCGCGACCCCAGGGTTTCGCCGCCGTCCAAAGCCAGGGGCAGGCCGACCACGATCTCGCCCACGTCCTGCTCGCGCACGATGCGCGCGATGTCCTCGAAAAGCTTCGCCCGCGCTCCGCGCGCCAGGGTCGCATGCGGATAGGCAAAGCGCGTCCCGGCGTCGGCCAGGGCGAGTCCGACCCGTTTGGTCCCCAAATCGATCGCCAGAATGCGCATTTCGTTCCCCTGGTCCGGACTCGTTTCGCTCTTGCCGCAATCGGGAAAAAATATTTTAATCGGACAGCGTCCGGGCGGCAAGGACAAACCAAGCCCGGCGCGGGGGAGCCGTCCAATGCAATATTCCCAGGGAACGATCGGCCGGGTTTTCGTACTGCGCCTTGGCGACGGCGACAAGCTGCCCGGCTCTATCGAGGATTTCGCCGCCGCCCACGGCGTTTCCCAGGCCTTTTGCGCGCTCGTCGGCGGCGCGGACGACGGCAGCCGCGTCGTTGCCGGACCGCGAGACGGCGCGGTCATGCCGCCTGAGCCCATGACGCAGGCAATCCACGGCGTTCACGAGGCCGCCGCAGTGGGCACGATCTTTCCGGACGCCAAGGGCCAGCCCAAATTACACATGCACGCCGCCCTGGGCCGGGGCAAGGACACGGTCACCGGCTGCGTGCGGGCCGGGGTGGATATCTGGAAGATCGGCGAAGTGGTCATCCTGGAGATCGCCGGGACGGACATGGCGCGCCGCATCGACCCGCAGACGGGTTTTGAGCTGCTTTGCCGCGCGTGAGGGGAAAAAACCGATTGCGGCTTATCATCAGAGCAGGACCGTCTCGAAGGCGGCGTCGGCCAGATCAAAGAGCAGCATTTTGCCCCACAGGGCCGGCCGCCGTCCGCGCAAGACGTCCAGGGCTGCCCCGGCCATGATGGCCGCGGCCGCGCCCACGGCCGGGGCCGGGGTTCCCGAGACGATTTCCGCGCTTTGGCCTTTGGCCGAGGCCATCAGGCCCGCCGGGCTTGCCGCACCGGGCGCGACCACGGCCACCCAGCCGGTTTGCCCTGCCACCGCGGCCGTGACCAGGGGGATGCGGGCCGCCGCCGCCGCCTCGGCCAGCTCCAGGCGCATGGGCAAGCCCCCCAGGGCGTCGATTACGACCTGGCTGTCTTGGACAAAGGCCGTAACCGACTCCCTGTCCACGAATCGACGCCAAGCCTCGATCTCGCAGGCCGGATTGAGCGACGCGGCCCGGACCGCCGCCGCCTCGGCCTTGGATTGCCCAAGCGACTCCGGGGAACTGAGTATCTGGCGATTGAGGTTGGATTCCTCGAAGACGTCGCCGTCGGCGGCGCGGATGCGCCCGGTTCCGGAGCGCGTCAGCAATTCCAGCGCCAGTCCCCCCAGCCCTCCCAGTCCAAGCAGCGCGGCGCGAGACTCAAGCAAGCGGATCTGGTCCTCAAAGGAGAACCCGGCGAAGTTGCGCAGGTATCTTTCCGGCGCCACCGCGTTGCGCAGGGCGATGATCTCGACGCCTTTGACGTGAACTCTGGCCTTTCGGGCGAGAGCTTCAAGCGCGCGGCCGGCGGCGCAGCGAAACGGCGACGGCTCCGGAGCCGGACGGGACAGGGCGGCGACAGCCCGGGCGATTTCCGCCTCGGTCACGCTAGCCGCCCCCGACGGCCGGAAACAGGCCGACCCGGTCGCCATCGGCCAGGAGCGTTTCGCGCGGGGCGTGGACGCCGTTGACGAACACTACGGCGACCTCTTCTTCCGGGATGCCCAGGCGCGCGATGAGGCGCTCCACGGTTTCGGGCGGCTTCAGGGGAAAGTCCGCCGCGTTTTCGGGCTGGAACCGGCCGAGGGTGGCGAAGCATTTCAAAGTGACGCGCATGGGGCGAAAATAAGGCCGGCCACGGCCGCAGTCAACCGTAACCCCCCGAGGCCGCACGGGCGGACGACGGCCCCGGGGCGATCATGGCGGCTTTGCCGGGCCGCGCTATTTCACCAAGGCGCCGCGCAGGTCCTCTTCGGTCAGGTCCCAGGTCAGGTTGTGGGGCGGCAAGGGCTCTTCGCTGAAAAACCTGGGCAGCTGGTCGTGATGCGCGTTGAATCCCGCCGCCCGGTTGAAGTCGATTTCGTCTTTGAGCGTGGCTGCGCCGAGCGCGACCACGTCGTCCACTCCGTAGGGTTTGCCGGTCAGGCTCGAAACCAGCTCGGCGATGGTCGGCACGCCCTTGTCGTTGTCTAGGATGGCGAAGGCCACGAACAAGCACAGTCCCAGGCTGTCGACGGCGGCGGTGGCCACCTGGAGATTTTTGGACAACTCGGCCTGTCCGGCCTTGGAGTGCGGATCGACGTCCCCGCCGACCTTGAGGATGTTCTGGGCCACGGCGTATCCGGCGGTGTGGTCCGCGCCCATGGTCGAGGTGGCGTAGGTCACGCCGATGCCCTTGACCACGCGAGGATCGTAGGCCGGCAGGGACTGGCCCTTGACCACGGGAACCCGGGTCACGCCCACGGCCTCGGCCATGTAGCGGCAGCCGTTGCCGACGATTGCGCCGAGCGGGTCCTTGGTCCCGGCCTTGCGCAGCAGTTCGATGGCCGCCTTGCCGTCGCCCCAGGCGATGACGCCGCCGTCCATGGCCACGGCGATGGTGTTGCCCATTTCGATGGTGTCCAGGCCCAGGTCGTCGCAGGTGCGGTCGAGCATGGCGATGTCGTCGAGGTCCTTGATGAGCGAGTTCGCTCCCATGGCCCAGATGGTTTCGTACTCGAAGCCCGAGGTCAGGTACTTGCCGTCCTTGTCCAGGTAACTTTGGGAACACTGGATGACGCAACCGGAATGGCAGCCTTCCTTGGTTTTGCCGCCGCGCTTGGAGATGGTTTCGGCGATGGTCTCGCCGCTGATGTCGGCGGCGAATTCAAAGCGGCCGAAGCGGAAATTCTTGGTCGGCAGGGCTCCGGCCTCGTTGATGATGTTCACCAGGATGGCGGTGCCGTAAGCCGGCAAGCCCTGCCCGGTGACCGGATGGCTCTTTAGAATTTCCACCCAGCGTTTGTTCGCGTCCTTGAAGCGTTCCGGTTCGGCCGGGGAAACGACCCCGCAGCCGGCGTCGTCGAGCACCACGGCCTTGATTTTCTTGCTGCCCATGACCGCGCCCAGGCCGCCGCGCCCGGCCGCCCTGGCCGGCCGGCCCTCGGGATCGGAAAACTGGATCGAAGCCGCCAGGCGCTGGTGTTCGCCGGCCGGACCGATGAGCATGGCGCAGGTCCTTTGGCCGAACTCGGCGCGCAGCTTGTCCATGCACTCATACGTCCCCTTGCCGGCATAGGCCGAGGCGTCCGTGACGCTCACCCCGTCCGTGTTGATGCAAATATTGACCGGCGGCGCGTCCTTGGGTGGGCAATCCTCCAGGACGACAGCCAAAATGCCCAGCCTGGCCAGTTTCTGGGCGAACATGCCGCCCGAGTTGGATTCCTTGATCGTGCCGGTGAGAGGCGACTTGGCCCCGACCGAAATGCGCCCGGAATTGGCCGCCACCGAGCCGGTCAGGATGCCCGCCGCGGCAACGAGCTTGTTGGCCGCCGCGAGCGGATGGCAGTCGGCCGGGACCTCGCTTAAAACCAGGCGCGAGGTCAAGGCCCGGCCGCCCAGGCCGGCGTATTTGCCCAATTCCTCGAAGCGATGCTCCCGCGTGCGCGTATTGATGCGTAATATTTTCATGGCGTTGCTCCTTTGCGGATTGCAGTGCTGTATATTTTCCAAATTATTGTTGAAAATAATGCCTGTGCGAGCCGGAGTCAAACGTATTTTTATTATGCCGTTAAAAACATACTTGTCGGAAAGTAGAGAAGATCAGGGAGTTTATTGTGTCAATAAAAGCATAGATAAAAATTCCGACCGAAAGCATTGCGATCTTCGGTGTTTTTTTAAAATATTAGAATGGAAAGGAATGTATTGCCAAAAACGACTCAAAAAAATACATTCTTCTTCATGAAGGAAAACCCCGTTGTGCTGGTCAAAGCCAGGCCGCATCCGGTCGAGTTCTGGCTTCCCTTGCTGCGCCGGGGGGTCGTCGTCCGGGCGACGGTGAACGTGAGCGCGATGGACTTTCTCGTGAACGCGGCGAGGTTTGATCCGGAGTATATCCGCGAGCGGATCGGCTCGGTCTTTCTCGACGGCCGCCCGGTGGACGACCTCAACCGGGCGGCGATCACCGAAGGCTGCCATTTGGCGCTGGGCATGGCCGCCCCGGGTCTGGCCGGAGCCAGCCTGAACCGGGGCAGTCCGTTGGCGGAATTTCGCGCGGATATTTCGTATCGTCCCGGGCAGGGGCCGATGCAGCCGGTCCCCGGGACGTTGACATTGAAGCTCTTCAATCTGGTCGCCCGGGAAACGGCCGCAAGCATCCTGCGTCTGGGCTTTGCCGTGCCGGGCGAGGCGCTGGATTCGGTCCGGGCCGGAGATCCGCAAGGATTTGCGGCCTGCGTGTCCGGGATCGAACGCGGCGGCAGGGAAATTGCCCCGGCTCGGTTCGCCGGGGCGTTCGCCGACGCACCGGTGCGCGTGGCCTTGGCCTGAGCGGCCGGGCGGCGGCCGCCGCGCCAAGAGGCCATGTTCGCGAAAAAGGCCGCAGACTTGCATCCGCAGCCTCAAAAAGCCCGTAGACCGCCAGGCGATCCGAAAAAACGGAGGCGGGCCTATTTCGCGGCCGGGTCCATGGCCTCGGGAAACAGGAGGGCCGCCTCCTCGCGCAATTTGTACTTTTGCACCTTGCCGCTGGCCGTCATGGGATAAGCGTCCACAAAGGCCACGTATTTCGGGATCTTGTGCCAGGCGATCTGCCCCCGGCAATAGTCGCGCACGTCCGCCTCGGTTATTTCCGCCCCAGCCTTGCGCACGATGAACGCCCCGACTTCCTCGCCGTATTTGTGGCTTTGCACGCCGACGACCTGGACGTCGGCGACGCCTTGCATGGTGTGCAAAAATTCCTCGATCTCGCGGGGATAGATGTTTTCCCCGCCCCGGATGATCATGTCTTTGAGCCGGCCGGTGATGGAGAGGTAGTCGTTTGCATCCATCACCCCCAGGTCGCCGGAATGCAGCCAGCCGTCCGCGTCGATGGCTTTGGCCGTGGCCTCGGGATTGTTGTAGTACCCCTTCATGAGGGAATAGCCCCGGCAAAGCACTTCGCCCTGGTTCCCGCGCGGCAGCTCCTCGCCCGTCTCCGGAGCAGCCACCTTGACCTCGATGCCGGGCATGGGCCGGCCCACGCTTTCGACCCGGTAGCGGAATTCGTCGTCGGGCGTGGTCTGGGTCATCACCGGCGAGTTTTCGGTCAGGCCGTAGCAGATGGTGATCTCGCGCAGATACATCGACTCGATCGCCTGGCGCATGGTGTGCACCGGGCAGGGCGAACCGGCCATGATGCCGGTGCGCAGCGAGGAGAAGTCGAACTTGGAAAAGAGCTTGTGCTCCAGCATGGCGATGAACATCGTGGGCACGCCGTAGAGCGCCGTGCAGCGCTCTTCCTCCACCGAGGTCATCGCCTGAACGGGATTGAAGGTCTCAAGCACCACCATGGCCGTGCCGTGCGAGACCGCCGCCAGTACGCCAAGGACGCAGCCGAAACAATGGAACAAGGGCACCGTCAGGCACAGGCGGTCCTTTTCGGTGAAGCGCTGGCGTTCGCCGATCCAAAACCCGTTGTTGGCGATGCTGCGGTGGCTGAGCATGACCCCCTTGGGAAACCCGGTGGTGCCCGAGGTGTATTGCATGTTCACCACGTCGTCAGGGGAGAGGCTCGCCTGGCGGGCGAGATATTGCGGCTCCGGGACCGTACGGGCAAGGCCGGTGATTTCCGGGACCGAGTACATGCCCCGGTGCTTTTCCTGGCCCAAAAACAAGACCCGTTTCAAATGCGGGAAGGTCTCGCTGACGATGCGCCCGCGTTCCTGGCTGCGCAGTTCCGGCGCCAGGTCGTAGAGAATCTGGATATAGTCCGAGTCGCGGTAGCCGTCGATCAGGAAGATGTTTTCGGCCTCGGAATTTTGGAGCAAAAATTTCAGCTCGTTGCGTTTGTAACTGGTGTTGACGGTCAGTAAAACGGCCCCGATCTTGGCCGTGGCGAACTGCAAGGCGATCCAGTGCGGCACGTTGGTGGCCCAGACGGCCACCTTTTCGCCCCGCTGCACGCCCAAGGCCAAAAGCCCCTTGGCCAGGCCGTCCACCTGCTCGGCGAATTGCCGCCAGGTCAAACGGTAATCCCGGTCGACGTAGACCAGGGCCTCGCCGTCCGGATGGGCGGCCACGGTGGCGTCCAGCATTTGTCCTAGAGTAATGTCTTTGATGGCGAAGGTTTCCATTGTCCCCTCTTTGGCGATGCGCCGCGCTCAGGCCGGGAAATAGATCACGGCGTGGATAGAGGCCTTGGCCGGCCCGGCCGCGCCGACATGGTGGGGCACGACGGAATTGAAATAGATGCTGTCGCCCGGACCGAGCAGGTATCGCTCCTGGCCCAGGACGATTTCCACCGTACCCGAGATGACCACGATGAATTCCTCGCCCTCGTGGCCCGACAGGGTCTTCGGAACCGAGGCGTCGTCGGGTTCGATCTCGATGTAAAACGGCTCCATGTGGCGGTCGATCTTGCCCGCGCCGAGCGAATGGAAGGCAAGCGCATGGCGCGCCTTGCGCGCCTTGCGCAGAGTGTCGTCGCCCGTGGAGCGGTCAGCCCTCCGGCAGACGCAGACATCGGAGCCGAACTCGTCGTCGATGAGCGTTCCGAGCCTGGTCCCGAGTCCGCGCGAGACCTTGAGCAACGGGCCAAGCGCCGGGCTCACCGCGCCGTGCTCCAAGGCCTCCAGGTACTCTGCGTCGAGCCCGGTGCGCGCAGCCAAATCCTCGATGCTCAGCCCCAGGTTCTTGCGCAGTTTTTTGATGCGCTGGGCGAATTTACGCTCGCCGATCATGGTTTCCCCCTTGCACGGATGCGTTGCGCGATTGACGCCACTCGCTACCCGTACACCATCATCATTTTGTCATGCAAGCCCGAAGGACAATTGAGGTGAAGCGCTAGTCTTCCAACCATATTATATCATTGAAATATTGCTTTTCATCGTCATGAGCCCCGCGCTCGCTCGGAAAAGCCGGGCTAATCGCGCTTCCCGACACTGTGCGTCGATTGCAGTCCCCGGCTGAGTTCGCCCTGGATGTTGGCCTGGTAATGCACGAAAGCGCGGCCGACGGGGTCGTATCCGGTTATCCAGACTCGGCCGGTGACGGCGCCGCCCATGAAATTGAGGGACAATTCCCCGGCATTGGCCGCGATCCGAGTGGGCAGGGCGACCTTGCGGGCCTGCCTGATGTCTTCTTTTTCGTGTTGCGTGACGGTGGCGGCCCGTAAAAGCCTGGGCGACAGGTAATAGAAATGGATGTTCGCCTGTTTGAAGGCGGAATCGACCACCCGGCAGACGACCATGGAGGAGACGTCGGTCATGAGCGTATCGTCGGAAACCCAGACGAAGGTGTTTAGGCCGTTGTCCCTTGGCCAGCCGGACACGGTGAGCACGTAGGTGTTTTGGGCGCCCTCGGGCGAAGGGGCGAGGGTCAAGATGGCCTTGGTGTTGGAAAAATTGTCGATGCCCACGCTGCCGTCGAGTTGCACCAGGTATTGCTTGGAGGATTCTTCCCGGTCGCTCAGGATATCCTGGGCCGCCGCCTGGGCCGGCCAAAGGCCGGCGAACAGGGCCAGGACCATGACGATCCGAAACCGGAGGATGTTGCGTTTGGCCATGGGACGATCCAAGAAGAGCCCCGGGTTCATTCAGGGCCGGTTGACGATGAACACAAGAGGCTGCCCGGAACGGCGGCCATATCGGCGATGAATGCCGGCATACGCTATTTCTTGCCGCTTGAACGCATGCGCTCCCGCGCATTGCGCAACGTTTTCATCGCCCAGTTTTTTATCGAAGGCTTGAGTATCCGAACCCAAAGCATCGAGCTTCTTTGATTGGCGAAACATTCCTTGTAACGTTCTTCTCCCGCCAAAAAATCGTAAACCTTGTTCCCAAGTCGGGCATTGTACACAATCGCTTCGGCATTGGCCAGCATCCCCGGGCTCGCCTTGTTGTCTCTCTCATAGTGAAATCCGCTTTGATAAAAATAAACATGACCATGGTAAACCAAGTTGTAGATGTAACCAATGACCTGGTCCCCGGCTTGTATTTTCAGCATCTGTATTTCACCGGTCTCAAATCTGTTTCGGATAAGCGCGGTAGAGTGTTTGACAAAATGTTCATTCAAGGACGAGGCGCCATTTCTTTTGCTCAAAATAATCTTTTTCAGTTCAATCAAATCCGCGAGCATGCCAAGCGCCTCTTCGATCGAGGCGGCCCGGCGCAGTTTGATTTCGCCGACGGCGTCGTAAAATTTGATCGTTCTGCGGATATGATTTCGCGTGCTTTTGGAAAGCGAATCGACGTATCCGGTTCGTTCTTGTGGAATGACGCAGAGATCGACGGAAAAGTTCGGTTTGTCGTAGTCGTATATCACCCAGTCCTGGTCGCACTCCCGGATCGCTTTTCCGGGGTTGCGGTCCAGGCACATTCCAGGGATATATATTTCATCCCACGGCGTATCGATGGATTTCAGAAATTCGTTGATATCGAAACTGTCGTCGCCAAGTTGAAGAAAATGATTGTATTCTATGCAAACGCTATCTTTTTCATAATCACCGGTACAATTTATATTCAAAACTCGTGACGGGAAAATTCCCCCCCGAAATTGTCGTTTGAAGTTGACGATTGTCGCATAAATGGGAGATGTCCCATTTTTTATTGTCATCAATTGAAATTGTTCTCCAGCACTAAAACACTCGATCCAGGCATGTATCCAGCCGGGAGACATAAAATAGGAATGGTCGCTCGACAGGCAATACTCGTTCCACAATGATTCTATTTTTTCAATATTTGACTTGACGTCAATAAAGTCGATATGCATCGGGTTCTATGGGTTTGTATGGCGTCAATGAAAGTAGAGCTCATTGTATTACTGGGGGCGCAAAAAGGAAGACATTTTCCGCTCCCATTTATATGCGCCTCGCATCCAAACGGCCGCCCGGGAAAAATCGGTCCGTCAGGCGAATCCGGCCTGCGTTCTCGTTCGCCGGCAGCGCAAGACGTTCATCTTCGCCGGTCCACGACTTGAGGAATTGAAATTTCATATGAAAATCCGGGGAAAGGTGTCAATATGCTTGTCTCGGGCGGAGCATACCGGTATTTGGGGGCCAGCGGCCCTTTTCGCGTCATCAAGCGGCGCGGCTCGTCTCCAACGCTTCAAGGCCCCGCCGTTGGCCCGGCGGACTTATTGCTGGCAGTATAGAGCGAGAGGCTTCATGCTCTGAGTAATACGTTGAGGAAAGAAAATGACTCATCTTTTTACTGGCCTCGGCAATAGAATAAAAAATATGAAAAACAAAAGACTGGTCGGTTTTTTGGCCAGCGTCTATGGAACGTTCAGGAATAAAAGACCGTGCTGGGTCTCCCATGATTCCAACGCCTGGATAACCAGACAGGACGGCTGGCGCATCGCCGATCCGCACATTTGCCTGCAAACACAAGATGAATTGTTTTCCCAAGTCGAGGATTCGTACCTTCTCCATTACCGCGTCAAACCGGGCAATGTCATCCTGGATATCGGCGCCGGACTCGGATACGAAGCGATGTATTTTTCCAGGATGACCGGCGAAACCGGCAAGGTTTTTTCCATTGAGGCCTCTCCGCATACCTTTTGGTACCTTGATCTAAATATACATTTGAATAAAATTACGAATGTCAATATATGCAATTGTGCAATCGCTGATAAAAAACGCGCCTTGTACGCGGAAGACTCGGAAGCTCATGTGGCCAACAGGGTGTCCGGAACCGAAGCAACTCGGGATAATGTGAACGGTATATCTTTAGATGAGTTTGTCTCGGAAAACAATATAAGTATAATCAACTTTTTAAAAATGAATATCGAAGGGTTTGAAAGATATGCGATCGACGGAATGAGCGCGTCCATCAAGATTGTGCAAGAAGCATGTATTTGTTGCCACGACTTTCTTGCCGATGCATACAAAGACGAATCCATGAGAACAAAAGAGCTCGTCGCGCATTTTCTGAAAGAAAATAATTTCCGGGTTCTCACCCGCGACGCCGACCCAAGGCCGGATATCCGGGACACTCTGTACGCATACAGGCTGTAGACTTTTCGCTCCTTGCGCGAGGTTTCCCGCCGGGGAGAACGTCTAACGCCCCTTGGCCGCCAGCGACAGGAAGATCTTCCAATGATCGTCGAGCAGCCGGCGCGCGGCCGCGAAGCCGCGTTCGCCCATGGCGGCGGCCTGGTCCGGGTCGGCGAAGAGCTTGGCGAGTTTTGCCAGGAGTTCGCGGTCGTCGCCAGGTTCGTAGAAATACGCCGCATCGCCTTCCTCGGAATATTCGACCGTGGCCACGTTGGCTGCGGCGACCACCGGCCGCGAAAGGCTCATGGCTTCGAGCATGACGTTTTGGCCGGCGGCCAGCTCCCTTTTCACCGTGGGCACGACCACGACCGCCGCCCCCTCGATCAGCCGGGCCAAGGCCTCGTTGTCCAGCCGGTCGCGGATGACCCGGACGTTTGCCGGCAGGGGGCCGTCCAGGGCGTAAGCCTGGGTCAGGATGACCGCCGGCGCCGCGAGGTCTTGGGCCGCGCGCAGCACCGCCTGGTAGTCCCGGTCGCTGTTGCCGTAGGCCAGGACGTAGTCCCCCGGCCTGGTGCGCGGGCGGTCGATCAGTTCGCCGTGCGGTTCGTCCGGATAAAAGGACAGGCGTTCGGGAGCGAGGCCGAGCCGCTTGGCGTAGACGGCGCATTCGCTCCTCGACGTGCACCAGAACCGGTCGATTCCCGGCAAGGCCAGGCGCAAAAGCGCCAGTTTCAGGCGATAGCGCGTGTCGGAGCGCGTCGGGTCGAAATGGAAGTCGCGGCAGATGTGCTCAGGCCGCAGGGCGCGCGGAACAAAGCGCAGGGCGAGGCCGAGACAAACGCCCTGGTTGGTGGACCAGGAGACCATAAGGTTGTAGCCGCCAAGCCGCGTCAGCGCGCAAAGCGCCTGCAAGGCGGAGCGCAGCGCGACGGGCGCTCTCGGGCCGCGGGGCGCCGGGCAGATGACGTCCACCTTGTTTACGCGGGCCCGGAGATTCTGCAAAAGCCGCCACTGCCCCAGTTCCGGCCAGCTGACAATCAGACACAGCCTGAGCGCCTCCGGCCCCCGCAGGCGGGCGAGGTCCGGCGATGGCCCAAGCAGGGTCGCAAAGAGTTCCTCGAAGCCGCGCGCCATGGCGTCCAAGGTGTGCCGGCTCAGCACCAGTTCTTTGGCGCGCCGTCCCATGGCCAGCCTGGCTTCGTCGTCGCTTAGAAGCCGCCGCAGGGCGCCGGCGTAGCCGTCCAAGTCGCCGGAGTCGACCAGCAGGCCGGTCTCGCCGGGAATGACGATCTCCTCCATGAAGCCGACCCGGGTCGCGAGCATGGGAATGCCGGTGGACATGGCTTCCAGGGCGGCGACCGAGAGCGTCTCCTGCATCGGCTTGGAGGACAGGCAGACCAGGTCCAGGGCCGCCAGCACGTCCGGCAGGCCCTCGCGCCGAAAGCCCAGAAAGCTCACCCGGTCGTGGATGCCAAGTTCGCGGGCCAGGTCCTCCAGGTTCTGGCGCAGCGGTCCGTCGCCGATGACCAGGAAGTGGGCGTCGATTGCGCCAACCACCCTGGCGGCGGCCCGCAGGAAGAGATCGTGGGCCTTGTCGGGTCGCAGCACGGCCAGGATGCCGGCCGTTTTGCGCCCTGGCGGGACGCCCAGTTTTTCCTTGGCCTGCTCGCGCGTCAGGGGCGAGCGAAAACGCGACGGGTCCACGGCGTTGACGATGGGCAGGACTTTGCGGGCCGGGACGCGCTCGCGTTCCACGAGGTAGTTGGCGTGCCCCCTGGCGGCGGCCACGAAGGCGTCGACGCCGGGCGTGAGCAACCGGCGCAGGGCCATGAACGCGCCGTTAAAGCGGTAGCGCTTGAAGGTCTCGTTCTCCCAGTTGACCACCGCCTTGACCCGGGCCAGCTTGGCCGCGGGCACGCCGTAGGCCAGGGCGTTGCGGTGGTTGACCAGCATCAGGACGCGGACCTTGTCCAGGGCGAAAAGGCTCGCCAGCTTGACCGGGACGATCAACCCCCAGTCCCTGCCCTGGATCTCGGCCCGGCAGGCGACTCCGAGCGCCTTGATTTCATCGCCCACCGGACCGAGTTCGCGCAGCAGATAGAGCCTGGGCGTGAATTTGGCCCGGTCCAGGCGGCGCAAAAATTCGAGCAGCAGTTGCTCGGCCCCGCCCACGTGCAGCGACGAAGCCAAAATTCCCAAGGTGACCGGCGTTTGCGTCATCGGTTCTTTCCCTCCGCCAGAGACGCGAGGATGTCCGCCAGCGCGGCGGCGTGGGCCGCCGGATCGTTCTGCGCGAGCACGCGCTCGCGTCCGGCCCGGCCCATGGCGGCCAGGCGCTCGCGGTCGGCGAGCAGGCGGGTCAGGGTTCCGGCCAGGTCCGAGGCCGATTCCGGGGCGAACAGGGCGCCGTCCACGCCATCGCGGATCTGCTCCGGGATGCCGCCCATGGCCGCGCCCGCCACCGGCGTGCCGTGCAGCATGCTTTCGTAGACGCTCAAGGGGGCGTTGTCGTGCCAGCGGCTGGGCACGACGGTGAGCTGCGCCCCGGAAATGATCCGCGAGAGCTCGTCGCCCGAGGCGAATCCCGGAAAGCGGATGCGCGAGGCGAATTCGGGCCGGATGCGGGCTTTTAAGCGCCCAAGCTCCCCGTCGTAGTCGCGGCCCAGGACGACCAGGTCGGCGTCCGGCGCGGCCATTTGGTAGGCGTCGATCAGGACGTCCAAGCCTTTTTCGGCGGAAATGCGGCCAAAGGACAGGAGGTAATTTCCCTTGGGCTCCGGGGTGTCCCGGACAACGGCGCGCACCGGGTAGCGTACGAGCCGGAGTTTTTTCTCCGGGATGCCGGCCTCGGCCAGGCGCTCGCGCATGAAGGCGCAGGGGGTGAGAAAGAGGTCCACCAGATTCCAGAGCCCAAGCAGCCGCTGGACGTACATGGAGACGACGCGCACCGCCGAAGCCGCGAGCGAGCCCTTGACGCAACGGTAGCGCAGGCCGTTTGCGTAGGCGCCTTTCTGGCACAAAAAACAGGGCTTGTTGTCGCGCAGGAACTGGTAGCTGGGACACATCAGGTTGTAGTCGCCGACCAGCATGGCGATGGGCGCGCCCCGCCTGGTCAGCACCGGCAGGATGCTCGGCGACATGTAGTTGTAGATGTTGATGACCAGGGCCGCGTCCACCGGCCCGGTTTCGTCAAGCAGGCGGCGCAGGCATTTTTGCGCGGCCAGGGAATAGATCGAGCGGTCGAGCAGGGCGAGCATCCGGCCCGGGGTGAGCCGCATCTGCTCAAGCCTCGGCGCGCCCGGGCCGGCCGGGGAGGGGAGGAAATACTTGGCGTAGGGGCTTGGCCAGTCGCCTTGGTAGGCAACGGCGAAGGGCACGCATTCGTGGCCGAGCTTGGGCAGCTCGTCCAGCAGGATGCGCAGATAGATCTCCGTGCCGCCGTTGGGAAAGAAATACTTGTTGGCCAGCAAGAGCCTCACGGTTTTTCCTTCAACCGGAAGATGCACAGCCCGTTGGCGCCGACCAGCGGGCCGCCGGGGGCCGGGGCCAGGCAGGTGATATTGGCCCGGGGCAGCTCCGAATGGATCTGGGCGAAGGATTTTCCGCCGTCGAGGCTCACGTAGAGACCGTCGGCGGCCTTGAGATCGTACGCCGAGGTCCCGGCGTAGACGATGTCCGCGTTGGCCGGGTCCACGGCCACGACCTGGGTGGCGACGTAGGCCGGACGCTCTCCGGGGAGCACGATTTCCTTCCAGGCGCGCCCGCCGTCTTCCGTGACCACCAGGCGCTTTTCACTGACCCCGGCGAACACCCGGCCGGGCTTGCTCGGGTCGGCGGCGAGCCCGAAGGTGAAGTTCCAGCGGGGCGAGGCGGGCAGCCAGGAGCGGCCGGCGTTTTCGCTGGTCCAGACGCCCCCGCCAAGCGTCGAGGCGTAGAGCTTGTTCGGGTTGTCCGGGGCGATGAGCAGGCTGTCGGCGTTGGGGAAATTGGGCAGGGGCAGCCCGGAGCCGACGTTCTCCACGGCTTCCTTGGCCTTGCCCTCGGCCAGAAGCGCGGTGTTGACCCGGTACAGGCCATGGCCGTTGGAGCCGACATAGACGACGTCCTCGTCGCGGGGATCGATGCGCAGGGCGGTCGGCCTGCCGTCGGCGTAGGGCGCCAGTTTCCTGGCCGCGACGGTGAAGGTCAGGGTTTTCCAGGTGGCCCCGGCGTCCAGGCTCTTACAGAGGAAAAAAACGGCCGAGTCCGGGTTTTTCGGCTTGTTCCACGGGGAAAACAGGAAATAGGCCTTTTGGGGATCGTTCTTTGCGAAGCGCACGGCCATGGCGTCGCCGTCGTCCACGCCGCTCATGGACCGGGCCCAGGTCGCGCCGCCGTCGGTGGAGCGCATGATTCCATTGTCGGCCGTGCCCATGAGGATGGTCTCGGGTTTGTCCGGATGAAAGGCCAGGGCGTTGACCACGGTGTTTTGCAGCCCCTTGTGGAGCTGGGTGAAGCTCGCGCCGCCGTCGCTTGAGCGCCAGACGTTCCACCAATCCGAAACGTATACGTTTTCGCCGTTTTGCGAGAACGCGATCGCTTCCACGGATTCCAGGCCTTTTGTCCAGTTGGGCGGGGCGTCTTTAGCCAGGGCGAAGTTGGCGGCCACGGTCCAGGTCGCGCCGGAATCCTCGGAAATAAAGAGCTGGTTCGGCCAATAGCTCGGATCGGTGGCCATGAAGACGCGTCCGGGCTTGGCCGGGTCCAGGCCCAGGGCTTTGAATTCGATGGGCTTGTCGCCGCTTTTGGCCGGAGACGGACCGGGCTTGGTCCAGGCGTTCTTGGCCGGATCAAAGCGCACCAGCCCCTCGTCGCGGACAACGGCGAACAGGCCGGATTTGGGGTCGGCGGCCAGGTCCGAGACCAGCATGTGTTCCGGGGACAGGCCCGCGCCGGCCGGGACGAAGCGGTTGTCCTGAACGCGGTAGACGCCTTTGTCGGTGGCCGCGAACAGCGCGCCCGCCCACATGGCCAGGCTGTTGACCTTTATGCCCTCAAGGCCGGGAATGGGCGTCTCGGGCGCGCCCGGAGTTTCCCATTTCTGGCTGAAGACTCCCTTCGTATCCGTGGCCACGATCAGCGCCGGTCCGGCGAAGAGCAGGAGCTTGCCGCCGAAAAAGCGCGAGGCGTAGCCGAGCTTGGCGTTGAGCAGCGTCGCCGTCTTGCCGCCGTCGCGGCTGAGATAGAGGCCGGCGTCGCACTGCACGGCCACGACGCCCGGATGCCCCGGATCAAAGGCCAGGGCGGACACGGCCAGGCCGCCGAGCTCCTTGCCCCGGAGCATGAATTCCCGGCCGTCCGGCCCCGGGATGAAATAACCGGCCACGTCCGAGCCGACCACCAGCCGGTCCGGGCTCGACGGGTCCAGGGCCAGGGCGGTGAAACGGCCGCCGCCGCCGTATCCGGCGGGGATCAGGCGCCAATCGTTGATGCCGCCGGCCGGGGCCGCCCCGGCCGGTCCAGTCGGCCCGGAAGCCCCGGCTGCGCCGGGTCCACCGGTCGCGCCGGTCGCCTGAAAGCACAGCATAAAAGTCAGGAGGGCCGCGCCGAGCGAACGTGCCGTCAGGATGCGTGCAGAGCGGTTCATGGTCGGTCTCTCCTCTGGATGGCGGTTTGGCGGCGCGGCCGGTTGTCCGGACCAGGTCTTTGCGAGGCTAAAAAAGCCCGTGGAAAAGCATGGGCAGGTTGGCCAGGAGAAGGACGTGCATGGCCAGAAGGGTCGCGGCGACGGCCAGGATATAGCCCCTGGCCGCGGGCAGATGCGCTGAAGCCATGTCGAAGCTCCTTACAACCGGCAAGGCCGGCCGGACAACGCCTCGCCGTAGAGGCGCGCAAGCGAGGCCGCGGCCGTGTCCCAGCTGAAATTTTGCGTTACCCTGTTCTTGCAGGCCAGGCCCCGTTCGGTCAAGACCCCGGCCGGCGCGGCCAGGACCGTGTCCATGAGGCCGCCCAGGGCGTCGACGCCGGCTACCGGGAAGAGCCAGGGGTAATCGTCGCCCAGGACTTCCAGATGGGGCTTCAAGTCGCTGGCCAGGCAAGGCAAGCCGTAGCTCATGGCCTCAAGCAGCGAAAGCGGCATGCCTTCGAGTTCCGAGGCGGTCACGAAGGCCAGGGCGTTCCCGTACAGGGCGGCCAGCTCCTCGCCGAAACGGTAGCCGCAGAAGACCACCCCGGAATCGCCTCCGGCGGCCTGGGCGAGCGTGCGCAGATAGTCCCCGCCCGAGGCGTCGTCGCCGACCAGGGCCAGCTTGACCGGGCGCGGGGAGCGCAAAAAGGCGTCGATGATGTCTTTTACCCGTTTTTCCGGCGTCAGCCTGGCCACGAAGAGCAGGTAGCCCCGGGGCGCCAGGCCCATGGTCGCAAGCAGCGCGTCCGAGACGGGCAAGGGGACGGGCGCCGGAGCGGACACGCCGTTTACGATGGTCGCGCAGTCGACCCCGTAGCGCTCGCGGTAATAATCGGCCAGGGCCTTGGAAACCATCACCCGGCAATGCGTGAGCCTGGCCGAGAAAAATTCGCCCAGGCGGATGACGCGGGCCGCGGGCTTGGGCCATTTGCGGCGCTGCCAGTCCAGGCCGCCGCAAGTGAAAAATATTTTGGCCCGGGGCATGAGCAGGCGCGCCAGGGGCGCAAACAGGCACGGTCCCTGGCCGTAGATGTGGATGATCGCCGGGCGCGAGCGAAAGGCCATGTCCAAGATGCACAAAAAAGTGTGGACAAAGGCTTCCAGGTATTTGGAGGCCGTGGCGGGCAGCGTTCTGACGGCCACGCCCCGGTGCGTTTTCACGTCCGGCGGAACGTAGCCCTTGCGGGCGTAAACCAGGACGTTTTGCCCGCTCGCCGCCAGGCGGGAATAGAGTTCTTCGCACTGGCGCTCGACGCCGCCCCAGCTGGCGGGAATGCCGCGCGTTCCGGTCACGGCCACAAGCGGGCCGGCATGGCGGCCGTTTACGTCCACAGGGCCTCGTAGGCCGCGACCACGCGCCGGATGTCGAAGGTTTCGCGGGCCTTGGCCTGGGCGGCCCGGGCCAGGCGTTCGGCCAGGGCGGGGTCGCTCAGCAGGCGGCCGGCGGCGGCGGCCAGTGAGGAGGCGTCGGCCGGCGCGAACATGAGGGCGTCGGCGCCGTCCGTAAGCAGTTCGCGGTTGCCGGGGATGTCCGAGACCGCCAGGGGCTTGCCCGCGGCCATGGCTTCCATCAGGGCCAGCGACGTGCCCTCCCACAAAGAGGCCCCGACCACCAGGTCGCTTATGGCCAGAAGATCGGGCGCGTCCAGGCGCGCGCCGAGCAGGAAGGCCCGGCCGCCAAGTCCGAGCCGGTCGATTTCGCCGGCCAGCGCGCTCTCTTCCGGACCGTCCCCGGCGATGAGCAGCTTCAGGTCCGGATGGGTCCCGGCGAGTTCGGCCAGGGCCCGGATGACGTAAATCTGGCCCTTGAGCGGCACCAGGCGGCCCAAATTGAGAATGACCCGGTCGGCGGGGGAAAGGCCCAGTTCGCGGCGCAGCGCTTCCGGCGGCGTGCGCGAGCCAAGGTCGTCGCAATCCACGCCGTTGGGAATATGAAACAGGCGCTCGGGCGCGATTCCGACCACGTCGCGCAGGGCGTCCCGGGTCTGCGCCGAAACCGCGACCACCGCGTCGGCCCGGCGATAGATCAGACGCATGGTCAGGATGCGCAGCCGGTCGCGCAGCCGGTTGCGCAACCGGTTGATAAGCCGCCCGCGCCGGTCGTTCAGCCAGGCGCGCCGGTCGCTCAGCCACTCCAGCCAGCCGCGCCGGCCAGGCCGGCCAGGCCGGTCGCGCCGGTCGCGAAGGTCGCGCCGGTCGCGAGGGAGGACGCGCCTGTCGGCCCGCGGGCGTTCGGGCAGCAGCGCGGGCGTGTGGAAGGTCATCGACACCTTGCGCGCTCCGGCCGCCCGGCCGGCCAGGATGCCGAGGAATTCCGAGTCCGAGAGATGGCAATGGACGATGTCCGCGCCGAGCTTCTTTTTCAGGCGGGCGATGTCGCGCAGGTTGAGCGCGATATAGGCCAGAAAACGAAAGGGGGAGAAGATGGAGGGTCTGGGCCGGTTCAGGGGATAGACCGCCACGCCGTTGGCCTCCAGGCGGGCCTTGACGTCCAGGCGCGGCTGCAGGACGCAGACCGCCATGCTTCGGCCGGGCGGCGCCCATTTGGCAAGCAGCGCCAGGAGTTCCTGGGCGCCGCCGGTATTGAGGGCGTCGATGACGTGCAGGGCGGTGTTCGGAACCATTCTCGGGGCCGGGCGCGGTCTATTTCATTCTTTTGTAGATGGCCGGGGGAATGGGGAAGTGTCTGTCGTTCAAAATCAGGCCGTCGACCTTGGCGCCTCCGGCGGCGAAGGTTTCGATGGCGCGGTTGACGACCTCGCGCCTTGAATGGGCGTAACGGCATACGAGAATCACCATGTCCATGTGTTTGGCGATGGACACCGTCCAGGGAGCCGTGAGCACGGATTTGCCGTTGCAGATGATGCAGTCGAAATGATCCCGGGAATACGCGACGAAGTTTTCCAGTCCGCCGGGCCGCTGGATGAGCAGAGCCTGGGCGTGTTTCACCTGGGCGCCGCCGTAGGGCAAAACCGACAGGCCGGGCACGCTGCTTTGCATGATGGCCGAGGAGATGTCGCCGCCCTCGAACAGGACGTCCACCAGCCCGCCGTGGGCCAGGGACTCGTCCGGAGGCCAGCTGTTTTTGCCCTTGCCGGCGGCGTTGACGTACAAAATCCGGCTGCCGTATTCCATGGCCAGGTGCAGGCTCAGACTTTGGGCCAACAGCGAGACCCCCTCCCCGGGCGCCGAGCCGCTCAGGATGACGCTGCGGGGAGATTTGCCGTGGGCGAGCAGGACGTTGCCCCAGATCATGTCCAGGGCGTACTGCATGCGGCTGAAGAGTTTTTGATTGATGTCGATGCGGCAAACACCGCCATTGCCGCCGTTGCCGCCGGACTTTGCGCCTGCCGGCGCAGGGCCGGCCTCGGCCTGCTCGTTTTCGGTCTTGAAAATCAGTTTGTCCCGGTCGGGCTTCGGGCCCCGGATGAGATCGAGAAGGCGGCCGGCAGGCGTGGCTTTGTTTTTTTGCTTGTTGTCTACGGCCATGGCGGACGGATTCCCTCGCGAGGATGGTGAAAATAACAAGAGGATTCAGGGCGAAACCTAGCCGGTTTCCGCCTGCAACGCAATATAGGCGAAGCCCGGGCAGCAAAATGATCCCGGGCCGGCGTCCCGGTGTCCCGGTTGCCTCCGGTGTTGCGTCGCGTTACAACGCGGCATCGCCGCCGGCCGTCTCCGCCGGCCTGCGAAAAATGCGCCGCGCCGCGCCGGGACAAGGGAAAAAATCGTGACAACGCCGCTTTTACAGGCCGTGAGCGCCGGTGTTTTGGTGCTCGATGAAGCCACCGGCGTGGTTCTGGACGCCAACGCCAAGGCCCTGGAGCTGACCGGGCTTTCGGCCCTGGAGCTGATCGGGCGGCCGTGTCCGGACTTGCCGCGCCAGGGCGACCGCGAGGCGTCGCCTCCGGGAGCCTTGGCGCAGCCGTCGCAAGGCCCGGAGCGCCGCCTGCTCGTTCGGCCGGGCGGCCCGGACCGTTGCGTTCCGGTTTTGGTCGGCTCCAAACGGGTCGTCGAGGACGGCCTGGCGAAACTGGTGGTGACGGTGACGGACTTAAGCCGCCTGGGCCGGGCCGATGAGAAATACCGGAGTTTTTTTGAAAACGCCGTGGAGGGCATTTTCCAGTCCACGCCGAGCGGCCATTTCATCGCCGTCAATCCCGCCCTGGCCACGACGCTCGGCTACGACAGCCCCGAGGATCTGATCGAGAGCCTGACCGACCTGCGCAGCCAGCTCTACGTCGATCCCGCGGACCGCGACCGCCTGTTCGACGCCCTGCGGCGGGCCGGGCGCGTTTCCAATCACGAGATCCGTTTTTATTGCAAGGACGGCAGCGTCAAGTGGATATCGCAGTCCGCCAGGGAAGTGCTCGCGCCCACCGGGGAGCTGCTCTACATCGAGGGCTTCAACGTCGACGTCACCGACCGCAAACGCGCCGAGGAGGCCCTGCGCGAAAACGAGGAAAAATTCCGCCGCACCTTCGACCAGTCGCCCATCGGGGTTTCCATGGTGGGCCTGGATTCCACGTTTTTACGAGTCAACGAGGCCTTCTGCCGCATCACCGGCTTTCGCGAGGACGAACTGCGAGGCAAGACCTACCTGGAGATCACCCATCCCGACGACCGGGCGTTCAACCTGGAGCAGACCAACCGGCTGCTCTCCGGCGAAATCGACCGCTACGAATTCGACAAGCGCTACATCCACAAGGACGGCCACGTCGTCTGGATCAGTCTTTCCGCGGGCCTGATCCGCGACGGCGAAGGCGCCCCGCTGTATTTCCTGCCCATCGTCCAGGACATCACCGCGCGCAAGCTGTCCGAGGAAACCCTGGCCAAGACCAAGGCCCGGCTCGACAGCCTGCTCACCTCCAGCCCGGCCGTGATCTATAGCCGCGCCGTGGGAGGCGACCACGCCATCACCTTCATCAGCGAAAACATCCAGGATCTGACGGGCTGCGAGCCCAAGGATTTCCTGGGCGATCCCGGCTTTTGGCTGTCCCGGATGCATCCCGAGGACGCGGGCGCCTTCGCTGCGGGACTCGACGCCGGGCTGCGCCAGGGCGTTTACGCGCGCGAATACCGGCTGCTTGGCCGCGACGGCGCCTACCTCTGGGTGCGCGACCAGTTCCGTCTGGCGCGGGGGCCGCTCGGACGCCCCCTGGAAATCGTGGGCTACGTGACCGACGTCACCGACCGGCTGCTCATCAAGGACGCCCTGCAAAAGAGCGAGGCCAGATACCGGGCGATCGTGGACGACCAGACCGAACTCGTCTGCCGCTTCAACCCCGGCGGGCTCCTGACGTTCGTCAACGAGGCCTACGCCAGGTATTGCGGCAAGACCAAGGAGGAACTGCTCGGCACGCGGGTCATGCCCATGATCCCGGAAGCCGACTGGGCCAGGATCAAGGAGCATCTGTCGCGTCTTCGGCCGGACAATCCGGTCGAAACCATCGAACACCGGCTGCTGATGCCGGGTGGGGAGGTGCGCTGGCAGCAGCGCATCGACCGGGCTTTTTTCGGCGAAAACGGCGAACTGGTCGAATACCAATCCGCCGGCCGCGACATCACCGAACGCATCAACACCGAGCAGAAGATGCGCACGATCTTCGAGGAAAAAGAGGACCTGCGCCTCAATCTCGAAGCGGTGTTCCGCTCCATTCCCGACGCGATCATCACCGTGGACACCAACATGCGGGTGATCCAGACCAACCGCGCCCTGGTGGACATCTGCTGCATCGCCGGGGAGATCTGCCCGGGCCAGGAGCTCTCGGTCAACGCCGGCCGTTGCAAGCGGGCCTGTTTCGAGGTGCTGCGCACCACGCTGCGCACCCGCCGGCCGGTGACCGAATACCGGGTGGAATGCCTGGGCCGGACCCCGGGCAAGGTGATCGTGATCAATTCCTCGCCGCTGCTCGACCGGGAACATAAATTCGCCGGCGCGGTGCTGGTCATCCGCGACATCACCCGCCTGGCCGATCTGGAAAAACGCCTGACCGGACTGCACGGCCACCGGGGCGTCATCGGCAAGAGCAAGGTCATGCGCGACATCTACGACATCCTGGACAATCTTTCGGAAGTCGACTCCACGGTGCTCATCACCGGCGAATCCGGCACCGGCAAGGAGCTTATCGCCGACGCGCTGCATTACGGCGGGCCCAGGGCCAAGGGGCCGCTGATCAAGGTCAACTGTTCGGCCCTGTCCGAAAGCCTGCTGGAGAGCGAACTCTTCGGCCACGTCCGGGGGGCTTTCACCGGCGCCATCCGGGAAAGGGTCGGCCGCTTCGAGGCGGCCGAGGGCGGCACCATCTTTCTCGACGAAATCGGCGACATCTCCCCGCGCATCCAGCTCAATTTGCTGCGGGTCCTGGAAAACAAGGAATACGAGAGGGTGGGCGACTCCAAGACGCGCCGGGCGAATGTGCGCGTGCTGGCGGCCACCAACGTGGATCTGCGCGAGAAGATCCGCCGGGGGCTGTTCCGCGAAGACCTCTATTACCGGCTCAAGGTCATGGTCATTCATCTGCCGCCGCTTCGCGAACGCACCGAGGACATTCCGCTTTTGACCGAGCACTTTCTCAACAGCTTCCGGGCCGCCTTCGGCAAGAACATCACCCGCGTCTCCGAGGAGGTCATGCGCCTGTTTATGACCTTCCCCTGGCCGGGCAATGTCCGTGAGCTCAAGTACGCCCTGGAGCATGCCTGCATCCTGTGTCCGGGCGGGGAGATCGGGCCGGCGCACCTGCCGCCGGAAACCACGAATTCACCGGCCGCGGCCGCTTCGGAGCCGGCCGCGGCCGGACGCAAGGGCCTGAGCCGGGAAAATATTTTGGAAGCCTTGTCCAACGCGGGCGACAACCGCGCCCGGGCGGCCAGGCTTCTCGGCGTGCACCGGCGAACGCTGTACCGCAACATGGAAAAATATTCGATCGAGTGATTTTCGTTTCGCCTTGCGTCTTTTCTTCGCCACGAGCATGTGGCGCCACGTGCATGTGGCGCCACATGCTCTCATGGCGTCACACTTTATTCCGTGTCCCTCTCCTTCCCCATTTGTCACTTTTGACGTTGTAACGCATTTATATTTCTAATATTTTTTTTATATTTCCGGGATTGTCCTGGCTGGCACGGCGATTGCCTATTGCCTGCATAAGATGCCGCGTTCGCGTGGTTGTCCTTGTATTTGGCCGATTCAGCCCACGTCGGATTCCAAATCGCCGCCGGAACTTGCCCGTCCGGTTGCGGGAGTGTAAGAAAATCCCGAATTCGGGGAGAAGGGCGCCGATCGCGCGCCAGCCCGGCCCTGATTCCCAATGGATCATCCCCCCGGGGGGGGGCGGCCGACGGCGCAAGCGGAGCGCCGAAACAAGGCAACGAACGAAACAGGAGAGGAGTGCATTTCATGGAAGGGAAAAAACCGATCTACCATTCGCTCTATTTCTGGGTCATCACGGGCATCGTCGTCGGCATCCTCCTCGGGTTCATTCCGGCGACAAAGGGTTTCGCCACGAACCTGCAGCCCCTCGGTCAGGCCTTCATCAAGATGGTCAAGATGCTGATCGCGCCGATCATCTTCTGCACCGTGGTCACCGGCATCGCCAAGATGGGCGACATGTCCAAGGTCGGCCGCGTCGGCCTCAAGGCCATGGTCTATTTTTGGACCATGACGCTGTTCGCCCTGGCCATCGGCCTGGTGGTGGTCAACCTCTACGACCCCGGCCAGGGCATGGACCAGTACGCCCAGCAGCTCCAGCAGGACGCCAAGCACATGAAAGAGGTCGAGGCCTACGCGGGCAAGACCGCCCAGAACACCTCCACCGTCGGCTTCATCATGCACATCATCCCCGACACGGTGGTTGACGCCTTCGCCAAGGGCGAGATCCTTCAGGTGCTCTTTTTCTCCATCCTGTTCGGCATCGGCCTGGCCACGCTCGGGGAGCGCGGCAAGCTCATGGTGCAGGTGATCGACCAGTTCGCGCGGGGACTCTTCAAAGTCATCCACTACATCATGTATTTCGCCCCGTTCGGAGCCTGCGGCGCCATGGCCTTCGTGGTCGCCTCCCAGGGGATTGACGCCTTGGCCAAGCTCTTCATGCTCATGCTCGGGGTCTACTCCACCTGCCTGGTCTTCATCTTCGTGTGCCTGAACCTGGTCTGCGCCTGGTCGGGCTTTTCGCTGTGGAAGTATCTGAAGTACATCAAGGAAGAGATCCTGCTGGTGCTTGGCACCTCTTCCTCGGAAGTGGCCCTGCCGCGCATGATGGCCAAGCTCGAGAACGCCGGAGCGGAAAAGTCCGTGGTGGGCATGGTCATCCCCATGGGCTATTCCTTCAACCTGGACGGCACCTGCATCTACCTGACCATGGCCGCCGTGTTCCTGGCCCAGGCCACCCAGACCCCGATGACGTTCAGCGACCAGCTCTACCTGCTCTTCATCCTGCTTCTGACCTCCAAGGGCGCGGCCGCGGTGACCGGCGGCGGCTTCATCACGCTGGCGGCCACCCTGCAGACCATGGGCACCATCCCGGTGGCTTCGATGACGCTCCTGCTCGGCGTCGACCGCTTCATGAGCGAGGCCCGCGCCATCACCAACCTGATCGGCAACGGCATCGCCACCTTCGTGGTCGCCAAATGGGAGGGCGCCCTGGATATGGACCGGATGCAGCGGGTCCTGAACAAGGAAACCGGCGCGGAGGCCGATTCGCCCGAGGAAGTCCTGATCACGGACGCCGAAACCGCGAAGAACGGCGCCGGCGGCAAGTAACCGCCGCCAAGCCGGCGCATATCCGGAGGAGTCAATGTCCCTATCAACGATCGCGACCCATAGGCCGGTGTCCCCGGGCCTCACGGCGGCCTACCTGGACTGGCTGCAGATGCTCACCGGGGCGGCTCTGATCCTGTTCATGTGGTGCCACATGATCCTGGTGTCGAGCGTCATCGTGGGCCCCGGGGTCATGAACGCCATCGCCGGTTTCTTCGAGTTCACCTATATGGCCCAACTCGGCGGGCCGGCGATCTTCGCCGTGTTCCTGGTCCACTTCGTCCTGGCCTCGCGCAAGATCCCCTTCCGCACGGCCGAGCAGAAAGTCATGTGGGCGAACGCCAAGCGTCTTGAGCACAAGGACACCTGGTTATGGATGGTCCAGGCCGCAACGGCCATGGTCATCCTGGTCATGGGCGCCATCCACATGTGGGTGGTGCTCACCGACCTGCCCATCAGCGCCGCCAAAAGCGCCGCCCGCATTCAGACCGGCTGGTGGCTGCTTTTTTATCTGTGCCTCTTGCCCATGGTGGAGCTGCACGTCGGCATCGGGCTCTACCGCATCGCCGTCAAGTGGGGCTTCGTGGGCCGCAAGGACCGGAGCGGATTTAAGGTCAAAGAGAATTCGATCACCTACATATTCATCGGCATCGGCGTGCTGACCCTCATCCGGTTCATGTTCCTGGCCGTGAAATAAGGAAATCGTCATGCAGATCATTCAAACCGATCTCTTGTGCATCGGCGCCGGCCTGGCCGGCGAACGGGTGGCCATCGAGGCCGCCGGGAACGGATTTTCCGTCATCTGCCTGTCGCTCGTGCCGGCCAGGCGCTCGCATTCCTCGGCGGCCCAGGGCGGCATGCAGGCGGCGCTCGGCAACTGCGTCATGGGCGAGGGCGACAGCCCCGACGTCCATTTCCAGGACACGGTCAAGGGCTCGGACTGGGGCTGCGACCAGGAAGTGGCCCGGCTCTTCGTGGATGGCGGACCGATCGCCATGCGCCAGATGGCCTTCTGGGGCGTGCCCTGGAACCGCGTCGTCCCCGGAGAGCACACCTACTACAAGGGCGGAAAACCCTTCACGGCCATCGAAAAACAGGAAAAAGAAGGCCTGATCACGGCGCGCAATTTCGGCGGCACGGCCAAGTGGCGCACCTGCTACACTTCGGACGGCACCGGCCACGCCGTGCTGTACACCTTAGACAACAAGGCCGCCCAGATGGGCGTGGAAGTCCACGACAAGACCGAGGCCGTGGCCCTGATCCACGACGGCGAAACCTGCATGGGCGCGATCGTGCGCTGCCTGAAAACCGGCGAGCTGCGCGCCTATCTGGCCCGGGCCACGCTCGTGGCCACCGGCGGCTTCGGCCGCATCTACCGCGAATCCACCAACGCCGTGATCAACGACGGCGGCGGGCTGATCGTCGCTCTTGACACCGGCGTGGCGATGCTCGGCAACATGGAGGCGGTGCAGTTCCACCCGACCGGCATCGTGCCCACGGATATCCTGGTCACCGAAGGCTGCCGGGGCGACGGCGGCACCCTGCTCGACGTCAACGAATACCGCTTCATGCCCGACTACGAGCCGGAAAAGGCCGAACTGGCCTCGCGCGACGTGGTCTCCCGGCGCATGACCGAACACATGCGCAAGGGCCTGGGCGTCAAGTCCGCCTACGGCGACCACCTCTGGCTCGACATCCGCCATCTGGGCGAAAAGCATATCCGCCACAACCTGCGCGAGGTGGACGAGATCTGCCAGTCCTTCTTGGGCCGCGATCCGCTCTATCAGCTCATCCCGGTGCGGCCGACCCAGCACTATTCCATGGGCGGCCTGCGCACCAACAAGGACGGCGCGGCTTACGGCTTAAAGGGCCTGTTCTCGGCTGGCGAGGCCGCCTGCTGGGACATGCACGGCTTCAACCGCCTGGGCGGCAACTCCTTGGCCGAGACCATCGTGGCCGGCATGATCGTGGGCGGCAAGGTGGTCGAGTTTCTGGCCGGGACCGACACGGTTTTCAAGACGAAGTGCGTGCGCGAAGCGTTTGACGCCCAGCAGGGGCGTATCGACCGGCTCCTGGCCGGTCAAAACGGCGCCGAATCCGCCTACGCCATCCGCGACGCCATGTTCGACTCGATCATGGTCGGCGCGGGCATCTTCCGCAACGGCCGCGACCTAGACGAGTGCGTGAAGACCTTGCAAGTCCTGCACGAACGGGCGGGCAGGGTCGGCCTGCGCTCGGACGGCCTGGGCGCCAACCCGGAACAGGCTCTGGCGCTGAAAATCCAGGGCATGGTCAAGCTCGCCCTGTGCGTGGCTTACGGAGCGCTCATGCGCACCGAATCGCGCGGCGCGCACACCCGCGAAGACTTCCCCGAGCGCAACGACCGCGACTGGCTTTCGCGCACCCTGGCGACCTGGAAGGACGGCGCGGACCTGCCCACGCTGCACTACGAGCCGGCAACCCAAACCTTCGAGATCCCGCCCGGGGACCGGGGGTACGGCGGCGGCAAGATCATCCCCATGCAAACCGAGCAGGGCCGGTAACGGCGCGCGCGACCCCGAGGAGAACGATATGGCGAGAACGCTTCGCTTCAACATCTTCCGCTACAATCCGCGCAACCCGGCCTCGGTCGCGCACATGCGGGAGTATAGCCTGGGCGAGACCGAGTCCATGACCCTGTTCATCGCGCTCAACCGCATCCGCGAGGAACAAGATCCCTCTTTGCAGTTCGATTTCTGCTGCCGGGCCGGCATCTGCGGCGCCTGCGCCATGGTCGTCAACGGCAAGCCGGGCCTGGCCTGCCACACCAAGACCAAGGACATGCCGGGGGAGATCAGCCTGATGCCGCTGCCCTTCTTCAAACTGGTCGGCGACCTTTCGGTGGACACCGGGTCCTGGTTTCGCGGCATGTACCAGAAGGTCGAGTCCTGGGTGCATACCTCCAAAACCTTCGACCCGGCGGCCGAGGAAGAACGCATGGACAACGAACTGGCCGAGAAGATCTACGAGCTTGACCGCTGCATCGAGTGCGGCTGCTGCGTGGCCGCCTGCGGCACGGCGCTGATGCGCGAAGACTTCCTCGGAGCGGTGGCGCTCAACCGCGTGGCCAGGTTCCTGATCGATCCGCGCGACGAGCGCACCGAAAAGGAATACTTCGATGTGGTCGGCAGCGACGACGGCGTCTTCGGCTGCATGGGCCTTCTGGCCTGCGAAGACGTCTGCCCCAAGGACATCCCGCTCCAGGACCAGCTCGGCATGCTGCGGCGCAAGATGGCCCTGGCCGCGGTGCGGGGCATGCTGCCGAAGTTTTTGAGGAAAGATTAGTAGAGAGGGGGGAGGGAATTGGGGGAAGAACCCTTTGTGAACAAAGGGTTCTTCCCCCAAACCCCCATCTCCTAAAAACTTTAAAGTTTTTTGGGGAAAGGTGGGGCCTGGGGAGGAAAACCCCTTTTGTCCACAAAAGGGGTTTTCCTCCCCGGATTCCTCTCCCAAACGCCAAGGAGGAAAGCGATGCGAACGATAGCCGCGAGCTACATCATCGAAAAAGTCGCGGACATGTGCATCAGGGCCAACCGCGAACTGCCGGCCGACGTTCTGGCCGCGTTTGCGCGGCGCCAGGCCGAGGAAACCGGGCCGGCGGCCAAGGAGATTTTTCGCCAGTTGCTCGAAAACGCCGCCTTGGCCGCCGAAACCGGGCTGCCCTTGTGCCAGGACTGCGGCTTGGCCGTGTTCTTCGTGGAGTTGGGCGAGGACGTGAAGATCGAAGGCATGGGCCTGCGTCAGGCGATCAATGAAGGCATGGTCAAGGGCTACAAGGACGGCTACCTGCGCAAGTCCTCCTGCGACCCGTTTACGCGCAAGAACACCGGCGACAATTCCCCGGCCATCATCCATTTCGACGTCGTGCCCGGGGACAAGCTCAAAATCTCCATGATGGCCAAGGGGGGAGGATCGGAGAACATGTCGCGGGCGACCATGTTCGCCCCGGCCCAGGGTTGGAAGGGCATCAAGGAATTCGTGGTCACCCGGGTGGCCGAGGCCGGCCCCAACCCCTGCCCGCCGGTGATCGTGGGCGTGGGCATCGGCGGCAACTTCGAGCTGGCGGCGATCAATTCCAAGAAGGTCCTGCTGCGCGAGCTCGGCGACACCCACCCCGACCCGGCCGTCGCCAAACTCGAAGAGGAGCTTTTCACGGCCATCAACCGGCTCGGCGTCGGCCCCATGGGCCTTGGAGGCGCGACCACCTGCCTGGCGGTCAAGATTCTGGTCGCGCCCTGCCATCTGGCCAGCCTGCCTCTGGCCGTGAATATTCAGTGCCACTCCGCACGGCACAAGGAGGTGGTATTGTAATGAGCGAACATCATCTGAAAACGCCGCTGACCGACGCGGACGTGGAAAAGCTGGCCATCGGCGACGTGGTGTACCTGACCGGGACCATCTACACCGGCCGCGACGCGGCCCACAAGCGCCTGGCCGATTCGCTCGACAAGGGCGAGGCCCTGCCGTTTGATCTCAAGGGCGCGCTCATCTACTACGTGGGCCCAAGCCCCGCTCCTCCCGGACGCCCCATCGGCGCGGCCGGACCGACCACCAGCTACCGCATGGACTCTTTCGCCCCGCGCCTGTACGGCCTGGGGCTCAAGGCCACCATCGGCAAGGGCAAGAGATCCCAGGAAGTCAAGGACGCCATGGTCAAGCACAAGGCGGTCTACCTCGGGGCCACCGGCGGCGCGGGCGCGCTCTTGTCCCAGCGCATCAAGGCGGCCAAGGTCATCGCCTACGAAGACCTGGGGCCGGAAGCCATCCGCGAACTCTCCGTGGAGGATTTTCCGTTGCTGGTCATCAACGACTGCCGAGGCGGCGAGCTTTACGTGCAGCCCGATCTGGCGTCGGCCCTGGCCTGACGGGCCGGATTCCCCCCCGGAGCGCCCCGGACGCGGGCGGTCCGGGGCGCGCCGTTAGGCGGCCTGGCGAACCAGACGAGGACGAGGCGCTCATGATCCCCTATGACGACCCGGCGGCGGAAAAAACCATGCCCGTGGGCGCGGCCCTGGTGGTCGGGGCCGGAATCGCCGGCATGCAGGCCGCCCTCGACCTGGCCGATCACGGTTTCAAGGTCTATTTGGTCGAGCGCGAGGCCGGGATCGGCGGGGCCATGGCCCAGTTGGACAAGACCTTCCCGACCAACGACTGCGCCCTCTGAATCAGCTCGCCCAAGCTCGTCGAGTGCGGTCGGCACCCGAACATCGAACTCATCACCCTGGCCGAAGTCGCCAAGGTCGAAGGCCAGGCCGGAAACTTCACCGTCACCCTGGCCGTGGCCCCGCGCTACGTCGATCTTGACAAGTGCATCGCCTGCGGCGAGTGCGCCGCCAAGTGCCCAAAGCGCGTCCCCGACCCGTTCAACGCCGGTCTGGCCAATCGCAAGGCTGCCTACATCCTCTACGGCCAGACCGTGCCGCTCAAATACGCGATCGATCCCGAGCACTGCATCTACCTCGCCAAGGGTAAGTGCCGGGCCTGCGAAAAGGTCTGCCCCACGGGGGCCGTCAATCTCGATCAGACCGGCGTCCACCGCCTGCTTCAGGTCGGCGCGATCGTGCTCGCCGCGGGTTTTAAGACCTTCGATCCCTCGCACCTGGATTATCTGGGCCTGCGGCGCGCGCCTGACGTGGTCACCAGCCTGGAGTACGAGCGCCTCTTGTCCTCCTCCGGACCGAACCGGGGCCATTTGAAGCGGCCCTCGGACGGGGCCGAGCCGAAAAAGGTGGCCTGGATCCAGTGCGTGGGCTCGCGGTCGCTCAACAAATGCGACAACGCCTATTGTTCGGGCGTGTGCTGCATGGCCGCCGTCAAGCAGGCGCTCATGACCGCCGAGCATGTCAAGGACGTCGCCGACCGGGCGATCTACTGCATGGACATGCGCACCCATGGCAAGAATTTCGAAAGCTACTACGAAAAGGCCCAGGCCCAGGGCGTGCGTTTTCTGCGCTCCAGGCCGCACACGCTTGGTCCCGGACCGCAAGGCAAGGGCGTGCGCATACGCTACGCCAGCGAGGCGCGCCGGGAACTCATCCTGGACTTCGACCTGGCCGTGCTCTCGGTCGGCCTGGAAGCGCCGCGCCACTTCGCACGGCTCGCCGAAACCACGGGCATCGCCGTAAACGATCTGCGTTTCGCCGCTGCCCAGGACCTGACCCCGGTGGCGTCGAGCCGGCCGGGAATTTATGTCTGCGGCTGCTTCACCGGTCCCAAGGACATTCCCCAATCGGTGGTCGAGGCCTCGGCCGCGGCCTGCGCCGCCGCCGGTCAGCTCGTCCTGGCTCGGGGAGCCTTCGTGCCCGAGACCGCGATCCGTCCGGTCATCGACGTTGCCGGGGAGCCGCCGCGCCTGGGCGTGTTCGTCTGCTCCTGCGGCGCCAACATCGCCGGGGTGGTGGATGTGGACAGGGTGGCGGGCGAGGCGGCAAAGCTCCCGGGCGTGGCCCACGTGGAAAACGCCCTGTTCGCCTGTTCCCAGGATTTTCAGGAGCGCATCGCTTTGGCGGTGCGCGAGCACGGGCTCAACCGGGTGGTGGTGGCGGCCTGCACCCCGCGCACCCATGAGCCGCTTTTCCAGGAAACCATCGCCGGCGCCGGGCTCAACAAATATCTCTTCGAGATGGCCAATATCCGCAACCAGGCCTCCTGGGTCCACGCCGCCGATCCGGCCGCGGCCACGGACCGGGCCGTCGACCAGGTGCGCATGGCCGCGGCCAAGGCCGCGCGGCTTCGCCCCTTGAGCGAACCCAAACTTTCGGTCATCCCCCGGGCGCTGGTCGTCGGCGGCGGACTGGCCGGCATGACCGCCGCGCTGGAACTGGCCAAACAGGATTTTACGGTCCACATCGTCGAGCGCCAGGCGGAGCTGGGCGGCAACGCGCGCTCGCTTCGGGCCACGCTCGGCGGCCAGGACGTGGCCATGCACCTGGCCAGGCTGCGCCGCCGGGTGGAGGAAGAAGGGCGCATCACCGTGCATCTGGGCAAGGTGGTCGCCCAGGTCGAGGGCTACGTCGGCCGCTTCGCCACCACGCTCACGGCGGTCGGCGGCCACGGCGAGTCCGAGGTCGTGGAGCACGGCGCGGCCATCCTGGCCGTGGGCGGCCAGGAAGCCAAACCGAACGACTACGGCCACGGCAAGCACCACCGCGTCATGACCCACCTGGAGATCGACCGGGCCTTGCGTTTCGGCTCGCTCGACCCCTACGACGTGGGCAGCGCCGTGTTCATCCAGTGCGTCGGCTCGCGCGAGCCCAAGCGGCCGTATTGCTCCAGGCTGTGCTGCACGCACACGCTCAAGACCGTCTTGTACCTCAAGGAGAAAAACCCGGACCTGCGCGCCTACGTGCTTTACCGCGACATGCGCCCCTACGGCGAACGCGAGTTGCTCTACCAGAAGGCGCGCGAACTGGGCGTGATCTTTATCCGCTTCGAACTGGAGACCAAGCCTTGGGTGGTGGTCGGCGGCGACGACATCACGGTCTATGTCAAGGACCATATCCTGGGAGACCTGCTGGAGCTGCCGGCCGACATCCTCGGCTTGGCCACGGGCATCGAGCCGAGCGACGCGGCCGACTTGGCGAGAATGTTCAAAGTGCCGCTGGACGCCGACGGCTGGCTGGTCGAAGCCCACGCCAAGCTTCGGCCCGTGGATTTCGCCACCGACGGCGTGTTCATGGCCGGCATGGCCCATTACCCCAAACCCATCGAGGAGGCCGTGGCCCAGGCCCAGGCCGCCGCCGGCCGGGCCGGGGCGCTGCTCGCCCGCGAGGAGATCACCCTGCCCGGCCTGATCTCGCGCATCGACGCCGCTTTGTGCTCGGGCTGCGGCGTGTGCCTGGCGGTCTGCCCTTACGGGGCGATTTCGCGCGGCGAAGCGAACCTGGCCGAGGTCAACGAGGCCTTGTGCAAGGGCTGCGGCCTGTGCGCCGCCTGTTGCCGCTCCGGCGCGCCGAGTCTGGCGGGATTCACCGACGCCGACATCCTGGCCCAAGTGGACGCCATGCTGGAGGACCATTCGTGACACGCGAAGCATTCTCGCCGCGCATCGCCGCCTTTCTGTGCTCCTGGTGCTCCTACGGAGCGGCCGACATGGCCGGGGTGGGGCGGATGGGCTATCCGGCCGATTTCAGGGTGGTGCGCATCCCCTGCACCGGGCGCCTGAGCCCCAAATTCATTCTTTCGGCCCTGCGCCAGGGCGCGGACGGCGTCTGGGTCTCGGGCTGCCATCCCGGCGATTGCCACTTCATATCCGGCAACCTCATGGTCAGGCGGCACTTCACCCTGCTCAAAAATCTTCTGGAATACGTCGGAGTCGAGCCGGGGCGGCTGCATTTTTCCTGGATCTCCTCGGCCGAGGCGGACAAATTCGCCCGGGTGGCCGCGGATGTGGCCGCCGCCGTGCGCGCGCTCGGGCCGGCGAGCGGCGCCCTTGGCGCGCTGATCAAGGCGGTCTGACATGCAAACGCGAATCGTGAACATCCGCGCCGCCGCGAAGGCGGCCCTGGAAGAAGGGCTGTGCCGGGTGGTGGCCGGCTACGCCCCGGGCGCCATAGCCATGCGCGCGCGGCCGGTCTTCATCGACAAGCCCGAAGACGCGGGCAAACTGACCTGGAGCAGCTTTTGCGTGGGCAACCTGGCCGGACTGCTCACTCAGGCGGCAAAGCAAGCATCCGGCAGGATCGGCGTGGTCGCCCAGGGCTGCGTCAGCCGGAACCTGGTCGGGCTGATCGGCGAGGGCAGGCTGGCGCGCGAAGACCTCTATGTCATCGGCGTTCCCTGCCTGGGCATGGCCGAACGGCGCAAGATCGAGGCCAGATACCCCGGCCGGGCGATCATCGCCGTGGAGGAATCCGAGGAGGTGTTCGTGGTCCGGGGCAAGCGCCGCGAAGAGCGCATGCTGCGCCGCGACGCGCTCAGGGACAACTGCTACACTTGCGTGCAGCGCAACCCCGTGATTTACGACGCGCTGGTCGCCGAACCCGTGCCCGACACCGGCGGAGGCGATATCGACAAGGTGGCCGCGCCCTGGGAAAAACATCCGCCCGGGGAACGCCTGGCGGCTTTTCAGGCGGCCTACGCGAACTGCACCCGCTGCCACGCCTGCCGGGACGTCTGCCCGCTGTGCTATTGTTCGACCTGTTTCGTGGACGAATCGACGCCGCAGTGGGCGGGCAAGACCGGCGATTTCGCCGACGTCGCCACCTACCACCTGCTGCGCGCCCTGCACTGCGCCGGGCGCTGCACCGACTGCGGCGCCTGCGAGTCGGCTTGTCCGCAGAACATCAAGGTGCGCCGGCTTACCTCAAAATTGGAGAAGGACGTGCGCGCCCTCTACGGCTGCCAGGCCGGCATGGCGCTTGGCGAATCGCCGCCGCTGACCGTGTTTCGGCCCGACGATCCTCAGGATTTCATCAAATAGGACGCAGGCATGCAGAGTTACCTTTTGGCCAAAGACCGCCTGGACGGTTTCGTCTCCCGCTTGGCGGATAGACTTACGGTCTATGTTCCGGCCAAGGGCGCGGACGGGCTTTGGAGCTTTGTCGCCTCCGGGAGCGCGCAGCCCCCTCTCGCCTTGACGCCCGAGGGCGGCAACACGAACATGCCGCCGAAGTCCTTTGTCTTTCCCCGGACCGAGGTGCTCATGCGCTTTGACAACCGCGCGGGCGAGGGGGGCATGATCTTGCGCGAGGAGCCTGTCCCGGCCGGACGCGCCGTGCTGCTCGGGGTGCGGCCCTGCGACGCCAAGGCCCTGGCCGTGCTCGACGGGATTTTTGGCCGCCGCGCGTCCGGTGACGCTTCCGGCGAAGTTTCCGGCGGAGCTTTTGGCGCCGACCCCTACTGGGCGGCCAGGCGCGAAGCCACGATCCTCTGCGGCCTGGCCTGCAACTATCCCTGCCCGACCTGTTTTTGCGATCAGATGGGCTGCGGCCCGCACCACCGCGAAGGGCTCGACGCCCTGTGGACGGATCTGGGCGAGTCCTATCTCGTCACAATCCTGACCGAGCGCGGCCGCGAACTGGCGAGCGATCTGGCGCCGGCGGCCCAAGCCGACCTTAACCGGGCCGAGAGCCTCAAGGCCGAGGCCGCCTCGCTTCTGACCGGGAAGTTTCCCATGGACAAAATTGCGCAACGCGGGGTGCTCGAATTGTGCGAGCTGCCCCTGTGGGCGGAGCTGGCCGCGACCTGCCTGAACTGCGGGGCCTGCACCCACGTCTGCCCGACCTGCCACTGCTTCGACATCCAAGACGAGGTCAAGGGGGAACGCGGCCGCCGGCTGCGCAACTGGGACACCTGCATGTCGGGCCTGTTCACCCGCCACGCCTCGGGGCACAACCCGCGCGGCGACAAACTCGCCCGGGTGCGCCAGCGGTTCATGCACAAATTCAAGTACATCCCGGTCAAACGCGGCGAGGCCGGTTGCGTGGGCTGCGGCCGCTGCATCAAGGCCTGCCCGGTGAACATCGACGTGCGCGAGGTGGTCCGGGCCATGAACGAGCAGGCCCCCCAAACCCCGGAGGGCGCGGCGTGAACAATCCCTATCTGCCGTATCCGGCGCGCCTAACCGGCGTGCGGGAGGAGACCGAGGACAAGTCCATCCGCACCTTCCGGCTTGAGTTGCTGGACCCGGGCCAGGCCGGGGCGTTCGCTTACGTCCCGGGGCAGTTCGCCGAACTCTCCCTGGCGGGCGTGGGCGAAGCGCCCATCGGCATCGCCTCCAGCCCGACCGAGGGCCAAGAGCTCCTCTTTTCGGTTTTCCGCACCGGCAAGGTGACCGAGGCTCTGCACGCGCTCGCCCCGGGCGCGGTCATGGGCGTGCGCGGCCCGCTGGGCAAGGGATTTCCGCTTGGAGACCTGAAAGGCGAAAATCTGGTCATCATCGCCGGCGGCTTCGCCGTGACCACCCTGCGCTCGGCCATGGTCTGGCTGCTCGACCCGGCCAACCGGGGCGACTTCGGCGAGATCACCTTCATTTACGGAGCGCGCACGCCGGGCATGCTGCTCTACCGCGAGCAGCTTGCGACATGGGCCGCGCGCGCGGACGTCGCCTGCCATGTCGCCGTGGACCGGCCGGCCCCGGGTTGGGACGGACAGGTGGGATTTGTGCCCCAAATCGTCGCCGAGGCCGCTCCCCGCCCGGAAAACGCCGCCGCCCTGGTCTGCGGGCCGCCGGCGATGATCAAATACACCCAGCCGGTTTTGAGCGAACTGGGTTGGCAAGACGGCCAAATCTTTTTATCGCTGGAGAACCGCATGAAGTGCGGCATCGGCGTCTGCGGGCGGTGCAACGTCGGTCCCTATTACGTGTGCAAGGACGGACCGGTGTTCACCAAGGCCGAACTCGACCTTCTGCCGAAGGAATACTGAGGCGGAAAAAAGGACTTGCAACCGGGGGCGCTGGTCGCGTCGCTCCCGCCAAACCCTGCTGTGCGGCGAGGTACTCCATGGCCAACACCATCTTGCGAAAACGCAGCCTGATCCCGGGCACGACCAGCGAACTGGTCGTCGACGCGCCGCATATCGCGGCCAAGGCCCGGCCGGGCAATTTCGTGATCCTGCGGGTCTGTCCCGACGGCGAGCGCATCCCCCTGACCATCGCCGACGCCGACCCCACGGCCGGCACCATCACCATCGTCTATCTCGTGCTCGGCAAGACCACCGCCCACCTGGAGACCCTGGGGGAAGGCGACGGCATCCTGGACCTGTGCGGCCCGCTCGGCCGCGCCACGGACATCCACAAGCTGCCGGGCGAGGTGATCTGCGTCGGCGGCGGCACGGGCATCGCCGCCATGCACCACATCGCCAAGGGCCATCACAAGGCAGGCAATTACGTGGTCGGCGTGATCGGAGCCCGCAGCCGGGAGCTTTTGCTTTTTTACGACGAACTCAAGGCCATCTGCCCGGAAGTGCTGGTCTCCACCAACGACGGCAGCTTCGGCCGCCAGGGCCTGGTGACCGAGCTTCTGCAGGAGCGCCTGAAAAACTCGCCTCTGGTCTCCGAGGTCGTGGGCGTGGGCCCGGTGCCCATGATGGAGGCCGTGGCCAAAGTGACCAAGCCGTTTGGCGTCAAGACCACCGTCAGCCTCAACTCCATCATGGTGGACGGCATCGGCATGTGCGGCGCCTGCCGCGTTTCGGTCGGGGGCAAGACCAAGTTCGCCTGTGTGGACGGTCCGGAGTTCGACGGCCAGCTGGTGGACTACCGCGAACTGTCCCAGCGGCTCGGCGCGTTTAAGCCCCAGGAACAACGCTCATACGAGGAGTTCAAGAAAAGCCATGTCTGCAAATGCACCCACTCCTAAAGGCAAAAAGACCGGGCCCCGCACCCCCATGCCCGAGCAGGCCCCGGCCGCTCGCGTGAAAAATTTCAGCGAGGTGGCCCTCGGCTACACCCCGGACTTGGCCAAGGCCGAGGCTGTCCGTTGCCTGAGCTGCAAAAAGCCTCCGTGCCGCAAGGGCTGTCCGGTGGAGATCGACATCCCGGGCTTCATCGCCAGGATCGTGGCGAACGACCTGGACGGGGCGTACAAGGTCATCCGGGAGACCAACAGCCTGCCGGCCGTGTGCGGCCGGGTCTGTCCGCAGGAAGTGCAATGCGAGGGCCAGTGCATTCTGGGCAAAAAACACGAGCCCGTGGCCATCGGCCGCCTGGAGCGCTTTGTGGCCGACGCCCATCTTTCGGCCTCGGCCTGCGAGACGCTGACCGGCGGCGACGAATGCAAACTCGTGCGCGAGGATTTGAAAGTCGCCTGCATCGGAAGCGGCCCTTCGAGCCTGACCGTGGCCGGCTACCTCGCCGCCCAGGGGATCAAGGTCACGGTCTTCGAGGCCCTGCACGAACTCGGCGGCGTCCTGGTCTACGGCATTCCCGAGTTCCGCCTGCCCAAGGCGATCGTGCGCCAGGAAATCGACGCCATGCGCGCCCAGGGCGTGGAATTCAAGACCAACTGGGTCGGCGGCATGACCATCACCGTGCCCGAGCTGCTGGAGCAGGGCTACAAGGCGGTGTTCATCGGCGTGGGCGCGGGCCTGCCCAAGTTTCTCGGCGTGCCGGGCGAAAACCTGATCGGCATGTTCTCGGCCAACGAGTTCCTCACGAGGGTCAACCTCGGCCGGGCCTATAAGTTCCCCGAGGCCGACACGCCGGTCATCGCGGGCAAGAACGTGGTCGTGTTCGGCGGCGGCAACGTGGCCATGGACGCGGCCCGCACGGCCATGCGCCTGGGCGCGGACGCGGTGACTCTCGCCTACCGCCGCGGCGAACCCGAGATGCCCGCCCGCAAGGAAGAACTGCACCACGCCAAGGAAGAGGGCCTGATCCTCAAATGCCTGCACGGTCCCATCGAATTCACCGGCGACGACAAAGGCTACCTCACGGGCGTGCGGCTGCAGAAGATGACGCTCGGGGAACCCGACGCCTCCGGCCGCTGCCGGCCGGTCGTCTGCGAGGGCGACACCTGCGAAGTGCCCTGCGACATGGCCGTGGTCGCCGTGGGCACCGGGGCCAATCCGTTGATCCCCCAAACCACCCCGGGCTTGTCCGTCAACAAATGGGGCTACATCGAAGCCGATCCGGAAACCGGAGAGACGAACATGCCGGGCGTCTTCGCCGGCGGCGACATCGTCACCGGCGCGGCCACGGTCATCTCGGCCATGGGCGCCGGCCGCAAGGCGGCCAAGGAAATCGCCAGGCGGCTGCTCGGATAGGCAAGAGAATCGGGGGGAAAACCCCTTTCCTCAAAAAACTTTTCCGGGGGGACTGGGGCTGCGCGGTTTGAAGCAGCACCCGCGCGGCCCCCTTGGTTTGAGGGCGGGGCTAAGGGGCGCCAGCCCCTCGGAAAAAACAGTGATTTTGGTTTTCAATCGTCGCGAACAACGGCCGCGCGCGGGCCGCAATGATCCTGCCCGAGGGGGCTCGCTATGCTGGTAGTCCAACCCCGGGAGCTTCCCCCCGCCGTAAGGAAGCATTTCAAGAAGTACGACCTCGGCCGTTGCCTGACCTGCGGCGCCTGTTCCAGCGGCTGCCCGATCACCGGCATGCCTGGCATGGAGAAATACGACACCCGCAAGGTGATCCGCATGATTTCGCTCGGCCTGCTCGACGAGGTGGTCGCCTCGAATTTTCCTTGGGTATGCACCGGCTGCGGCCGCTGCGCCCACGCCTGTCCCATGAACATCGACATCGTGCCGGTCATGGCGCACTTGAAACACCTGCGTGCGCGCGACGAAGTGCCGGGCATCCTGCACAAGGGCGTGGAAAAGGTCATGGAGACGGGCAACAACATGGCCATCTCCAAGGCCGATTACCTGGGCGCCCTGGCCGACGTGGGCGCGGAGCTCGCAAGCGAGGATTGCCCGGGCTTCTACGTGCCCGTGGACAAACCCGGGGCGGACATCCTGTTTTTCCCCAATTCCAAGGAAATCTACGGCGACTTCGAGGACTTGAAATGGTGGTGGAAGATCTTCTACGCCGCCCGAGAGTCCTGGACCGTGCCCTCGGAAAACTGGGAGGCCGTGGACTGGGGGCTGTTCACCGCCAACTACCAGGTCACGCGCGTCCTGGCCCAGCGCAAGATCGACAAGCTGCGCGAACTCGGGGTGCGGCGCATGATCATGCCCGACTGCGGCGGCGGCTCCTACGGCTGCCGGGTGGGCATGAAATTCTGCTCCCTCGACGACCCGTCCAACAAGGTCAATTACGCCTATCTCTACGAATACCTGCTCGAACTCATGAAGGCCGGCCGGGTTACGCTCGACAAATCGGTCAACGCCGGACGCCGCTTCACCTGGCACGATTCCTGTAAACACGGCCGCGAACTGGCCCGGCATTTCGGCTTCGGCTATTTCGACGAGCCGCGCTGGATCATCGCCCAATGCGTGGACGACTTCGTGGAAATGACCCCGAACCGGGAAAACAATTTCTGCTGCGGCGCCGGGGGCGGCAACTGGCCCATGCCCTATGAAAAGGAATCGGCCTCCCACGGCAGGTTCAAGGCCGGCCAGATTCGCGAGACCGGCGCGGACGTGGTGGTGGTCGGTTGTTCCAACTGCCGCGACCAGATCATGCGCCGCCTGCCCAAGCACTACCCGGACCTGAAGTACGAAGTGAAATACCTCTGGCAGCTGGTGGCCGAATCGCTGGTCATCGAACCAAGGAGCGAAGGCGAGGTCCGGGTCCTTGCGGCCGAAGCCGCGGCCCAGTGGGCCGCCTTCGGGGTGGAAGTCGAGGAATGATCGCGTCCAGGCCGGCTCAGCGCCCGGCGGCCTGCCGGAACACGTCCAGGGTCTGGCGGGCGGCGGTTTCCCAGGAAAAACGGCGCACGTTGGCCAGGCCCTTGGCGGAAAGCTCCGCGCGCAGGCCGGGGTCGCACGCCAGGCGGACAAGGCCCTCGGCGATGGCTTCGACCGAACGGGGATCGACCAGATAGGCCGAATCCCCGGCCACTTCCGGCAGCGAGGTGGTGTTGGAGCACAAAACCGGCACGCCCTGGGCCTGGGCCTCCAGCACCGGCAGGCCAAAGCCCTCGAACAGCGTGGGGAAGACGAAAACCGCAGCCGATTTGTACAGCGCCGGCATCTGCTCGCGGACAATAAAGCCGAGCTTGCGCACGCGGTCTTGCAGCCCCAGCCCCCGCACCCAATCCTCGAAGTCCGCGCCCCAGGCAGTGCCGCCGGTGAGCGCCAGGTCGAAATCGCACCGGCTGGCCGCCTGGGCGAAGGCGGCCAGCAGGGCGCGCAGGTTTTTGCGCGGCGAGATGTTGCCGGTGTACAGGAAAAAATCGCGGGCAAGCCCGTGGCGCGCCCGAAAGGCCGCCGTCTCCCCCGGCGAAACCTCCCGGGAGTACATGGCGTCCGGGGCCAGGTGGATGGTGTGCGTCTTGTGCGCGGGCGCGCCGGTGATGCGGGTCAAATCGCGCCTGGTGGCCTCGGAAATGGCGATCAGCCGGGTGGCGCGCCGGGCGGCGCGGCGGATGGCGTAGCGCATGTAGATCGTGTCCGGCAGCCGGTACATGCGGTATTCGCGCACGAAATAGCCCAGGTCGAGCATGGTCACCACGCTCGGCCGGCCCACGGCCGGACACATGTTGGAAAAAGGGAAGAAGGCCAAGTCGATCTTGTGGCGGCTCAAGGCGCCCGGCAGTTTGAGCCAGTCGAAAACCAGCCGGTTGGAGACGCCAAGCGACACCTCCTCGGCCCCGGGAAAGCGCCCGAAATGCTTCTTGTCCGTATGAAACAGGACGTAGCGGTTGCCTTGGTCGACGGCCAGCAACGCGCCAAGCAGGCTGATCAGATATTCCTTGGCTCCGCCGGACTCGTAGTCCAAAACCCGGGCGTTGACGCCGATGCGCATGTCGCTCCTTTGGGGGAGGGCCGGCGGGAAGAACGCCTCCGGCGGCCAAAGGGGCGGGGCCCCTTTGGAATCCCTTTCAATTATTACTTTGAGCAAAAAGTATCTTACTTTTTGCTCAAAGCGGCGTGCGCCGCTTGGCCCCGCTCTTCGCGGGGCCGTACTTATAAACGGGAGCGCGAAAATGAAGAAATTTTCTGCTCCCGTTAATAATCGGGCCTGGCCGCGCTGGCAAGGCTGTCCCGGCGCAGCAGGCGGCCGTCGAAATCAAAGACGTACAGAGCCAGGGCCGGGGAGCAACCCGCATGGAGGCGGGCCTGGGCCTGGGCCTTGGCGACGAGACCGGCCAGGGCCTTGGGACGGGCCGGGTCGTTCTCCAACAGTTCCAGCACGCGCCGGGCGGTGATCGCCCCCAGGCAGCCCGCGATCGTTTCGGCCGTCGCCCCGGCTTCGTCCAGCCACCCGGCCAGGACGGCGAAATCCACCGGCCCGCTTTTGGCGTGGGTGTAGGCGTAGCCCAGGGCCATCTTGACCAGTTTGCCGAAAAAGCAGCCGATGGCGATGCGGGAAAAATCCCGCTTGGCCGCCTGGGCAAGCGAAAAGGCGAAATAGTCGGCGGCCTGGACGTAGCTTTGGTCCGGCAGGCCGGGCAGCTCCCGGCGCAGGAAACGTTCGCTTTTGCGGCCCGTGGTCAGGGCGATTTCGCGAAGGCCCGTGGCCCGGGCCACGTCGAGGCCGCCCTTGATCGTCGCCTTCCAGGCCGAATGGCTGAACGGCTTGACGATCCCGGTCGTGCCCAGGATGGAAATGCCGCCGACGATGCCCAGGCGGGCGTTGAGCGTCTTTTGGGCGATCCGCTCGCCGTCCTCGACTTCCACGGTCAAAAGGAGCGGGCCGAAGTATCCGGCCGCGTCCATGGCTTCGGCGGCGGCCTCGCGGATCTGGCGCAGCGGGTCGGGGTTGATGGCCGCCTGGCCGGGGGCGACCGCCAGCCCGGGCAGGGTCACCCGGCCGACTCCGGTCCCGCCGGCGATTTCCACCCGCTCCCCGTCCGCGCCGTGGCACAGCCGCGCCCGGCACATCACGCGCGCTCCGTGGGTGGCGTCCGGGTCGTCGCCGCCGTCCTTGATGACGCTCGCCCGGGCCTGCGCATCGCCGAAAAGTTCGTATCCGGCGATGGGGATGCCGAGCCTGCCCCCGGCGGGCAGGGGGATGTCGATTGTGTCCAAGGCCTCGCCGGTCAAAAGCCGCCAGATCGCCGCCTTGGCGGCGGCGGCCGCCGCCGAACCGGTGGTGAAGCCCTGGCGGGCGCCGCGTTTAGCCACGGGCGGTCTCGCGGGGCGCGAGTCCGGCGCGGTAGGCCGCGCACAGGCGCATGAAATGCCCGGGTATCTCCGGGTTGCTCGCGAAATGCAGGTGCACGTAGCTGGCCAGGACGTTGCCCCGGACAAAGCCCTCCGGGCCGGGCAACGCGCCCCGGCTCCCGGTCAGGTCGTAGATCGCCTCGGTCTGCGGCGCGCCGTATGCGGCGATGCGGGAATAGTGGAATTCGTGGCCCCTGGCCGTGGTTCCGGCCGGGCCGAGCAGGCTTGCGGCCCGGGTCGCGATTTCGCGGTAGCCCAAAGCCTGGCGTTTTTCGCCCATGGCCGCGAGAAACGGGAACACCCCGGCCATGGGAAAGACCTCGCCGCCTGCGTCGCGCAGCGCGCGCGCAAGGGCCATGAAGCCGCCGCATTCGGCGTAGACCGGGCCGCCGGCGTCCGCGAAGGCGCGCAGTTCTCCAAGCAGGGAGGCGTTTTCGCTCAAGGCGCGCGCGTGAAGCTCCGGATAGCCGCCGCACAGGTAAACGCCGCCGATGTCTTCGGGCAGGGTCCGGTCGTCAAGCGGGGAAAAAAACACGATTCTCGCCCCGGCTTCTTCGAGCAGGCGCAGGTTTTCCCGGTAGACGAAGCAAAAGGCCCGGTCGCGCGAGACCGCCAGCCGCGTGCGCTTAGGGACGGGGATTGGGTCGGAGCGTGGATCTGTTGGAGATTTTGCGGCCGGGGCCGGGCGGGCGCAGCGGGCCAGCAGGCCGTCCAGATCGAGGCGGCTTTCCGCCAGGCGCGCCAAGGCGGCGAAAAAATCGTCGCTTCGGCCCGCGTCTTCGGCCGTGACCAAGCCCAGATGGCGCGAGGGCAGGCCGACGGCGGCGTCGCGGGGCAGGGCGCCGAGAAAGGGGAGGTCGCCCAGTCCGGCGAAAGCCTGGTGCAGGACGAACTCATGGTTGTCGCTGGAGACGTTGTTTGCAATCACTCCGGCGATTTTCAGGCTCGGGTCGAAGCGGGCGTAGCCCAGGGCCATGGCCGCCGCCGATCGTCCGAGCCCGGCGGCGTCCAGGACCAGCACAACCGGGAGGCCGAGCAGTCCGGCCGCCTGGGCGGCGCTGCCCTGGCCGCTGTCTCCGGAGGCTCCGTCGAAAAGGCCCATGGCCCCTTCGACCACGGCCGCGTCCGCTCCGGCCGCATGGCGCTCGAAGCAGCGCCTGAGCGCCGCCTCGCCCATCATCCAGCCGTCGAGATTGTGGCTCGGCCGTCCGGTGGCCAGGGCGTGGTGGCCCGGATCGATGAAGTCCGGTCCGGTCTTGAAGGCCTGCACGGCCAGGCCGCGCCGGGTCAGGGCGGCCATGATCGCCAGGCTCGCCGTGGTCTTGCCGCAGCCGGATTTGGTCCCGGCGACCATAAAGGCGGACAGGGCCGTCTTGGCGCGGGAGGGGGCGATTTTCAGGCTGAGGTCGAATTCGTTCATGGCGCTCCCTTCATACCCTCCCGGGCGGCGCATGAAAAGCGCCAAACGCGGAAAGCGCCCGATTGAAAGGGCGGGCCAAAGGCGCTATGGGGGTACGGCGCTTGAACGCGGCTAGGCCCGGGCGGCGGCTTTGCCCGCGGGGAAGGACACGGCATGAAAATATTGCTTATCAACTACGAATATCCGCCGGTCGGCGGCGGGGCGGGCAACGCGGCCGCCTTTTTGGCCAAGGAGTTCCTCGCCGCCGGAGCCGCGCCGGTGGTCTTGACCACGGCCTTCGGCTGCCTGCCCCGGCGCGAGGACGATTGCGGCGTCCCGGTGGTCAGGATCGCCACCGGACGGCGCCGGGCCGACCGCTGCTCGGTGCCGGAAATGACTTCGTTCATGGCCAGGGCCGTTCCCGCCGCCTTGGCCCTGCACCGCGAATTCTCCTTCGACGCCAGCCTGGCCTTTTTCGGCATTCCCGGCGGTCCGGCGGCCTACGTCCTCAAAAGGCTGCGCAAGACGCCCTACGTCGTGTCCCTGCGCGGCGGCGACGTGCCGGGCTTTTTGCCGGGCGAGCTCTCGGGATTGCACGCCCTGACCCGGCCGGTCATCCGCCACATCTGGAAGCACGCGGCCTCGGTCGTGGCCAATAGCCTCGGCCTGGCCGAGCTGGCGCGGCGGACGGCGGGTAAGACGCCCATCGCGGTCATCGCCAACGGCGTGGATACGCAGCGCTTTGCGCCCGGCTTGCCCAAAAACGCCTCGGAACCGGCGCGGCTGCTGTTCGCCGGCCGGGTGGTGCGGCAAAAGGGCTTAGACGTCCTTTTGCCCGCATTGGCCGCTTTGGCCAATGCGCCCGGGCGCGACTTCCACCTCGACGTGGCCGGCGACGGCAGCGAGGTTGCGGAACTCAGAGCCCTGGCCGAACGGCTGGGCATCGGCGCCAAGGTGTCCTTTTTGGGCTGGCGCGACCGCGACGCCTTGCCCGGCCTGTACGCCCGCGCCGACGTCTTCGTCTTTCCCTCGCGCGACGAGGGCATGCCCAACGCCGTGCTCGAAGCCATGGCGAGCGCCCTGCCGGTGGTGGCCACGGACATCGCCGGCAACCAGGAACTGGTGCGCCACGAGCAGACCGGCCTGCTGACCCCGTGCGAGGACGTCCCCGCCCTCACCGCCGCCCTGGACCGCCTGATTCGCGACCGGGAGCTGGCCGCGCGCTACGGGAAAGCCGGCAGGCGGCTGGTCCAGGAAGACTATTCCTGGCGGGCGGCCGCCCGGGCCTATCTCGACCTGCTCGGCGAGGCGGCCGCCAAAGCGGGATATAAATGGGAGCAGAAAATGTCTTCATTTTCGCGCTCCCATTTATAAGTACGGCCCCGCTCTTGGCGGGGCCCAGCGGCGTCCGCCGCTGGGAGCAAAAAGTAAAATACTTTTTGCTCCCAGGAATAATGCCGCCCCGAGAAGGATTCGCAAAAGAGTGGTTTTTTTAACGCCTCCGGCGGCCAAAGGGCCGGGCCCTTTGGAATTCCTCGTAATTTTAATGCGTTGCCCAGCCGTGTTGCGAGTCTGGCATGGCGGCGAATGAATTTTGAAGAGGCTCCAAGCCCTTGATTTTCCCCGCGCCAATCTTATTTCAGAATTTGTCGCCGAAAAACAAGGTAATAATGACCATCAGGAATTAACCGAAAGGGGATTCCAAGGGGCCCGGCCCTTTGGCCGCCGGAGGCTTTCTTCATCATGCGCGAATACGGTTGCATCCACATCGAGGGCGCTCGCCAGCACAACCTCAAGAATCTCGATTGCGACATTCCCCGAGACAAGATGGTGGTGGTCTGCGGTCCGAGCGGCTCGGGCAAGTCCACCCTGGCTTTCGACATCGTCTACGCCGAGGGGCAGCGCCGCTATGTGGAATCGCTTTCGGCCTACGCCCGCCAGTTTCTGCCCCAACTCGACAAGCCCCAAGTGGACAAGATCGAGGGCCTGTCTCCGGCCATTTCCCTGGAGCAGCAGACGGCCACGCGCAACCCGCGTTCGACCGTGGGCACGGTCACCGAAATCTACGATTTTCTGCGCGTGTTTTTCGCCCGCCTGGGCAAGCCGCATTGTCCCCAGTGCGGCCGCGAGATCGCCGCCCAGACCACGGAGGCGATCGTGGACGCGGTCATGGCCATGGCGCCCGGAACCAAGGTCATGCTGCTCGCCCCGCTGGCCGAGCGCCAGAAGGGCGCCCGGGCGGACATGCTCGCCAAGCTCAAGGCCCAGGGCTTCGCGCGCGTGCGCGTGGACGGCGAAGTCGTCGCGCTCGACCCCTTGCCCGAACTCGACAAGAACAGGCGCCACAACATCGATCTGGTCGTGGACCGGCTGGTGGTCAAGGACGGCATGCGCAACCGCCTGGCCGATTCGGTCGAACTGGCCCTGGCCCACGGCAAGGACCGGGTCGTGGCGCTGGTCCCGGGACAGGCGGACGTCGTCTATTCCACTTCGGCGGTCTGTCCGGCCTGCAAGATTTCGCTGCCCGCCCCGAGCCCGCAGCTTTTTTCCTTCAATAGCCCCCAGGGGGCCTGCGCGGCCTGCGGGGGGCTGGGGACGACCGAGTATTTCGAGCCGCGCCTGATCGCCCCGAACCAGGGCCTGTCCATCGCCGGGGGGGCGATTTTGTCCTGGAAAAGCCCGCGCGCCCTGGCGCGCTACCGCGAGGCGCTGGCCGCGCTCGGGCGCAAGCACAAGTTCACCCTGGAGACGCCGCTGCGGGAGTTTTCCGGCGCGGCCCGGGACGCCCTGTTCGACGGCGACCGGGAGATGGACTGGCGCGGCGTGGCCGGACTGCTGGAATCGGCCCAGGAACTCGGACACATCTGGCGCGACGAACTTTCACGCTACCGGCAAAACCGCCCCTGTCCCGCCTGCCGGGGCGCCAGGCTCAAACCCGAGTCGCTGGCGGTGACGGTCGGCGGCCTGAACATCTTCGACTTCTGCTCCCTGCCCATCGAGCGGGCGCTGGCCTGGCTGTCGGAGCACGTCTTCACGGGCGCGGACGCGCTCGTGGCCGTACCGCTGCTCAAGGAGCTCACCCACCGCCTGAGCTTTTTAAACAACGTCGGCCTGGAATACTTAGGCCTGGGCCGCAACATGTCCACGCTGTCGGGCGGCGAGGCGCAGCGCATCCGCCTGGCCGGGCAGCTCGGCTCGGGCCTGGTCGGGGTGACGTACGTGCTCGACGAACCGAGCATCGGCCTGCATCCGCGCGACAACAGCCGGTTGCTCGGCACCCTGCGCAGCCTGCAAGAGCGCGGCAACACCGTGCTGATCGTGGAGCACGACGAAGCCGCCATCCGCGCCGCCGACCATATCCTCGAACTGGGCCCGGGCTCGGGGCTGTTCGGAGGCGAAATCGTCTACCAGGGCGACGTCGCCGGCCTGCTCGCCTCCCCGGATTCGCTGACCGCCAAATACCTGCGCGGCGACCTGATCATCGCCCGGCCGGACAAACGGCGCAAACCCAAAAATTATCTCACCGTCAAGGGCGCGCGCACCAACAATCTGCAAAACCTCGACTGCCGCCTGCCGCTTGGCTGCCTCTCCTGCGTCACCGGCGTCTCGGGCTCGGGAAAAAGCTCGCTCGTGGTCGACACCGTGTACAAGCATCTGGCCCTGGCCCGGGGAATCAAGGTGGACAACCCGGGCGTGGTGGACGGCTTTGCCGGGGCCGAGACGATCGAAAAAATCGTCAGCATCGACCAGACCCCCATCGGCCGCACCCCGCGCTCCAATCCGGCCACCTACACCAAGATCTTCGACGATATCCGGGGCATCTTCGCCACCACCGCCGACGCGCGCAAACGCGGCTACAAACCCGGCCGCTTCAGTTTCAACGTGCGCGGCGGCCGTTGCGAAGCCTGCCAGGGCGACGGGCAGATCCGCGTGGAAATGCACTTTCTGCCCGACGTCTTCGTCACCTGCGAGGTCTGCGGCGGCAAACGCTATAACCGCGAAACCTTGGACGTGCATTACAAGGGCGTGAACATCGCCGACGTCCTGGACATGACCGTGAGCCAGGCCAAGGCCTTTTTCGAGAACTATCCGGCCCTGAAGCGCCGCCTGGAAGTGCTGGAGCAGGTCGGCCTGGAATACGTGCGCCTGGGCCAGCCCGCGACCACGCTGTCCGGCGGCGAGGCGCAACGCATCAAGATCTCGCGCGAACTGGGCAAGCGCAGCCTGCCCGGAGCGCTCTACATCCTGGACGAACCGACCACCGGCCTGCACATGCACGAGGTCGGCAGACTCATCCACGTCCTGCACCAGCTGGTGGACAAGGGCGCCTCGGTCCTGGTCATCGAGCACAACACAAGCGTCATTATGGCGGCGGATTACGTGATCGACCTCGGCCCCGGCGGCGGCGAAGCGGGCGGGCGCATCGTGGCCGAAGGCACGCCCGAACAGATCGTCGCCAATCCTGCGTCGGCCACGGGGAAATATTTGGAGAGGTAAGGGAAGCCAGGGAAAAAACAGAGAAAGGCCCGGGGGAAAACCCCTTGCCTCCAAAACTGTATTTTTTTTCGAGGCAAGGGGTTGTCGCTCTATCGCGGGAGCCCGGGGCGGCAGCGGCGCCAGCCTCTCGCGGATGAGCCGGCCAGCCCGGGCTTTTTTTACGGCAAGAGAGAGGCCGCATATCGTGAAAGACGTTTCCAGGGAGTCTTGATCGCACGAAACAGTATTTGCTAGGAGAAAGAATGTTCGGCTTGGAGCAATCTCTCGCCCGGGCGGCGGCATGACGCTGGAAACGCCGCAACCCGCCAGCGGTCCGTTTTCCCGGTCCTCGCTGCGGCGGTATCTGACGCTTTTCGTCGTCCTGATCAATGTCTTGGTCGTCGTTCTGGCGGTCATCGAACTGCGCCGCAGCCTGCTCCAGTTCCAAGAGCGCGCCCGGATCGCCGCCGACAACCTGACCAGGGTCCTGGAAGAAAACCTCTCCGGCTCGTTCGACAAGATCGACTTGGCCCTGCTTTCGGTGGCGGACGAATTCACGCGCCAGACGGCCGCGGGCGGCATCGACCGGCAGGCGTTCACCGAGTGCATTCTGCGGCAGAATGGCCGCCTGCCGGAACTCGACAGCCTGCGGGTCGCCGACGCCCAGGGGATCGTCCGATACGGCGTCGGCGTCGATCCCGCCGCCCGGGTCACCGCTGCGGACCGCGACTATTTTATCCGCCTGCGCGACGACCCCGAGGCCGGGCTGGTCTTTTCCAGGCCCATGCTGGGCCGGATCAGCGGCAAATGGACGATCACCGTGTCTCGCCGCCTAAGCGGCCCGGGCGGAGCGTTCGCCGGGGTGGTCTACGCGGTCATCACTACCGAACATTTCACCGAGCAATTCTCCTGGCTGCAACTCCAGCATCGCGGCACCATCGCCCTGCTCGACAAGGGTCTCGTTCTTGTCGCCCGTTATCCCGCGCCGGCCGCGGGGTCGGACGTCATCGGCCAGGTCAAGCCCACGCCGCAGGTTCAGGAGTTGCTCCAAAGCGGCCGCAAAGAAGGGAATTACATCGCGAACTCTCCCGTGGACGGCGTCAAGCGCCTGTTTTCCTTGCGCGAAATTCCCAACTACCCCTTTTATGTCGCCGTCACCCTGACCCTCGAAGACGCCCTGGCCACCTGGAGGGACGAAGCCGTCTTCGTGGCTTTGCTGGCCGTCGGCCTGTTCATCGTGACGCTCGTGTCGTCGCGGTTCATCTATCAGGGATGGTCGCGCCAGGCCCAGGCCGCCCAGGCGCTCGGCCAGGCCCGGGACATGCTGGAGGAACGCGTCGCCGAACGCACCGCCGAACTGGTGGAAACCATCGGGGCCTTGGAGCTGGCCAAGGAGCAGGCCGAATCGGCCATGCGCATGAAAGCGGCCTTTCTGGAAAACATCAGCCACGAATTCAAGACCCCGCTCAATCCGATCATCGCCTTCACCGATCTCGCCTTGGAATCGGAGCCGAGCCCGGATCAGCGCGAAAACCTGGTCGAGATCCGCAAGGCGGCCGAAAAACTCCGCGGCATGATCGAGAATCTCATCGAACTGACCAGTCTCGATTCCTACCGGCCCGAACCCGGGCCGGTCAGCGCGCGATCCATGCTCGACATGCTGATGCAGGCGCTTTCCCCCGAGGCCCGGGAAAAGGGGCTGGCGCTGACCGGCGCGGTCGAACCGGGAACTCCCGAGGTATTCGAGGCGGATCTGAATCTCATGCGCCTGGCGCTCATGACGATCGGGGGAAACGCCGTCAAATTCACCAAGCAGGGCGGAATCGAGTTGCGCGCCTGGGCCGAAAAGAACGGAAACGGCTTCGCCGCGATGTGCTTCGCGGTCCGCGACACCGGCATCGGCGTGGCCGCCGAGAAGATCGAGGCGATCGCCTCCGGCCTGTGCCAGGCCGACGCCCCCCTGACCAAACGCTACCGCGGCCTGGGCCTGGGCCTGGCCACGGTGCACAAAGCTCTGGAACTGCTGGAAGGACGCCTGGAAGTGACGAGCGAGCCCGGCAAGGGCTCGACGTTCACGGTCTGCCTGCCCTGGCGGGACGATGTTTCAGGGAGCGAGGCCTCCTGACGGGGTCAATCGTACTTGACCGAACTGATCTGCATGAGCTTGTCGAAGCACAAATGCGACTCCATGTAGCGCACCGTGCCGGTCTTGCCGCGCATGACGAGCGAATGCGTGATCGCGCCGTGGCCGGTGAAAACCACGCCGTTTAAGAACGTGCCGCCGGAAATGCCCGTGGCCGCGAAATAGACGTCGTCGGAGTTGATCAGCGTGTCCACGGTCAAGACCTGCTTTAGGTCGATCCCGGCCGAGATTACGGCGTTGCGCTCGCCCTTGGACTGGGGATCGATGCGCGCGAACATCTCCCCGCCCGTGGCCTTGATGGCGCAGGCCGACAGCACGCCTTCGGGCGTCCCGCCCGTGCCCATCATCACGTCCACGGCGTTTTTCGGATCGACCGCCATCAGCGACCCGGCCACGTCGCCGTCGGTGTGCAGCTGGATGCGCGCCCCGGCGCGGCGGATATCCTCGATCAGGGCCTGGTGCCTGGGCTTGTCGAGCACGAACACCACCAGGTCGTTCACGTCCTTGCTCAGCGCGTGAGCGATGTTCTTTAAATTGTCCACGACCGGCGCGTCCAAATCGACCACGTTCTTGGCCTCGGCCGGAACCACCAGTTTTTGCATGTAATAACTCGGCCCCGGATCATACATCGACCCGGCCGGGGCGATGCCCACCACGGAAATGGCGTTGGGCCGGCCCAAGGCCAAAAGATTCGTGCCCTCGACCGGGTCCACGGCCACGTCCACCTTGGGACCCGAGCCCGTGCCGACCAGCTCCCCGTTGTACAGCATCGGGGCCTCGTCCTTCTCGCCCTCGCCGATGATGACCTTGCCGGCGATGTTGATCGTATTGAACGACAAACGCATGGCGTCCACGGCCGCCTTGTCGCCGGCCTTGCGGTCGCCCTTGCCCAGCCAGCGGGCCGAACTCAGGGCCGCGGTCTCGGTCACCCGCACCAAATCAAGAGCCATGCTGCGTTCGGGATCTTCCATGGGAAACTCCTTTTTGGAGAAGAGGGAGGGGAGTGGGAACGGGAGTGGGAGAATCGGGGGGAAAACCCCTTTTTGCGTACAAAAAGGGGTTTTCCCCCCGAGCCCCCCTTTCCCCAAAAAAACTTTATTCTATTTGAGGCTGGGGGTCACCCCCTTGTCGAGGGGTCCGGGGGTTCAACCGCGAGTTGCGAAGGACTTCCTTCGCGTACTCGCAGTCAATCCCCCGGCGGGGTCCAGGGGAGGCGCCCCTGGTCTTCTCTCGCTTAGGCCGCGGCCTGCAGAATTTCTTTCAGGTGGTCGATGTGGAATTGGATATGAAAGCCGCACAGGCCCGAGATCAGGGCCTCCAGGGTCGGGTATTCGCCCAGCGGCGATTCCTTGAGCATGGGGATATGCGCCTTGCGGTCGAGTTGTTCCGGGGTCAGGACCGCCGCGAACTTGGCGATGCAGTCGTATTCGTATTCGGTGTCCTTGAGCAGTTGCGCGAAGGTGGTCCCGGCGCGTTTTTCGGAGAAAA
>JADFXV010000110.1 GCA_015233395.1 Desulfovibrionaceae bacterium
GGTGGGGGCTCGGGGGAGGAACCCTTTTTTCAAAAAGGGTTCCTCCCCCGATTCTTCTCCAGGCAACACTCTAATCGAAATCGTCCAGGTGCGTTTCCCAGCGGATCTTGCCGCCGGTCTTTTTGCGCGCCCGAAGCAGGACGTACAGGGCTCCGGCCCCGCCGTGCCTGGGCTGGGCGGTGCAGAAGGCCAGGACCACCCGTTTGAGCGGATCGCGGGTCAGCCAGGACTTGATCTCTTCCTTCAGCACGGGTAACCCGCCAGGCGAGTTGACCCCGCGTCCGGGAATGAGCAGCAGGCAGCGCCGTCCGGAGATGTAACTCGACTTGATGAAGCCGAGCACGGCGTCGCGGGCCTGCAGGGCGTTGTGGCCGTGCAGGTCGAGATGGGCCTCCGGGGAAAGCGACCCGGTGCGCAGCTGCCGGAAAATCTTGGTGTCGAGATCCTTGACGTAGCCTTGAATATATTCGTCGGTGAAGGTGAGCTCGAATTCCACCTTACCCGCGACCAGGTCGAGCAACTGGGCCTTGCCCTCGGCCAGGGCGTCGGCCTGGCTTGCGACCGGCGCTTCGGGCGGCGCCGGATGGACGCTGCGGCCGCCGCTTTGTTCGCCGCCAAGCGGCTTGATCCCGGCCATGGCCCGGGCGAAGACTTCGTTTTCGTCCTCCTCGGGGAGTGGGGAAGCGGGGGGGACGGACGTCGGGGCCGGTTTCTTGACCGGCGGCGCAAGCGGCGCGACGGGCTTTTTCTTGAGCTTGAGCTCTTTTAATTTATCGAAAGGATTGTGCGCCATGAAACTCGCCTCCGCCATTTCAGGCTACCCGCCTTTGCCTGGGCTTTCAAGCGGGTCCGCGCTTCGCCCGGGCCGAATCTTTCGCCTGATCGCCTGCCTTGCGCTGGCGCTGATCGCGGCCGCGCGTCCGGCCCCGGCCGCTGCCGAACAAAACGCCGGCCTGACCTTCGGCTCAAAGGCCGTGCTCGAAGCATTGTGGCCCCCGGCCGCATTGGCCGGCGCCGAGGCGGAAAAGGCGGGCAAGCGCCTGGAGTCCGCCGACCTCGCCCCGCCGGCGCGCACCGAGCCGCAACACGCCCTGCCCGTTCTGCCCCCGGGGCTTCGCGGCTCGATCCGCCGGGTGGACGCGGGCGGCAAAAAGCTCGTCGCCCTGACCTTCGATTTGTGCGAACTGGCCGACAACGCAGCCGGCTACGACGGGGCGGTGGTGGACGCGCTGCGCCGGGAGCAGGTTCCGGCGACCTTCTTCGCCGGGGGCAAATGGCTGCGCAGCCACTCCGAGCGGGCCATGCAGCTGATCTGCGATCCGCTGTTCGAGATCGGCAACCACGCCTGGACCCACGGCAATTTCGGCGTCCTGGACGCGACGCGCATGCGCGAGCAGGTTCTGTGGACCCAGGCGCAGTACGAGTCGCTCCGGGAGCAAATCGCGGCGCGGGCCATGGAAAAAGGCGTTTCCCCGCAAGAGATCGCCGCGATTCCGGCGCTGCCGCGCGTCTTTCGCTTCCCCTACGGCCGCTGCCGGCCCGAGGCCTTGGAGCTGCTGGCCGGGCTTGGGCTGGCCGCCGTGCAATGGGACGCCAATTCCCAGGACGCGGGAGGCGGCGACGGCGACAGCGTGGCCGCCCGCGTGCTCGCGCACGCCAGGCCCGGCTCGATCGTCCTGTGCCACGCCAACGGCTTCGGCCACGGCACCGCGCAGGCCCTGCCGCGCATCATCGCCGCCCTGCGCGGTCAAGGCTATACGTTTGTGACCGTAAGCCAGCTCTTGGCGCAGGGCCGGGCCGAGGCCAAAACCGAGTGCTACGCCGACAAGCCGGGAGACACGGTGATGTACGACACGATGTTCGGGGACGGGACCAGGCACCCGAAGAAAAAGTAAAGTATCGGTTGAAGTTGGAAAATTGTGTTTTTTTTTAACGCCTCCGGCGGCCAAAGGGCTGCGTCCTTTGGAATCCCGTATTTTTCCTGCCCCGCCGCGCCAGCGCGGCGCCCAAAAAAGAAAACCGCCGTTGACAGGGACAGGCCTGGCGGTTACAGCCGCTTGTGAAAATTTACTCTAGGAGGATCACCCGTGAATATTCTGATTTTCGGACCCAACGGAAGCGGTAAGGGAACCCAGGGCTCCCTGGTCAAGAAAAAGTACAACGTTGCCCATATCGAATCCGGGGCGATCTTCCGCGAGCACATCGGCGGCGGCACCGAACTGGGCAAAAAGGCCAAGGCCTTCATCGACAAGGGCCAGCTCGTGCCCGACGACATCACCATCCCCATGATCCTGGCCACCCTGAAAGACAAGGGCAAGGGCGGCTGGCTGCTCGACGGCTTCCCGCGCAACATCGTCCAGGCCCAGAAGCTCTGGGAAGCGCTTTCGGCCGACAACATCAAGGTCGATTACGTCATCGAAATCCTGCTCCCGCGCGAGACCGCCAAAAACCGCATCGTCGGCCGCCGCCTGTGCGCCAACGACGCCAACCACCCCAACAACATCTTCATCGACGCCATCAAGCCGAACGGCGACAAGTGCCGGGTGTGCGGCGGCGATCTCAAGAGCCGCGCCGACGACCAGGACGAAGCGGCCATCGGCGTGCGCCACGACATCTACTACGACACCAAGGAAGGCACCCTGGCCGCCGCCTACTTCTACAAGGATCTGGCCGCCAAAGGCAAAACCAAATACATCGAACTCAACGGCGAAGGCTCCATCGACTCGATCAAGGACACCCTGCTCAAACAGCTCGCCTAAGCTGCGACGCATAAGCGAATCGGGGGAAACCGCTTTTTGAAAAAAGCGGTTTCCCCCTCCTCCCCCCTTACGCGAACTTCTCCAGTCCCGTGGCCAGAGCCTCAAGACCCTGCCCGTCCAGGATGGTGATCCGGTGGCCGGCCATGGCGATGAGTTTCAGGTCGTCCATTTTTTTTAAAATGCGCGAGAGGGTTTCCGGCGTCGTGCCCAGGTAGCTGGCCAGGTGGCCCTTGGGCAGGTCGAGCTTGAAGGCGTCCGCGCCGGTGGATTCATGCAGCAAAAGCAGATGCGCGGCCAGCCGGGCGGGAACTTCCTTGAGGCTTAAGTTCTCGATGGTGCGGTTGAAGTCGCGCAGCCGGCCGGAGAGCAGCCCGAGCATGTTCATGGCCAGGTCGGGCAGGCGCGCGATCAGGGCGCGCAAGCTCGCGCGCGGGAAAAAAAGCAGCTCCGAGGTTTCCAGGGCGCTTGCGCTGGCCGGATAATCGCCGCCGCTGAACACGGGGACTTCGGCGAAGGCCTCGCCCGGCCCGAAGACGTGCAGGATGAATTCCTTGCCCGCGGCCGAGGACTTGTAGATTTTCACCCGGCCCGAGACCACGGCGAAAAAACCCCCGGCCGGGTCGCCCTGGCTGAATATTTCCTGGCCGCGCTCGTAGGTTTTGGCCCCGGCGACCTGTTCCACGGCCGCCAGCTGATCGGCGGGCAGGCCTTGAAAAAGCTGAATTAGCGAGAGTTTCGACGGTTTGTTCACGACATCCTCCAAGCGAAATATGCGATCGACCGCCACGCCGGTCGCGGCGCTGCAACGGGAACGGGAGCGCGAAAATCAAAAAATTTTCCGTTGCCGGGAATATATTTTCAAAAAATGCTACGGGTATTGACGCAAGTCAAATCAAACCGAAAGACTCCGAGTTAAATCTCGCCTCGCCGACATGGCAATCAAACCCGAAACAACACCAAGGAGTATCCATGTTCTGTCAACAATGCGAGCAAACGGCCAAGGGCGAAGCCTGCGACAAAATCGGCGTGTGCGGCAAACAACCCGAGGTTTCAGATTTGCAAGACGTCCTGGTGTACGCCCTGCGCGGCCTGGGACAGGCGGCTGCGGCCGCGCGGGCCAAAGGCGTCGTCGATCCCGAGACCGACGCCTATGCCGCCAAGGCCCTTTTCGCCACGCTCACCAACGTCAACTTCGACCCGGAGGCGATCGCGGGGTTCATCCGGGGCGCCGTTGCGCTGCGCAAGAAACTGGCCGCGAGCGTAGGCTTTACCGCAACCTCCGGCCCGGCCGCCTTTGAACCGGCCGCAGATTTAAGCGGCCTGGCCGCCCAGGCCCCGCTGGCCGCCCTGCCCGCCTTGCCGGCCAAGGACGCCGACTGCCGCTCGCTTGAGCACACCCTGCTCTACGGGCTCAAGGGTCTGGCCGCCTACGCCGACCACGCCGCGATCCTGGGCCAGACCGACGACGCGGTCTTCGCCTTCCTGCACGAGGCCCTGGCCGCCCTCGGCGACGCCGAGCGCGACCTCGGGGCCTGGGTCGAGCTGACCCTCAAATGCGGTTCGGTCAACGTGCGCGCCATGGAGCTGCTCGACGCCGGCAACACCGGAACCTACGGCCATCCGGTCATCACCAAAGTGCCGCTCGGCCACAAAAAGGGCAAGGCCATCCTGGTCTCGGGACACGACCTCAAAGACCTGGAAACCCTGCTCAAACAGACCGAAGGCAAGGGCGTCAATATCTACACCCACGGTGAGATGCTGCCCACCCACGGCTATCCGGGGCTCAAGAAATACCCGCACTTTTACGGCCACTACGGCACGGCCTGGCAGAACCAGCTCAAGGAATTCGCCGCCTTCCCGGGCGCGATCCTGATGACCACCAACTGCCTGCAAAAACCGCAGAAAAGCTACCACGACAACATCTTCACCACCGGTTTGGTCGGTTGGCCGGGCGTGCGCCACGTCGGCAACTCCGACTTCACCCCGGTCATCGACAAAGCCCTGGAAATGCCCGGTTTTGCCGCAGACGCCCCGGGCAAGGAAGTGCTGGTCGGATTCGGCCGCAACACCGTGCTCGGCGTGGCCGGGAAGGTCATCGAACTTGTCAAGAGCGGCAAGATCAGGCATTTTTTCCTGGTCGGCGGCTGCGACGGCGCCAAGCCCGGCCGCGACTACTACACCGAACTGGTGGAAAAAATCCCGGCCGACTGCGTCATCCTGACGCTCGCCTGCGGAAAATTCCGCTTTTTCGACAAACAGCTTGGGGATATCGACGGCATCCCGCGCCTGCTCGACATCGGCCAGTGCAACGACGCCTACAGCGCGGTCAAGATCGCCCTGGCCCTGGCCGACGCCTTCGGCGTGGGCGTCAACGAGCTGCCGCTCTCGCTCGTCCTGTCCTGGTACGAACAAAAGGCCGTGGTCATTCTGCTGTCGCTGCTCGCCCTCGGGGTCAAAAACATCCGCCTCGGACCGTCTTTGCCGGCCTTCATCACCCCGAACGTCCTGAACTTTCTGGTGGCCAATTACAATATCATGCCCATCTCCACCCCGGACGCCGACTTGAAGGCCATTCTGGGGTAACTCCAAACCCAAACATCACAACGCGCCCGGGGGGTGCCCTTCCGGGCGCGCGGGAAACACCATGCCGCAAAGAAAAATCATCGAAATCGACGAAGACCTGTGCAACGGCTGTGGCCAGTGCATGCCGAACTGCGCCGAAGGGGCGCTGGAGCTGGTGAACGGCAAAGCCAAGCTGGTCAAGGACATCTACTGCGACGGCCTGGGCGCCTGCCTCGGACATTGCCCAACCGGCGCGCTGCAAATCATCGAACGCGACGCCCCGGAGTTCGACGAACACGCGGCCATGGCCTACGTACGCCAAAAAGAAGCGCAACCCCCAAAACCCCTCCATTCGCAAGGTTCACCGTGCGGCTGCCCGGGCAGCGCCCTGCGCCAGTTCAAACCGGCCGCCGCGCCCGCCGCCGAAGGACAGGCCGGAGCCTGCGCTTCGCAACTTCGCCACTGGCCGATCAAACTCAAACTGGCGCCGCCCACGGCCCCGTTCTTCAAAAACGCCGACCTGCTCATCGCCGCCGATTGCGTGCCCGGCGCCATGCCGGACTTCCACGCCTCCCTGCTCGCCGGCCATGCCCTGGTCACGACCTGCCCCAAATTCGGCGACACCGAGGAATCGTACGAAAAGCTCAAGGAAATCTTTCAATATTCCGGCCTGCGCAGCGTCACCGTGGCCGATATGGAAGTGCCCTGCTGCTCCGCCCTGCCGGCCATGGCCCGCCAAGCCATGGAGGAAACCGGCTGCAATGTCCCCTTTCACGACATCGTCATCGGCCTAAACGGCGCCGTCCTGCGACGGGAATAGAAAATCGGGGAAAACTTTTTTGAAAAAAAGTTTTCCCCGAACCCCTTTCAAAAAACTTCATCCCCCGTGGCGAGCCGCTTTGCGCAAAGCG
>JADFXV010000111.1 GCA_015233395.1 Desulfovibrionaceae bacterium
CGGGAAAATAAAAGTGGTTTTGGTTTTCTCTTGGCCGGTCGCCGTGACGATCCGCTCCCGGCGATGATGGACTTTCACGGAACAGGCCTTATTTGACTTATTTCCGCTCCACCTTTGAAAGTTTTTTGAGGAAGGGGGTCCGGGGGAAACCCCTTTTGTTCACAAAAGGGGTTTCCCCCGGGGATCATCATGAAAAAAGAATACTGCGGACTCTTCGGCATATACGGCCATCCGGAAGCGGCCAGGATGGCTTATTTCGGCTTGTACGCCCAGCAGCATCGCGGCCAGGAGAGCGCCGGCATCGTCACCTGGGACGGGGCCAACATCCGCGAGCAGCGCGGCATGGGCCTGGTGGCCGACGTGTTCAACGAGCGCCATCTGGGCAAGGAGCTCAAGGGCAGCATCGCCGTCGGGCACGTCCGGTATTCCACCGCCGGGGCGTCGCTTCTGCGCAACGCCCAGCCGTTTCTGGTGCGATTCGGCGACCTGCGCATGGCCATCGCCCACAACGGCAATCTGGTGAACATCCAGCAATTGCGCGACGAGCTCGAACACCAGGGATCGATCTTCCAGACCACCATCGATTCGGAAGTGTTCGTCCACCTGATCGCCAAGAATTTGAACGGCGGCACGCTGGAACAGGCGGTCATCAAGGCCTGCGCCAAGGTCAAGGGCTCGTATTCGCTGATCATCCTGGTCAACAACAAGCTCATCGCCCTGCGCGATCCGCACGGTTTCCGGCCCCTGGTCATGGGGCGGCTGGCGGACCATTACGTCTTCGCCTCCGAGACCTGCGCCTTCGACCTGCTCGAAGCCGAGTACATGCGTTCGCTGGAGCCCGGCGAGATGATCGTGGTCGAGGACAAATGCATGCAGTCTTACCGGCTTAGCGAGTCCAAGCCGACCACGCAATGCATTTTCGAGCAGGTCTATTTCGCCCGGCCCGATTCCATCGTCTTCGGCGAACAGGTCTACACCCTGCGCAAGCAGATGGGCGTGCACCTGGCCAAGGAAGCCCCGGTCGAGGCCGATTACTGCATGCCGTTTCCGGATTCCGGGGTGTACGCCACGGTCGGCTTCGCCCAGCAGTCCGGGCTGCCGTTTGAGATGGCCATGATCCGCAACCACTACGTCGGCCGGACCTTCATCCAGCCTTCGCAGGACATGCGCGATTTTTCCGTGCGCGTGAAGCTCAACCCGGTGCGCGACATGATCAAGAACAAGCGCATCGTCATCGTCGAGGATTCGATCGTGCGCGGCACGACCATCCGCACCCGGGTCAAGAAGCTGCGCGAACTCGGCGCGCGCGAGATCCACATGCGGGTTTCCTGCCCGCCCATCCGCCACCCCTGTTTCTACGGCATCGACTTCTCCTCCAAGGGCGAACTGATCGCCGCCAACAATTCCGTAAGCGACATCGCCCGGTTCATCGGCCTGGATTCGCTGCATTACCTCAGTATCGAAGGCCTGCTCGAATCGGTCAACGCCAAGCCCGAAACGCCCAAGCACTGCCTGGCCTGCTTCAACGGAGACTATCCCATCGCGCCCTGCGCCGAGGGCCAGAAAATGTGCCTGGAAGACTCCGTGGCCTTGTCCTGGTGAGCCCCGCGCGGGCGACGCAAGCGGCCCGCGCGTTTTTTTCTCTTCACGGACCAAGCCGATTGCTTTTCAGCGCGATTTTGCTAGCCTTCGCCTCATATCCAATCAGGTGACCGGGAGGCCCCCATGCCCGCCAAAGCGACCAAACCGTCCAAGGTCTATTTCGCCGACACGCGATCGCGCGCGGCCAAGGAAAGCAAGATCGCCAAGATCGCCAAGCTGTTCAAGGCCGCCGGGTTCGCCAAACTCATCGAGAAGGACGCCTTAACGGCCGTCAAGCTGCACTTCGGCGAACGCGGCAACGATTCGCACGTCAGTCCCGTCTTCGCCCGGCAGGTGGCCGACGCCATCAAGGCCGCCGGCGGCAAACCCTTCCTGACCGACGCGAACACGCTCTACTCCGGCAGCCGCTTCAACGCCGTGGACCATCTGGTCACGGCCGTCGAGCACGGCTTCGGCTTCGCCGTGACCGGCGCGCCCCTGATCGTCTGCGACGGCCTGACCGGCGGCGACCTGCGCGAGATCGCCGTGAAAGGCAAGCATTTCAAGAAGGTGAAAATCGCCGCCGCCGTGGCCGGCGCGGACGCGATGATCGTGATGAGCCACTTCAAGGGCCACGAAATGGCCGGTTTCGGCGGGGCGATCAAGAACCTGGCCATGGGCTGCGCCCCGGCCGCGGGCAAACGCGAACAGCATTCGCCGCGCTTTGGCGTGGACGCGAAGGCCTGCATCGGCTGCGCCGAATGCTTCAAGGTCTGCCCGGCCAAGGCCGTCGCGGTGAAAGCGAAAAAAGCCGCGATCGACAAGAAAATCTGCATCGGCTGCGGCGAATGCATGACCGTATGCAAATCCAAGGCGATCGTCATCGATTGGGCCACCGACCTGCCGCCCTTCACCGAGCGCATGGTGGAATACGCGCTCGGCGCGGTCAAGGCCGTCCACGGCAAGGCCGGATACCTCAACTTCGCCCTGAACATCACCCCGGACTGCGACTGCTGCTCCTGGTCGGACGCGCCGATCGTGCCGGACGTGGGGATTTTGGCCTCGCTCGACCCGGTCGCGCTCGACCAGGCCTGCTTCGACCTGGTCAACAACCAGCGCGGACTCGCCGGCGCCAAGCTGGCCGCCAACTTCGAGCCGGGACAAGACAAGTTCAAGGGAGTCTGGAGCTACACCTGCGGCGAAATCCAACTGTCGTACGGCGAACAGATCGGCCTGGGGTCGCGGGCCTACGAACTGGTCGGGATTTGACGCCGGGAGACGCCGCGCCCGGACACAACTGCGCGAAACAGAAGAGGACGCCATGGATTTCATAAAAGTCGACGACGCCGCCTGCAAACGCGACGGCATGTGCGCGGATGTCTGCCCCACCGGCTGCATCGAACTTGACGCCGAAGGCCTGCCCCGGCAGACCAAGGGGGCCATGTGCATCGCCTGCGGGCATTGCGTGGCCGTGTGCCCGCACGAGGCGCTCGGCAATTCCAACCTGGACGCCGCCGGGATGCTTCCCCTGCCGGAGAGTCTGCCCGACGCCGCCTCCGTGCGCGGGCTGATGCTCTCCAGGCGGTCGGTGCGCGTATATAAGGATACGCCGGTTCCGGCCGCGACCCTGGCCGGACTGCTCGACACCGCGCGCCATGCGCCGACGGCGGTCAACACCCAGAACGTGGCCTACGCGGCCTGCGCCGACCCGGCCAAGACGAGAGAGGCGGCCCGGCTGTGCATCGAATGGCTGCGGGGCGCGGGCGTTTATCCCCACATGGTCGCGGCCTGGGACAAAGGGCGCGACGCCGCGTTGCGCGGGGCTCCGGCCATCGTGGTCGCCCATTGCCCGGCGGATTACGCCTGGGGCGAGACCGATTGCGTCATCGCCGTCAGTTACCTGGAGCTTTTCGCGGCCGCTTCCGGGCTCGGAACCTGCTGGGCCGGTCTTTTGACCCGGGCCGCCCAGGCCAGCGCCGATCTGGCGCGGCTTCTCGCCATCCCGGAAGGGTCCGTCGCCCGCGCGGCGCTGATGATCGGCTATCCCAAATACCGCTACCGGGCGGTTCCCTCCCGGCGCGCGGCCAAGGTGACCTGGCTGTAAGCGCCCGCCCGCCCAAAACCATTAAAGTTTTTCGGAGAGGAGGGTCCGGGAGGGGAACCCTTTTTCCAAAAAGGGTTCCCCTCCCGGTTCATTCATTCTCTCCGCCTCCGGCCCCCGCTTAATCCCCCACGCAGACGATGCCGTAGTCGTCGCCGGTCAGGCAGACGCCGCCGGTTTCGGTCACTTCAAAGGTGTTCTCCACCCCGACCATGCCCACGCCCGGGATGCCCATTTTGGGCTCCACGGCCAGGACCATCCCGGTCTCGAAGGGTTCGTCGAAGCCCTTGGCGATCACCGGATGGCCGTCGATGGCCAGGCCGATGCCGTGGCCGAGAAAGGCGACCTTGTTGTCCCCAAGCCCCATGAAGCCCTCGGCGAAGCCCGCGCGCTCGGCCCAGTCGACGCAGTGGGCGTAGATTGCGCTCGGAACGCGCCCGGGCCGCAGGTTGTCCGCGACGTAGGCCTGGACCGCGACGCAAAAATCGTGGCCCGCGCGCACGGCGTCCGGCAGGCGCGCCGCCGGTCCGGCGAAGTAGATCTGGGTCTTGTCGGTGCAGTAGCCCTCGATGGTGAAGCCGATGTCCATGGCCAGCGGTTCGCCCGGTTTCCAGACCTTGCCCGCGTAGCCCATGAACGGGATGGCCGGATGCTCGCCGCGCAGGCCGAGCGGACCGTTGAAGACGCTCGGATAGTTGCTCGAATCCCCGGCGCTGATGTGGCCGAAAAAAACTTCCTCGCCATAGGCGCTCATGCGCATGTGGCCCTGATGCCCGAGCGAAAAAAAAGCGTCGAGCGCGACCAGGGACAGCTCGCGCTCGGTCATGCCCGGCTTGATCCGCCCCGGCATGAGTTCGTGCAAGGCCTTGTGGTGGCGCGCTCCGCACAGGCGCATCTTGCGCAGTTCCCAGCCGCTTTTGACCGCCTGGGCCTTGGCCAGGACCTTGTCCGCGCCGGCGAAGGTCACCCCTGGCAATTTGGCTGCGAAGAGCTCGCCAAGGCTCCAGGACAGCCCGGATTTCTCCACGGCCACGACCGCGCCGAGCGGGCTGCCAAACCCCGCCAGCAGGCCGGGCAGGTCGCCGTAGGAGCGAAACGTCCCCAGGCGCTCAACCGGCGACTCCAGCCGGGCGCGCCCCAGGCCCCGGCGCAAAAGCAGCACGGGCTGGCCGGCCAGGGGCAGCCAGAACACGCCCTGGGCCAGGACGCCGGTCAGGTAGTAGATCGACTGCCGCGAGAAGGCCATAAGCCCGCTCGCCCCGGGCTCGGCCGCGGCCAAAAGAGCGCGGCAGGCGTCCCACCGTACCTGGAGTTCCTCAAGCGGCATGCGTTCCAGCGATTCGAACATGGTTGCTCCGTTAGCGTAAGCAGGGTGATTTGCGATTTGAGGGGGAACGTCTTTCCATAGGCATAACGGACGTTTTGCAGCCGCGCGGCGGCCAGCGGCCTTCGATCGCTTGTGGACGAAACCGGCGGGCTCGGGTAAAACGCCGTGGCGGGTCTTCTATAACGCGGAGGAACCAATGTCCATCGACACCGCCCTCTCCCTCGGGGCCAAAAGCCGCGCCCCGGCCTGGCTGGATTGGCTGCAGATGCTCACCGGGGCCTGCCTGATCGTCTTCATGTGGTCGCACATGCTCCTGGTCTCCAGCGTCATCTTCGGCGCTTCGGCCATGAACGCCCTGGCCGAATTCTTCGAATACACCGGCCTGGCCCAGGTGGGCGGCCCGCTGATCGGACTGGTCTTTCTCGTCCATTTCGCCCTGGCCTCGCGCAAAATGCCGTTCACCAGCGCCGAACAGACGGCCATCTGGCGGCAAGCCAAAATGCTGCGCCACGCCGACACCTGGCTGTGGCTGGCGCAGGCCGGCACGGCCATGATCGTGCTCATCCTCGGCGCGATCCATATGTGGACCGTGCTCACCGACCTGCCGATCACGGCGGCCAAATCCGCCGCCCGGATCAAGGGCGGCGCCTGGTTCGTATTCTACCTCCTGCTCTTGCCCATGATCGAACTGCACGTGTCCATCGGCTTCTACCGCATCCTGGTCAAATGGGGCCTGGCCGGGCGCGCCGACCGCAAACGGGCGAAAAAACTGGAACTCGGCCTGACGCTGGCCTTCGTCGTCATCGGCCTGGTCACCCTGATCCGCTTTTTGACCCTGGCCGTGTAGAGTGGTTGGAGAGATGAGAGAGATTGGAGAGAATCGGGGGAGGAACCTTTTGTGAACAAAAGGTTCCTCCCTCGAACCCCCTCCTCCCAAAAACTTCATAGGTTATGAAAGAAGACTGATCTTGTTGAGACGGACAAAACCCTATTAAAGTTTTTTTG
>JADFXV010000112.1 GCA_015233395.1 Desulfovibrionaceae bacterium
AAGGGGTTTTCCCCCAGTCTTCTCCCCTCTCCCAAAAAGGATTTCACATGAAAATAATGGTTCAGAAATTCGGCGGCACGTCGGTCAAGGACGTCGACTGCATGCGTCAGGTGTTGTGCCGGGTGCGCAAGGGCCTGGACGCGGGTTTCAAGGTGGTGGTGGTGTTGTCGGCCCGGGCCGGGCGCACCAACCGTTTGATCGAGCTGGCCCATGTCTGGTCGCCCGAGCCCGACTGCGCCGAGCTTGACGCGCTCATGGCCTGCGGCGAGCAGGAGTCGGTGGCGCTGTTTTCGATGCTGCTTGCGGACGCGGGCATCAAGGGCCGGTCGGTTCTGGGTTTTCAGGTGCCGATCGTGACCAATTCGGTGCACACCAAGGCGCGCATCGAGGAGATTGACGACGTCAAGTTGCGGGCGATGCTTGAGGAATTCGACGTGCTGGCGGTGGCCGGTTTTCAGGGTTGCGACGAGACCGGGCGCATCACCACGCTTGGCCGGGGCGGTTCGGACACCTCGGGCGTGGCCTTGGCGGCGGCGCTCGGGGCCGACGTGTGCGAGATTTATACGGACGTCGAAGGGGTGTACACCACCGATCCGAACGTGTGTTCCAAGGCCCGCAAGCTCGACCGCATATCGTACGACGAGATGATCGAATTCGCCAGCATGGGGGCCAAGGTCTTGCAGATCCGTTCGGTGGAATTCGCCAAGAAATTCAACGTACCGGTGCATGTCCGTTCGACATTTTCCGACAATCCGGGCACCATGGTCATACAGGAGGACGATGCGATGGAAGCCGTGCTTGTTTCCGGAATAGCTTACGACAAGAACCAGTGCCGGGTGACGGTGCGCCGCGTTCACGACCGGCCGGGCATCGCCGCGGCGGTGTTCGGGGCCATCGCCGAGGCGCGCATCATCGTGGACATGATCGTGCAGAACACCGGCCAGGACGGTTTCACGGACATGACCTTCACCGTGGGCCGGGGCGATTTCGACAAGGTCGAGAAGATTCTCGCCAAGGTCCAGCAGGAGATCGGCGCCGAGGCCGTGCAGCACGACACCAACGTGGCCAAGGTTTCGGTGATCGGCGTGGGCATGCGCAACCATTCCGGCGTGGCCGCCAAGATGTTCGCGACCTTGCGCAACGAGAACATCAACATGATGATGATTTCGACCTCCGAGATCAAGGTCACCTGCCTGATCGAGGAGAAGTACACCGAGCTGGCCGTGCAGGCCTTGCACGACGCCTTTGGTCTGGATAACCAGCCAAAAATACAGGATTTTTCCGAATGAGCGCGGTATCGATCTACGACACCACCCTGCGTGACGGCACCCAGGCGGAGGAACTGAGCCTCACCTGCGAGGACAAGGTCAGGATCAGCCTGAAGCTCGACGAGTTCGGGGTGGCGTACATCGAGGGCGGCTGGCCCGGGTCCAACCCGACGGACAAGCGGTTTTTCAAGGAGATCGCCAATTATTCCCTGAAAAACGCGCGCGTGGCGGCCTTCGGCTCGACGCACAATCCGAAGAACAAGGCCGGGGCCGACGCCAACATCAAGGCCCTGATCGAAGCCGCAACGCCGGTGGTCACCATTTTCGGCAAGGCCTGGGACATCCACGCCACCTTGGCGCTCGGCGTGAGCCTTGCGCGCAATCTGGAGCTGATCGCGGATTCGCTTGGCGCCTTGCGTCCGCATTGCCGGGAACTGTTTTTTGACGCCGAACATTTTTTCGACGGCTTCAAGGCCAACCGCGATTACGCTTTGGCCGCCCTACGCGCGGCCCGCGACAGCGGCGCGGACATGCTGGTTCTGTGCGACACCAACGGCGGCACGCTCACCCACGAGATCGGCGAAATCGTGTGCGCCGTGGGCCGGGAATTGCCCGGGGCGGCGCTGGCCATCCACGCCCACAACGATTCCGGGCTTGCCGTCGCCAATTCGCTCGAAGCCGTGCGCCAGGGGGCGGTCCAGGTCCAGGGCACGATCAACGGCTACGGCGAGCGTTGCGGCAACGCCAACCTGTGCGCGATCATCCCCTGCCTGGAGCTCAAGATGAGCCGGGCCTGCCTGCCGGAGGGCAAGCTCGCGGATCTGACCAGCGTGTCGCGCTTCGTCTCCGAGATCGCCAATCTCAAGCCTTTCGGGCGCGCGCCGTTCGTCGGCGATTCGGCCTTCGCCCACAAGGGCGGCATCCACGTCAGCGCCGTGGCCAAGGATCCGCTGACTTACGAGCACATCGCCCCGGAGCTGGTCGGCAACAAGCAGCGCATCCTGCTCTCCGACCTGGCCGGGCAGAGCAACATCCTTTTCAAGGCCAAGGCGTACGGCTTCAACCTGGACAAGAACGACCCCTTTGTCCTGGAACTGGTCACCCAGATCAAGGAGCGCGAGAGCAAGGGCTACGACTACACCACCGCCGAAGCGTCCTTCGAGCTCATGCTCAACCGCACGCTCGGGCGGGCCAGGCGGTATTTCGAGCTGGTCAAATACCGGGTGTTCGGCTGGAAGCAGACCGAGATCATGGAGCCGCTGGCCGAGGCCACGGTGATCGTCAAGGTCGGCGGCGAGGAGGAACACACCGCCTCCATGGGCATGGGGCCGGTCAACGCGCTCGACAACGCCCTGCGCAAGGCTCTGGAGACCTTTTACCCCAAGCTCAAGGAAATGACGCTGCTCGATTTCAAGGTCCGCGTTCTGGCCCCCAGCGGCGCCCACGACGCCGGCACGGCCTCGCTGGTGCGCGTGCTCATCGAATCCGGCGACCACAAACACGACTGGGTCACGGTCGGCGTCTCCCACAACATCATCGAGGCCTGCTGGCAGGCGCTGGAAGACTCCTTCAACTACAAGCTGTTCATCGACGACAAGGAAAAGCTCACCAAAGCCTTGCGGGAGTAGAACCCGAGCCGGCCGTTTCAGGGGAAACGCGCCCTGCCCGCGACGCGTCTTGCTCCCGGCGTGGTCTGCGGCGCTATGCCCGGGAAAGGAGAGAGGCCATGAACTCACTTGTCGACGTAGAAATCCTGCGCGTGTTCCTCGGCGAAACGGCTCAGCGCGACGGCAAGCCGGTCTATGAGCTGATCGTCGGCGAGGCGCGCGGGCGCGGCCTGGCCGGGGCCACGGTGACGCGCGGCTTCATGGGCTTCGGGGCGAGCAGCCTGCTGCACACGTCCAAGATCCTGCGTCTTTCCGAGGATTTGCCGGTCCTGGTGACGATCGTGGACGTCGCCGAACGCATCCGGGCCTTTTTGCCGGTCGTCGACGCCCTGGTCGAGGAGGGGACCGTGACGGTGGAAAAGGCCCAGGCCATTTTCCACCTGCCCATGCGCATCCGCGACGTCATGAGCGGCGACGTGGCCACCGCCGGCCCGGACACGCCGATCTCGGCCGTGGTGGAGCTGCTCATCCGCCGGGAGGTCAAGTCCCTGCCCATTGTCGACGGTGGGCGCATCAAGGGCGTCATCACCGGCGGCGACCTCATGAGCCGGGCGAACATGCCGCTGCGCCTGGACGTCCAGTGCCAATTGCCGCGGGAGTTGCGGGCCGAGCACGTCCGCTGCCTGGATTTGGAGGGGCTCACAGCCAAGGACGTCATGACTTCCCCGGCCCAGACCGTCAATATCAAGACCAACGTCCCGGACGCGTTGCGGCTGATGGCCAAACGCAAGCTCAAGCGCCTTTTGGCGGTGGACGATTCCGGCAACCTCATGGGCGTCGTCAGCCGGGTGGACGTTTTACGGGCCATCGCCAGGGCCGCCTCGGTCACCGCCGCTTTGCCCGAGCTGCCGGCCGGCATCAAACGCACGGCCGGCGAGGTCATGTTCCGGGACGTGCCGACCGCCTCGCCGGACGAAAGCCTGGACTCGGTGCTTGAGAAAATCGTGGCCACGCCGCTTCGGCGCGTGGTGGTGGTGGATGCGCAAGGCAAGGTGGCCGGCCTGGTGCTCGACCGGGATCTGGTGTCGCAGTACGTCCGGCGTGAAAAGCCGGGGCTGCTGCGCTCGCTGCTTGCCGCGCTCTCGCCCAAACAGAGCGCGCACGAGGCCTTCGAAGGCACGGCCGGCGGCGTGATGCAGACCGAGGTGTTTCGCGTCTTGCCGCAAACCCCGCTGACCGAGGTCATCCATCTTTTGTTGGAAAAACGGGTCAAGCGGCTGGTCGTGGCCGATGCGGACGGCAGCCTGCGCGGCATGGTGGACCGCGATACGGTTATGCGGGTGTTGGCCGGAGACTGATCCGGCCCTTAGACCCCGGCCTTTTGCAACGCCTGGCGCACGATCTCCTGGGCCTCGTCCTGGATGGCCCGCAAGTGGGCCTCGTCCTTGAAGCTCTCGGCGTAGATCTTGTAGACGTCCTCGGTGCCGGACGGCCGGGCGGCGAACCAGCCGTTTTTCGCGACCACCTTGAGTCCGCCGATCGGGGCGTTGTTGCCCGGGGCGCGGGTGAGCTTGGCCGTGACCGCCTCGCCTGCCAGGGTGTCGGCCGCGACCATCTCGGGCGACAGGGCCGCCAGGACTTTTTTCTGTTCCGGGCTTGCGGCCGCGTCGATGCGTTCGTAGCGGGGCGTACCGAAACGGCCGGTCAATTCCAGGTAGTGCTCGCCCGGGTCCTTGCCGGTCTTGGCCGTGATCTCGGCGGCCAGCAGATCCATGATGATCCCGTCCTTGTCCGTGGTCCAGACCGCGCCGTCGCGGCGCAAGAACGAGGCACCGGCGCTCTCCTCGCCGCCGAAGCCGAAGCCGCCGTCGAGCAGCCCGTCCACGAACCACTTAAAACCCACCGGCACTTCGCAGACCGCGCGTCCGAGGTCCGCGGCCACCTTGTCGATCAGCGAGCTCGACACCAGGGTCTTGCCGACCTTGGCGTCAGGGCACCACCGGTCTCTGGTCGCAAAGAGGTAGTTGATGGCGACGCTCAGGTAATGGTTGGGATTGAGCAGCCCCAGGCCCGGCGTGACGACGCCGTGGCGGTCGAAGTCCGGATCGTTGCCGAAGGACACGGCGAAATCGTTCTTGTGCTTGATCAGCCCGGCCATGGCGTCCGGCGAGGAGCAATCCATGCGGATCTTGCCGTCCCAGTCGAGCGTCATGAAGCCGAAAGCCGGGTCCACGGTCTTGTTGACCACCGTGAGATTGAGCTTGTAGCGCTCGGCGATGGGCTCCCAGTAAGCGATTCCCGAGCCGCCGAGCGGATCGGCGCCAAGCGGCAGCTTCGAGGCGGCCACGGCGTCCAGATCGACGATCGAGGCCAGATCCTCGACGTACGGGCCGACGAAGTCGTATTCATGGGTGGTCGAGGCCGAAAGGGCGCGCTCGAACGGGATGCGGCCGACGCCCTTGTTGCCTTCGTAGAGGTATTCGTTGGCCCGGCGCTCGATGACCTTAGTGATTTCGCTCCCGGCCGGACCGCCCTGCGGCGGGTTGTACTTGAAGCCGCCGTCTTCGGGCGGGTTGTGCGAGGGGGTGACGACCACGCCGTCGGCCAGGCCGTCCGTGCGCCCCCGGTTGTACGCCAAAATGGCGTGGGAGATCACGGGAGTCGGCGTATAGCCCCGGCCCTGCTGGATCATGACCGTGACCCCGGCGCTGGCGAACACCTCCAGGGCGCTCATGAGCGCCGGCTCGGACAGGGCGTGGGTGTCCATGCCCAGAAAAAGCGGCCCGGCGATCGCGCGCGAGGCGCGGTAATCGCAGATGGCCTGGGCGATGGCCAGGATGTGGGCCTCGTTGAAACTGTGGCGCAAAGGCGAACCCCGGTGCCCGGACGTGCCGAAGCTCACGCGCTGGGACGGCTGCGAGGCGTCCGGACGGCTGGCGTAATAGGCGGCCACGAGCCTTGGGATGTTCACGAGCATCGAACGGGGAGCCGGCTGACCGGCCAGGGGATGACGCATGCGAGGCTCCTTGCGGGATACGGGGAAATCGGGGGGAAAACCCCCTTTTGTGAACAAAAGGGGGTTTTCCCCCCGAGCCCCCCT
>JADFXV010000113.1 GCA_015233395.1 Desulfovibrionaceae bacterium
ACGTGCCGTTTCGCCGGTCGTGGACGCTGACGATGTCGCCCGCCGTCTCGCCGCTCACGCCCATGGCCCCGTCGACGCGCCAGGGACCGCCGTGGCAATTCTTGCAACCCATTTCCGTGGACGCGGGCAACACGGCCGTGGTCACGGCCAGAAGCTCGCCGCTGCCGGCCTGCCTGGCCTCGACCGTGACCAGGGGATAGGGATTGATCCCGCCCGGAGAAGCGTAGGGCGAAACCGGGATGGACGCGGCCTGGTAAATTCCCGAACCGGCGGCTTCGCCGGTCGCGGCGGCCATTGTCCCGGCGGTCCCAAACCCGTGCGCCCCGGCGCCTGGCGCCAAGGGCCAGCCGCCGGCGCTTTTCGCGTATTTCCAATAGGACAGCCGCGCCGCCGGGTCGCTTGACCCCGGCTCCAGGCGGTAGCGCAGCTCCACGCCTTCCCCGACGACCTGGGGCGGATCGCCGCGTTTGATGAGCATGGCCCGCAGGGTGTTCCCCGGAGCGAGCAGATGAAACGTTGCATCCGCATCGCTAAAGACCGTCAGTCCCTGGGCGCTCCAGGCGGTGAGCGTGTATTCGCGCTCAGGCTGCGCCACCGGCAGCCGCACGGGCAGGGCCGCCGGCTCAAAGGCCGGTTCCGGCGGCTTTTTCCCGTGCAGCCCGTCGGTCAGGTAGGCCGCCAGGGCCTGTTTTTCCACGTCCGTTCCGGGAAAGGGCGGCATGTAGCCCGAGACGCGGCCAAGCCCGGTGAGCATGGCCAGGGCGCCCAAACGCGGGTATTTGTCCGTGAGCCGGACGATGTCCTTCATCGGCCCGCCGAGGCTGTGGCAGGCCAGACAGGCCCGGGTGAACACCTCGCTCCCGGCTTGCAGTTCGTTGCCTTCGGCGATCTTTTTGATCCGCGTCCAGCCGCTTGCCCCAAGCACCCCCGAGGCCTTGACCGCGTCCGCCCGGGCGACCTCCAGACCGCTGGAATAGACCGCGCCCGCGATGAGATACGGCCGGCGTGCAGCCTCGCGGACGTACTCGAAGGAACCGATGTAGGCGTAGCCCAGGACAAAGATGAACAGGCACAGGGCGCTTCTCGCCCGGCCGGGCGACTTGACGGCCAGGAGCGCGGCCAGGGCGGCGATGGCCGGACCGCATAGCATGAAGGCTTTCAGGTAGAAGGCGATCTCCGGGTTGCCCCCGAGCGCCATGGCTCGCGAGCCGGGCGGCAGGCTCTCCATGTAGCGCACGCCCGCGGCCAGGACCGCGAAAAACGGGGCCGCCGCCCAGACGGCGCACAAACGCACCAGTTGTTCGCGGGCGCGGGCGTCCTTGACCCGCAGGGCGGTGACGAAACCGAACACCCCGGCCAGAAGCATGGCCATGGCCGTGCGCAGGGCCACCGAGGGCCACAGCGAGGGATTGAAAAAACCGTCCCAGACGTCGCCGGTGGCGAGCCAATCGCCCGGGGTGAGCATGAAGCTCACGATGCCGCCGATGAAAAAAAGCGACGCCCAGGCGGCCGCGAAATAGATCCAGCCGGCGATCAGATGGTCGCGCGCGCTCATTTGGTCGAAGCGGTAATAATAGACGAGCAGCGCGGCGATCTCGACCGCGAAGGCCAGCCATTCGGCGGCGAAGAAAAAGACGAACTTGTGAATGAGGATCGCCGTCGCCGCCGGGGACAGAAGCGCGATGGCAAACCAGATGCCGACGCCGGTCAGAGCGCCGAAGACCATGGTGAGCAGCAAAAAGAAGCGGGCGTGCTTTTTGACGTGGGCAAGGACGGCGGGAAGCGCCCGCGCCCGCGCGAAATGTTCGGTGAGCACCAGGTAAAGTCCGCCGCCGACCGCGAAATGGGCCACGAAGACGTGGACCGTGGCGATGACCGCGATCAGCAGGCCGCCGCCGCAGGATCCGAGCCACCAGACCGGGTAATCCATGGCTTAGGCCCCCTTTCCGGTTTGCCCGGAGCGCCGAAGCGCCGCCGCGAGCCAGCTAAGCGCGCACAGGGCCGCAATCGACAACACGGCGAAAAGCGCCGCCGGGCCGGACTCGGGAACCAGGCGCAGGTCGCGCGGCTGGAAATAGGGCGCAAGCCGCGACAGGCGCACGATCTCGCGCATGAGCGCCATGGCCGATAAGATCCCGAAGGCGCAGACGGCGCAGGCCGGGGTCTGCCTGGCCTGCGCGCAGATCAGGGCGGCTAGGGTCAGGACCGCCGCCAGGCCGAGCAGCGCCGCAGCCTCCGGACTCGTCCCGAGAAAGAGCTCGGAGGTCGCCCCGGGCTGGCTGACCAGAAACCAGCCGCCGGCGGCGATTTGCGCCAGCGTGGCGTAAAAAAACAGGCGCAGCCCGTACGTCTCGACGCGCTCGTCCCTGGCGGCGAACCAGCCCAGGCGTCCGGCCAGGGCCAGCGCCAGCCCGGCCACGGCCACGGCCCCGATCAGGAAATGCGCAAAACCCGGGAAAAGGGCCGGGTCGGCAAGCGGCAAAAAGGTTCCGCGAATCGTCCCGTCCCCGGCGATCGCCAAAGGCCAGCCCCCCGGATTCTGGGTCTGGGAGAGGTTGCAGACGTAGATGAAGGCGTTGGCCGCGAGCAGCAAGGCGGCCAGGCGGACGAAGACCCGGGAAGCGCTGGCCCGGGCGACGCGCGCGTCGTGCAGGTAGAGGCTGTAGTAGGCGACAATCAGGATCGCGACGACCGCGAGCCAGATCCAGGCCATGAGGATGGAGCTCGTGTAAAAAAACTGGCCATAGACGACCTGGATGAAGAGCAGCGGCGGCACGCCCAGGTTGACCGCCAAGGCCATGACCGTGGGAAGGGCGCGCGACAGCGAGCGCCCAGCGTTTCCGGGCAGGGCGCGGCCTGCGGCCGCGATGAGCGCGCCGCCGAGCAGGATGTTCATGGCGATGATGTGGAGCAAAAAAAACGCCAGGCGCAGCCCGTCGAACAGCTCCCAGGGGGCCGGGATGGGCGGCGCGGCCGCGATGAGGGTGGCGGGATCGGTCATGGGGGCGCCTCGCTGGGTCGATTATCGCGACCGGAGTGCAGGCCGCGCGATGGCCCCCGCCATGTCGTATTTCCGACTTGAAAAGTCAAACGCGAAACGGCGCGACCGCCCGTTTCCCGGCCGTCGCCCCCAATGCCCCCAATGCGCCGGAATCGCTAGATGCGGCTGTGCTGTTCCTCTGCGCGCAAGACGCCCGGGCCGAACGGCGAATTGAAATTCAAGTCGCGCTGCCGCGCGCGCAGCTCCCGGACGGCGTCGGCCACTTCCGCCGCGGTGAACGCGCCGGGCTGGGCGGCGGAAGTTTGCCCCCGGCTGTCGAGCAGGTTGCCGAAAACGGTCACTCCGGCGACCAAAAGCCCGATCAGCATCAGACCGATCAGGATGGACCGGAAGGGATTGCGCGGTCCGTCGCCGGCTTTTTTGGCGGCTTTTTTGACGATTTTTTTCTTGGCCATGACTTTCTTATCGGCGCCGGGCGCGAGGGCTTTAATCCTTCGCCGGCCACTTCCCGCGAGTACCCCGCGGGGGGTTCGCCGACGGCGTCCTCGCGGGCCGCCAGGCGAAAGACCTGGAGCAAAAATTCCCGGCAGCGCCGGTAAATGCCCGGGCTCTTGCTTTCCTTTGGCCCGGCCACGTTGAGCACTCCGACCCGGTTGTCCGCGAGCCAGGCGGCGACCAGGGCCGGATCGGCCGAATCCGGAGCGGCCACGAGAAACGGTTTGGACAATTTCAGGGCGAAGACCACGGTCAGTCTGGTGCCGCCGGTCGGCTCGGCGTCGGACAAAATCAGGGTGGCGTCGGAATCGAGCACGTTTTGCCGGGTGCGCGGCGGGTAGCCCGGCTTGGCCATTTCCCGCAGGGCGTAACGACCCGGGACCGCGCCGTCCTCGGCCAGCCGCCCCATGGGACACCAGCCCCCGGTGTCCAGGCCGGCGTCCAGGCCGGCGTCCAGGCCGGCGCGGTCCACGCCGGTCTGCCCTCCGGAGACGATTTTGACGAGCCTCGCGGGGCTTTGCTTGGACATGTGCCGCCTCACTTCCGGGGGCGTCCGCCCCTTTGAGCGTAACGCGAAGTCCTTTGCGCTCCAGAAATATATGTTAAAATATAAATTTTCGCAATAATTTGTATGTGTTTTCAGGCGTGCGCACGATCGTGCTGAAAATACGGAAGATCGTGTCGCCGACCGCAGCGCTGCGGTCGATGTCCAGCTTCGGCTCCAACAGCGGCCCCTTGATGCCCACCGGCACCCTGGCCGAGCTGTCGTACACGGCGCTCAAGGCCAGATCCATGGTTTCCTCGACAAGATTGACCCAGCCCCGGCCCTTGGCAGTGAGCCTGGGGCCGTCGAGCACTACGTCTTCGGTCACGGCCACGCCCGAAGCGACGCGAAAGGAAGCGCTCATGACCCGAAAGGCGATCTGCTCCGCGCCGGCGGAATTTTTCTCCCCCCGGCCGGACTCCCGGATCGGCATGACGCCTTGCCGCACGAGCAGCCCGGCGCTGCCCGAAACCGAGCGCCACCAGGCGGCTTCGGATTCCCCCCGCCCGCACACCGAGACCGAGGCGCTGCCTCGGCCGGTGACCACCAGGTCGCCGGTCAGGTCGCGCAAAAAGGCGTCGGCGTCCACGTCTTCGAGTTTCAAGTCCGCGCAGGAAGACATGCCCCGGTCCAGCGCCCGGGCGCGCAACTCGGCGTCGAACTTGCCGCCGTAAAAGTCGCCTGAGCTGAGTGTGGCCCGCATCTGGCCGCCTTTCACCGACACGGAGACCACCGGCCGTTTGAACACGAGTCCCTCGCGCCGGAACCAGGCCAGCCGCGCCCGGCCCTCGATGTTGAGATCGCGCCAGGACGCGGTGTCGAAAGGCGCATCCGACTGGCCTCCGTGCCCGGTCAAGGTCTTGGTCTGGCTCGCCGGCGCCGAGGGCAGATAGTTGGACAGTTCAAGCTCGTCGCCGTCCAGGTCGAAGGCGACGGCGCGGGTCTTGGCGGCGAAGGCCGCCTGGCCGGTAATATTGGTGGAGTCCACCAGCATGCGGATATTATGCAGGTCGGCGCCCTTTACGTCGGCCGCGAAATCAAACGAACCGCGCGCCTTGGCGAAAGCCTTGTCCTGGGATGCGCCGGGCAGCTTCAGGGACAACGAGGCGGCCGCCTGACGCGGCGAAAACTCGGTCAGCGCGAGCGTCCCGGACCATTTCGGCTCTTCCCACAGCGAGGCGGCGGCGATACGGCCCTCGGCCCTGGCGAATCCCGCGTCCAGGGAGGCTTGGGCCATTTCGAGCGACCCTTTGCCGATATCGGCTTCCAGCCGGCCTTTGAAGCCAAGTCGCAAAACGGACAAGGGCGAGACGGCCGGCAGGGGCAACTCGGTTTTGCCTTCGATCCTGGCGTTTTTGAGCCGCCAGGTTTCGGAGGCGAGATCGAAACCGGCCTGGCCGGCCAGTTCGGCCCGCAACTGTCTCGGACCGAGCGGGTCGTCCAGGCCGATCTGGGCGGTCAGATCGAAATCCGGGACGAACTTCGCCTCGGCGGACCGGGGAGAAAATTGCACCCGCGCCGTCGCCCTGGCGGTTTGCGACGGGGGTTTGGCGGCGGTTCCCCCGGAGGTCGCGCCCTTGCCCGCGTTCTTGGCGGAAAGCGGGGCAGGAACCGGGACAGGAGCCGGGGCCGAGGCCCGGCCCCAGGAAGCGCTCAGATCGGCGACGCCGCGAGCGCCGGTGAAAACCTCGGACAACGGCCGGCCGTTTCCGGCCGGGAGAACGAGCGAAGCCTTGCCCTTGGCCTCGAAATCCGGCCAGCGCCACTCGATGTCGCTCAGTTCCAGGCCGGTGTCCCCGGCCGCCGCGCCGCCGGGACTGAGCGCGAACGAAAGGCCGCCGGCCGCCAAGCCGAGCGCGTCGAGCCGGGCAAGGTCG
>JADFXV010000114.1 GCA_015233395.1 Desulfovibrionaceae bacterium
TGGACGCCGAGGCCGAAGCGCGCAAAAAGCGGAAAAAAGACATGCGCGTGGTTGATTTCTCCGCGCCCAACGCCGAGGAGGACGAACGCCGCAAGGCCGCCGCCAAAAAGAAAAAGACTATTGAAATCAAGGACAAGACCGGAGCCAAGGGCCGGGTGTTCAAGAAAAAGCGTTTTCGCGAGGAAATCGTCGAGGTTCCGGGCGGTCCGCAGCCGATGAAGGCGGCCAAACGCAAGGTCCGCGTCGAAGAAACCATCCGGGTCGCGGACATGGCCAAGCAGATGGGCGCCAAGGCTCAGGATCTGATCAAGGTGCTGCTCGGCCTTGGCATGATGGCCACCATCAACCAGACGCTCGACATCGAGACCGCCACTTTGGCGGCGGTCGAATTCGGCTACGAAGTGGAAAAGGCCGGCTTCTCCGAAACGGACATGCTGCCCCAGGCGGCCGAGGACGCGCCCGAGTCGCTCAAGCCCCGCCCGCCGGTGGTGACCATCATGGGCCACGTCGACCACGGCAAGACCTCGCTGCTCGACGCCATCCGCTTTTCCAACGTGGTCTCCGGCGAGGCCGGCGGCATCACCCAGCACATCGGCGCCTACCACGTGGAGACCCCGCGCGGCGAAGTCGTCTTTCTCGACACCCCGGGCCACGAGGCCTTCACGGCCATGCGCGCGCGCGGCGCCCAGGTCACCGACCTGGTCGTCCTGGTCGTGGCCGCCGACGACGGCGTCATGGATCAGACCCGCGAGGCCATCAACCATTCCAAGGCCGCCGGCGTCCCGATCGTCGTGGCCGTCAACAAGATCGACAAGGAAGGGGCCGATCCGGCCCGGGTCAAGCGCGAACTGGCCGATCTGGGGCTGGTGAGCGAAGAGTGGGGCGGCGACGCCATTTTCGCCCACGTTTCGGCCAAGCAGAAGCTCGGCCTGGACGAACTGCTGGAGCTGATCCTGCTTCAGGCCGAAGTGCTCGACCTCAAGGCCAATCCGGACAAGCCGGCCAAGGGCCGCATCGTCGAAGCCCGGCTGGACAAAGGCCGGGGCGCGCTGGCCACGCTGCTCATCCAGGAAGGCACGCTCAAGCAGGGCGACGTGTTTTTGTGCGGCCAGTTCTCCGGACGCGTCCGGGCCATGTTCAACGACCAGGGCAAGAAGATCAAGCAGGCCGGTCCGGCCATGCCGGTCGAGGTCCAGGGATTTGAGGGCGTGCCCGAGGCCGGCGACGAGTTCATCTCCATGGCCGACGAAAAGGTCGCCCGCCGCATCGCCGAGTCGCGCAAGGCCAAGCAGCGCGAACGCGACCTGGGCAAGGTCACCAAAATCACCCTGGAGACCTTCCTTTCCTCCAAGCCCGACGCCGAGGCCCAGACGCTCAACCTGGTGCTCAAGGCGGACGTCCAGGGCTCGCTGGAAGCCATCGCCGAGGCATTAAACAAGCTCTCCACGGACAAGGTCAAGATCCAGATCATCCACTCCGGCGCGGGCGCGATCACCGAATCCGACATCCTGCTCGCCTCGGCCTCCAAGGCGATCATCATCGGCTTCAACGTCCGGCCGCCGCTGAAGGTCCGGGACATGGCCGATCAGGAGCATGTGGACATCCGCTTCTACGACATCATCTACAAGCTGGTGGCGGACATCAAGGACGCCATGAGCGGCATGCTCGCCCCGGTCCTGCGCGAGGTCTATCTGGGCCAGGCCGAGGTGCGCAACACCTTCAGCGTGCCGAAGATCGGGCTGGTGGCCGGTTGCGGCGTGCTCGACGGCAAGCTGACCCGCAACGCGCTCATCCGGCTTCTGCGCGACTCGGTGGTCATCCACACCGGCAAGCTCGCTTCGCTGCGGCGCTTCAAGGACGACGTCAAGGAAGTCACCAAGGGCTACGAATGCGGCGTGGGCATCGAAAACTTCAACGACATCAAGATCGGCGACGTGATCGAGGCCTTTGAAAACGTCGAGGAAAAAGCCACCTTGTAATCCGCCGGGGCCGGCCGGGAATGCGTTCCGGCCGGCCCCGCCATCCGCCCCATGGTCATAGGCGTTCTCACCCTGGAATTTCGCCTGCACGGCAACGATTCCCTCAAGGGAAAACGCCGCGTGGCCCAAAGCCTCAAAATCAAGCTGCGCAATAAATTCAATCTGGCCGTCGCCGAAGTGGCCCATCAAGACAGCTGCGAATTCCTGGCGCTGGCCGCGGTCGCCGTCTCCTGCGACGCCGTCCGGCTGCAAAGCCAGCTGCAAAAAGCCTTGAACCTGGTGGTGGCCATCGACGCCGCCGAGCTGGTCCACGACGAAATCGAAATCATGCATCTTTGAATTCCGCGCCCGGCTCGGGCTGTTGATAAGGCTTTGATTTTGGCCTAGAGAAGCCGCATGGCGGAGAAGCGCATCCTGTTCGTGGCCCAAGCCCAGTCCGTGACCCCGTTTTTTTCCAAACTCAAGGAAGCCGGGGTCGAGGCGGGTATCGCCGACAGCCTAAGCGGCGCTTTGGCCTATCTCAAGAAAACCACGCCCAGCCTCATCTTCACTCAGTCCAAGATCGTCACCTACCGGGCCGAGTCGCTTTTGGCCGCAGCGGAGGAAATGGGCGACTTTCCGCCGGTCATCGTTTTCGCCGCCCGGGGCACGGCCGATGAGGCCCAGTACTACCTCGACCTGGGCGCGCGGGACTACTGGCTCGAACCGCTTTTGTGGGAAAAAATCGCGGCTGTTTTGCCGGACGATGCGCCCCAGGCCGCTGCCCCCCCGGAACCCGCCAAAACAGCCCAAGCCGCCGCCGCGCCCCCGAAATTCACCATCATCGGCTCGCATCCGGCCATCGGCCGGGTCCTGGCCCTGGCCAAACAAGTCGCGCCGTCCAAGGCGACCGTGCTCATCTCCGGGGAATCCGGAACCGGCAAGGAGATGTTCGCCCGCTACCTGCACGCCCACAGCGACCGCGCGGGCTGCCCCTTCGTGGCCATCAACTGCGCCGCCCTGCCCGAACATCTGCTTGAGAGCGAACTGTTCGGCCACGAAAAAGGCGCCTTCACCGGGGCCATCGGCCGCAAACTCGGCAAGTTCGAACTGGCCGACAGCGGCACCATCCTGCTCGACGAAATCTCCGAAATGGAGCTGGGCTTGCAGGCCAAACTCCTTAGGGTGCTCCAGGAAGGCGAATTCGACCGCGTGGGCGGCGTGGAGCCGGTCAAGGTGGACGTGCGCGTGCTGGCCACCACCAACCGCAAAATCGAACAGGCCGTGGAGGAACATAAATTCCGCCAGGACCTCTACTACCGGCTCAACGTCATCCCGCTCAAACTGCCGCCGCTGCGCGATCGCGGCGAGGACGTGGCCCTTCTGACCCGCTTTTTCATCGACCGCTACACCCGGGCCTACGCCCTGCCCAGGCTCGAACTCTCGCCCGAGGCCGCGACCTGGCTGCGGGAATACGACTGGCCGGGCAACGTGCGCGAACTGCAGAACCTCATGGAACGCGCCGTGCTCCTTGCCGGACGCGGACCGATCCGCAAGGTCCACTTCCTGCTCGACGGCGACGCCTGGGCCGGACCGGAACCGGATGCGACCGGCCCGGACGCGACCCTGTCAGCCTGCGCGCCAAGCGAGCCGGATGCGTTTCAGGCCGGCGACGCCGTTCCCGCCATGCCCGGCGGCGTGGTGCCGCTTTCCGAACTGGAAAAAATCATGATCCTGCGCAGCCTGGACCAAACCTCGGGCAACCGCACCCAGGCCGCCGAACTGCTCGGCATCTCCGTGCGTACGCTGCGCAATAAACTCAACGAATACCGGCTCCAGGGAATGGCTATTTCCTAAGGGACTTGCAGAACGGTAGTTTTTTTAACGCCTCCGGCGGAGGGAGGGCTGCGCCCTTTGGAATCCCTTGCCGTTTTCATGAGTCGCTCCGCCGCGCCGCGGGTCTGACACGGCGGCAAATGAATTGTGCAAGAGGCCCCCAGACCAAACGGAATCGGGGGAAAAACCTTTTGTGCGCCTTGAGAGCACGAAAACAAAGACATTTTTCGCTCTCCCTAAAAACAGAAGGTTCTTCCCCAAAACCCCCTGTCTCCGAAAAATGTAAAAGTTTTTTTGAGGAAAGGGGGGCGGGGGGAAAACCCCTTTTTGTTCACAAAAAGGGGTTTTCCCCCCGATTCCCTCCTCCAAAAGGACCACCATGGCCAAAATTCTCTACGGGGTGCACGGCACGTCGCACGGCCACGCCGTCAGGGCCGTCACCCTGGCCAGGCATTTTCGCGAGCACGAGTTTTTGTTCGTCACCAGCGAGGACGCCCTGCGCCACCTGTCGCGCGAATTTCCCGTCATCGAGGTCTTAAACCCCGGCACCCGCTACAAAAATTACCAGGTGGACATGCCGGCCACGCTCGCACTGGCCGCGAAAACGCTTGCCCGCCGCGAGCGGCAGATCCGAAAGGTCGCGGCCGCCGTCGAGGACTTCAAGCCCGACGCCTGCATCAGCGACTACGAATATTTCGTCCCCCTGGCGGCCAGGCGCTGCGGCCTGTCCTGCCTGTCCCTCGACCACCAGCACGTCATCACCGGCTGCCGCCACGACATCCCGGCCGGCCAGTATCTCGATTATCTGGGCATCGCCGCCTCGATCAAATTTCTGTTCAGCGCCGCCCCGGACACCCTGATCATCTCTTTTTTCCGGCCGCCGCTCAAAAGCGCCGCCCGCACCCGCATCTGCGCGCCCCTGCACCGCGAGTCGGTCTTCGAGCACGCGCCCGCCAAGGGCGGCCACATCCTGGTCTACCAGAGCTGCTCGGTTTGCGACGCATTTGCCCCGTTCCTGAAGACCTCGGGCCGCGAGTGCCGCATCTACGGCTACAACGTCGATAAAACCGAAGGCAACCTGACCTTCCGTTCCTACTCCGAGCAGGGCCTGCTCGCCGACCTCGCCTCCTGCGCCTACGTGGTCTGCGGCGGTTCGCATTCGCTGATCTCCGAGGCCCTGTATTACGGCAAGCCGGTCATGAGCTTTCCGGTCAAAGGCGCCTTTGAGCAGTGGATCAACGCGAGCTACGTCGAAAAACTCGGCTACGGCCGCCATCTCGACATGCACGCCCTGGACGCGCGGCTGTTCCCGGGTTTTGAAGAGCGGCTGGGGGAATACGAGAAGAATGTCGCGGCCGGTGAGTTCCGGGGAAACGAGACGGTGTACGGGATCGTGGAGCAGTTCGTGAAGAGGGGGAGATTGGAGCAGGACAATCCGGACGGCTAGCCCATTTCCCGTATGCGCATCTTCTTGTACGCGTCCTCGATCTTGTAGAGCAGGTCCTCGAAATCGGCCGGTTTCATGAGATAGTCGAAGGCCCCGAGCTCCATGCCGCGCATGGCCGCCTCGACGTTGGCGTGGCCGGTGAGCATGATGACTTCGACGCGCGGGTGGCGCTGCTTGATCAGGGCCAGGAGCTCGATGCCGTCCATGCCCGGCATTTTCACGTCCAGGACGGCCACGTCCACCGGATTTTCCTGAAGCTCGTCCAGGGCCGCGGCGCCGGAATTGGCGGTCAGCACGCCGTAGCCCCGCCGCGTCAGGCGTTTGCGCAGGGTGTCGAGGATGGCTTCCTCGTCGTCGACCAACAGCAGATTGCAACCCATGGCGTTCTCCCCTGGCCGGCGGCGTCGCGGCGCGCCTGGCCGGTTGTCAGGACGTTATAAGCGGGAGCGGAAGAATATCGCGCTTTTCGCTCCAGACGATACAATGTTCGCCGTCGTCTGTGAAGCGCCCGGCGGACTCGCCCGGAACCGGCCGGACTGAAATCGCTTGTCTTGAGGTTGTTTCCTTTTTATAAATGGGAGCAGAAAATGTCTTCATTTTCGTGCTCCCATTTATAAGTACGGCCCCGTT
>JADFXV010000115.1 GCA_015233395.1 Desulfovibrionaceae bacterium
GACTTCTGGAAAGCTTACGATTCGGCCAGTCCGTATGACCAGCGGATGCTGCTGGCATACCTGAACACAGCGGCACGGAAACGGGAGCTCTTTGATCTGACCTGGTCGGACGTTGACTTCGCCAACATGCGAGTTCGTCTTTGGACGTCCAAGCGCGAAGGCGGGGCCAAGGAGTTTGACTGGATCCCCATGACCGATGACCTCTTTCATTCCCTCATGGAGCAGCATCAGCACGCCAAAGGAAATCTGGTCTTTCCTGACCCAAAGACCGGCGAGACCTTCATGTCTCGGCAGCACTACCTCACACGTCTGTGTAAGCGGGCAGGGGTGAAGCGGTTTTGTTGGCATTCCATCCGGCATCTGTGCGCGAGCATACTCATCCAGAATAGGGTGCCGCTGCCTACGATTCAGGGAATACTCCGGCATAAGAATCTGACCACCACCCAGCGGTATATCCACGAATTGGACAACGCCCGCGACCTAATGGTGGTCCTGTCTAGAACTAAAAAAAGCCCCCTGACGAGTACGAGTCGCCAGAGGGCTGAGTTGGTGGCCGTGAAGTGATCCGGCGAAGCAATTTACTTCACCGATTTACTTCACTGCCTAATGCAGACCGACTCACTTTCGTAAGTCACTTAAATCCTTGGCGTCCCCAACCGGGTTTGAACCGGTGTTAACGGCGTGAGAGGCCGACTTCATCTTTTCCTTGCTTTCGTTCATATCTACCCAATGTTAACAAAGGGGGCGATATGACAACAGTTTCAAGCATTTGGACAAATTATGAAAACCTGATCCTTTCCACAACAAATCCGAAATCAATCATAACAGAAACAGGCCGCTGGAATCATCATATACTTCCATATTTTGGGCCGGATTACCCTGCGGAAAATATAACCAACCTCGAAATTTTAAAGTTTAGGACGCGTCTTGCAAAAAAAGGGCTAAGCCCGCAAACTATTAAACACTGCCTATCACTACTTCGGAGAGTTCTTAACCGTGCTCACCACTGGGGTTTTATAAGCACCACTCTTCCTAATTTTGAAATGCCTAAATTCGATAACAAGAGAATACGTTTTCTAACCCAAGAAGAAGCCAAAACTTTGTTAATCGAGTTATCATTAACAGGCACTATTTGGCACGACATCAGCTTATTAGCTTTGCATACAGGCTTACGTGCCGGTGAAATTTTCAAACTACAATCTTGCCATGTTGATAATTCTGGGAATTATCTGCATATACTTGACACCAAAACCAGCAACAACAGAACCATTCCGCTTAATGATACCGCGCTTGCAGTAATAAAGCGCAATTTACGTTCGCGAGGCTCAATTTTCAGAGATCGAAATAATAAACAATTTAGATATGTTGGCCGCGTTTTCCGGCGTGCGGTCAATGAGTGCCAGTTAAATTCAAATACACGGGACCGTCGCCAACTAGTTGTATTTCATACGCTTCGCCATACATTTGCCAGTTGGCTGGTTCAGGCTGGCACACCTATAACGGTCGTAAGTCAACTCCTTGGGCATAAAAACATACAGATGACAATGAGATACGCCCATTTGGCTCCTAGTCAGGGTGCCCTTGCGGTCAAGGAATTAGATCAACTCACACCTTCTGTCAATATTCGCTGAGAATTTTTTTAATTTTTCCCTTGCTCCTAAAATTTCCACGCTTGGGATTTCAGCTTTTGTCACCGACTTTTCAGCTTACATACTTACACTATGTCTGACATAACCATATTGTTGTTACGTGTATGCAGCTTTAAGCACAATCTTGGCCGTTTTTCTATTGATGTGTGCCAAAGTGGCCCATCTATGGAGTAATCACGATGTAAGCTTGCGAAGGCAGGACAGGTGAGGTAGGCCTACCTCACGCCCTGCCCTGCGGGGCAAGACCGCTTATTCGCCGGCTGCGCCGGCTCAACGCTGGGGAGCGCCGAGGGGATAGACCCCTCGGCTGGAGGCGGCAAATGCCGACGAAAAAAATTGCCCTCAAAGCTTACGTCGATGAGGCCGAGCACGACCAGGTGGCGGTAAATGCAAAGAGAGCAGGCTTAAGCATATCCACATTCGTAAAACGGGTGTGCTTGGGCCAGCCCGTTCCAAATTTGGAGAAACAACGTGGAAGGCTTGAGCTGTTAAAGATCAACGGCGATCTTGGGCGGCTTGGCGGACTCTTCAAACTATGCCTGACTAACAAAGAGGCCAAGACGACGGAATTGCATTCGGAAGTACGGCGCATCCTTCGGGAAATTGAAGCCAGGCAACGAGAGCTTAGATCCGCCGTGGCCAGGATTTGACTATTTGGAGTAAAACGGGGTTTTTCTTGATAAGTCGCCGAGTGCACCAAAAGCCGGAAAACGACGATTATCGCCGATTGTCCCGCTACATCGCCGCCGCAGATCATGCTGGTGAGAAATCCATGATGCGATGGTGCGAGGGATGCGCGGCTGGCGACGACTTTAACCTGGCCATCCAGGAGGTGGTAGACACCCAGGCCCTGAATACCAGAACGACGAAGGAAAAGACTTACCATTTGATTATCAGCTTTCGCCCAGAGGATGAAGAAAAGCTGACGCCGGAGATACTGAAAGAGATCGAACTCGAGTTCGCCAAGGCCCTTGGATTCGAGGAGCACCAACGGCATTGCGGCGTTCATAAAAATACGAACAATCTCCACATGCACGTTGCTTACAGCATGATCCACCCCGAAAAGCTGACTCGGCTTGAACCTTTCCGGGATTATCTAAAACGCGACAAGGCTTGCCGAGCCATAGAAGTGAAATTTGGCCTGGCCATCGACAACGGCCGCTCCCTGGACGATGACTCACCGAAGCTGGGCGACGTGGCGGCGACGGTCGAGGCGCAAACCGGCCAGCAGTCTTTCGACGGATACGCCAAAGCTCGGCGCGATCAAATTTTGGGCGCCATGGAGAAAGCCGCGGATTGGGAGCAAGTCCATGTAGTCTTTGCAAAATTCGGAATTGAGATCAAACCGCACGGCAACGGCCTGGTGGTGAAAGACCGCCATGGGGAACTGGCCATCAAGGCGAGCAGCTTGGACAGATCCTTGTCCCTGGGCAAGTTGACTAAGCGGTTTGGAGAGTTTGCGCCGCCGATCATGGCCAAAGAACGGTACACCGAGATCGAACGCGAGCGGTTCACCGCCCGGCCTTTGCAGCGCGGGGCGGACCGAGACGCCTTGTACCAGGAATATCAAGCCGGGATTGAGCCACGAAAGGCAGCCTTGGAAGAGCTGAAGTCCAGGGTGGTCACCGAGATCGCGGCCGTCAAAAAGCGCTGGGGCGACGAACGTGCGCTGATAGAAAAGAAGTTTTTCGGCAAGCATCGCTACGAGCTGCTCAAGATCGCGCGCCTCAGGGAAGCGGAGCAGCGCATTGAGGTACGCAAGCGCATCGAGGCCGTGCGGGAAGAGGTCAGGCGCCAGACACCATACCGGTCTTGGACGGATTTTTTGAGGTTGAAGTCTGACGAAGGCAACGAAATGGCCCTGGCCATCTTGCGGTCCAAGGACAAGATCGTGGAAGCCGAGGCCAGAGACGGGGCCGGGCCTGGCCAGTCGCGGGACGAGGTCAAGGACAAATGGACCAAGAAACGTCTTGAGCTGATTTCGACCCAGAACTTGAGCTATAGCGCCCGCAAAGGGCTTTTGGCAGTCTCCAAGGCCCACGAGCTGGCTGAGCTGGAATCTTTGAAGTCTGGGGAGAGGCGGCTATTTACAGGTTTTACGAGTCGGATCGATACCAAGGGGACGGTGTTCATCGTCTTGACCAACGGCGGGATGATCCGGGATATGGGCAACAAGATTTTCTTTTCGACCCATGACGAGGTGACACGGGAGGCAGCCACGCTTTTTGCCCAGTCAAAATGGGGTAAGACGTTTGACCTGAAAGGGAACATCTTAGAGCCTCGGCCGCGCGAGTTGGGACGTGGTCAGGAAAGATAATTGAGTTCGGCAAGAAAAAGCCTAGATTTGCCCCAGGATCGTTCTAAATCAATTTTACAGCCCCGAAGTCACCGCCAAGTCACATCCGCAATCCTAGCCCACTATTCAAGCGGGTTATTCTTACATGCGCGGGCTCTTGGAGCTGATTTTGCAAGTTTTTATTTTTAGGCCCGTCTTTTCGTGTTGACGAGGCAAGATGAGTAAGACCTTTGGCCACGGTGTAGTCAGCCCATCCCACGTGATCCTCAACGTCCTTCCTTCTTAAATCTTAATGCCTTTTGCCTTTTGTCAAATTTCTTGGTCCTGGGTATGGGAGCCGCCGTTAGGCGGCTACCCCATCCGCTAATGCTTTATAGGGGGAGCGCGAGGGGGATTTTTAAGGGGGAAGGGGGTTTTCTTATTCTTATTTTCTAAGATTAAATATGTACGCAAATTTTTCGCAATGACGCGCAAAATTTGCGTATGGGCTGGTCCCCGTTTTTTATCACTTGCTCAAAAGCGACCACGGCCAGCGGCCACCGGAAACGTAGCTTGGCAGGTATACCAGTTTAAAGCATTTTAACATTAAAACCTAAAAATTACTTGACGCCTCGGCATTAAAATATTAAGACATCTAAATACCAAGACGTCAAACAGTCTTAAAGAGAGCAAGGAATGTTGACGTTAAAACGCCATAACATTAGGGGGGGTCTCAATGAGAATAATCGCTTTTGCCAACCAAAAAGGCGGGGTCGGAAAGACGACCACGGTGCAGAACGTGGGCGCGGCCTTAGCCCGGGCCGGACGGCGCACCTTACTTGTGGACTTGGACGCCCAGGGAAGCTTGACCGCCTCTTGCGGCTATGATCCTGACGATCTGAAAATGAATCTGTACGATGTTCTGGACGGCAAGGCCTCCCTAAGTGACGTGAAAATCGAAGTCGAGGGCGTGGCAGGCCTGGACTTGATTCCGGCCGGCATGGATCTATCTCAGGCAGACCTGGCCTTTGCCGGACGGATCGGCCGGGAGAACCTTTTGAAAAAGGCTCTTGGCCAAGTCACGGGTTATGATTTTGTTTTTTTCGACTGCCCGCCCAACCTTGGTTTAGTGACCGTCAACGCCTTGGTTGCCGCCGACGAGATTATCATACCCGTCCAGGCCGAGTACCATGCGCTCCGGGGCCTAGAACTGCTACAAAAGTCAGTGGCCATGGTGAGCGATCTTAACCCCGCCTTAGCCGTTACCGGCTTGGTTGTTACTTTTTTTGACCGGCGCAAGTCACTAAACCGGGAAGTTTACAACGAAATTCGTAGGAATTTCCCTGGAATTCTTTTTGAAACCCGTATCCGCGACAACGTGGCCCTGGCCGAGGCCCCGAGCTTCGGCAAGGACATCCTCGCCTATCGGCCTACCTGCGCCGGAGCGGACGACTATGAAGCACTCGCAAGAGAGATCGCGAGGAGGTCATAAGCCATGGCGCTTGGAAAAGGACTTAAGGGCAGGGGTGAGCTTTTCAAAAAAACCGAGGCCGACCAGGCCGAGGCCTCGTCGTCGAAAACGGAAGAGGCTGCTCCGGACCGGGCAGAAACCTTCCCAGCCAAGACAAGTAGGCAAATTACACGGAAGTCATTATACTTAGCGGAAGATCTTTCAGAGCGCTTGCGTTTATACTGCTTCCAAAAACGTAAAAAAGAAAATACAGTCATTAGCAAGGCCTTGGAGGCATTTTTGATCCAAGAAGGATTTTGATTTCAACGATTGATTAGATGATTGCTTGAGTTTAAGGAGGTTGGGGCTTGAAGTCTAATGAAAAGAAAACAAGAAAAATAATTCCTTTTACTGTATTTCGGGCGCATCCTGGTCGCGTATATTGCAAATACATTG
>JADFXV010000116.1 GCA_015233395.1 Desulfovibrionaceae bacterium
ACCCCTTTTGTGAACAAAAGGGGTTTCCCCCGAACCCCCTTCCCCAAAAAACTTTATGGGGGTGGAATGGAGAAGGGGAAGATGGCCGGAAGAGACGGACCGGGGGGATTTTGGGGGGAACATGGTCTTCTTGTTATGTTTTAGTATTATTATATTAACGGCGTGTTTTGTTGCTAGATTTTATGTTGTTGCTTAAATATTTCAATCGATTATAGTTTTGAATTGTTCTAGTTTGCTTGGGTTTGTTTGAGTCTGCTGTGGTTGGAAGACGGGGACTTTTCCTCGCCGCCGTGACCATGTAATCACTTCCCGGCTCCGCGACAAGGGCCGTATTCAGGAGAAACCGAATGGAAATCTGCATCGTTCCCCCGGCTGAAAAGCCGCCGGTTGACCGGGCCTACACGGTCGCCATGACCATCCGCAATTTCAAGGGCCGCAAGGACGTCGAGGTCCATTTGTTCCGGCCGGTCGACCAGGCGACGTTCGAGAGCGAAAACGGCGCCTATCCCTGGCATACCCTGCTCGACGATCCGCTCAACCCGAACATGGAATACGATCCGCTAAGCGCCCGCCGGGTGGTCATGGAGGCCTTCACCGCAAAGGAGCGCGACCAGCTCGTTGAATACCTCAAGCAGCGCTACGGCGACAAACTGCAATCCATCGATTCCTGCGTCATGGATTTTCCCATCCCGCTCGGACTGACCGCCCTGTCCGACCTGGGCGAAGGCAAAAGCGCCGGCTTCCTCCACCTGGACCGCACGCCCAACTATCCCTTGGGCTTTCCCGTGCGCGGCTATTTCGACCTCTCCGAGCACAAGCCCCTGATCGAAACCAAAGAAGAAGAATAACAGGGTTGACGCTAGATTATTAGGGATTCCAAAGAGGCCAAGCCCCTTTGGCCGCCGGAGGATCATATCACTGCCGCTCCCGCCATTTCCGCCAGCGCCCCTGCCGCCTGCCGCGACACCGTCCTGGTCCGGCGCGTCGCCCTGTCCCGCTCGGGTCCGGGTCACGGCCTGTGGCGGCTGGACATCGCCAATCCGGGCATCGCCGGGTTCGCCCCGGGCCAGTTCATGATGCTGCGGCCCCGGGCCTTTGCCCTGGAGCCCCTGTGGGCCAGGCCGTTCTCGATTTACGCCCTGACGCCGAAGACGATATCCTTTTTCATCCAGGTCGCCGGCCGGGGCACGGCCGTGCTGGCCGGTCTCGAACCCGGCGCGCCCCTGACCGTCTGGGGACCGCTTGGCAACGCCTTTGCCGTGGAGCCGGAGGTCCGGACCTTGATTCTGGCCGGGGGTGTGGGCATTGCTCCGTTCGCGGCCTACGCGAAGAGCCATCCCGAGCCGTCGCGCCTGTCCCTGGTTTTCGGCTGCCGTCCGCCGGTCGCCGCCTATCCCTACAAGGAAATCGCGGGCATTGCCGCGGCGGAGCATTTCCGGGAACGCGGGCCCGGGGACATCGAAACCTTCATCGCCCTGCTCGGCGAGCGGATAAGGGCGTTTCGAGACGGCCTGATCCTGGCCTGCGGCCCGCAGCCGTTTCTTTTGACCGTCAAGCGCCTGGCGCGCGAGCACGGGGCCAGGCTGCAAATTTCGTTGGAGAACCGCATGGCCTGCGGAGTCGGGGCTTGTCTGGGCTGCGTGACGAAGGCCAAGGTCGCGGGCGATTCTCCGGAGCAGGCCTTCGCCAACGTCCAGGTCTGCACCAAGGGGCCGGTGTTCTGGGCCGATCAGATCCATCTGGAAGGGGAAGAGCCGTGGACCTGAGCGTCTCGTTTGCCGGGCTGACCCTGAAAAATCCGCTGCTGACCGCCTCCGGAACCTTCGGCTACGGCCTGGAGTTCGTGGATTACGGCGATCTGCGCGAACTCGGCGGCATCGTGGTCAAGGGCACCTCGCTGACTCCCCGCCAGGGCAACCCCATGCCCCGGGTGGCCGAGACGCCGGCCGGGATGCTCAACGCCATCGGCTTGCAAAATCCCGGCGTCGAGACGTTTCTCACGGATTACCTGCCGCGCCTGCCCTGGCGCGAGACTGCGGTGATCGTCAACATTTACGCCTGCGACGCGGCGGAATTCGGCGAGTTGGCTGGGATTTTGGCGGTAGAGGAGGGCGTGGCCGCGCTGGAAGTGAATATTTCCTGCCCGAACGTCAAAGCCGGAGGCATCGCCTTTGGCCAGGATCCGCTCATGGCCGCCCAGGTCACCGAGGCGGTCAAGAAGAGGGCCGGAAACAAGCCGGTGATCGTCAAGCTTTCGCCCAACGTCACGGACATCGCGGCCCTGGCCCGCGCCTGCGAGGTGGCCGGAGCGGACGCGCTGTCGCTCATCAACACCGTATCGGGCATGGCCGTGGACGTGCGCCGGCGCAAGCCGCGCCTGGCCAACGTCATCGGCGGCCTGTCCGGCCCGGCGATCAAGCCCGTGGCCTTGCGCTGCCTGCACCAGGCGCGCGGCGCGGTGAAAATCCCGCTCATCGGCATGGGCGGGATCGCCAGCGCCGAGGACGTTCTGGAATTCATCCTGGTAGGGGCGCACGCGGTCCAGATCGGCACGGCCAATTTTCTGCGCCCGGACATGTCGTTTCGGATCGCCCGGGAACTGCCCGGGGCCTGCGCGTGTTTTTGCGTCGATTCGTGGGAGTCGTTTCGTGGGAGCTTGATAGTGGAGAAGGGATGAAAAAGGCGACTCTTGTACGTAACCATCCGATATTTTTTGTTTTTATTGGATTGTTTCATAAAAATCATGCTGATGGAATGAAAAAGGGCGATTCGTGAATCGCCCCTACTAAAGTACGACGGTTTATTTATCTCAAACACATCTTTTCGCACGATCGAATTTTTCATAACCATTCTTTTCCGTTCCCCACGCCTTACTTTTTCTTCGTCAAAATCTCCCCCGCGTCCCATTCAAAAACGTTTCAGGGCTGCTGGGACGGATTTTTGCATCGCGAAAATCCGTCCCAGCAGCCCTGGATAAAGTTTTTTGAAGGGGGTCCGGGGGAAACTTTTTTTCAAAAAAGTTTCCCCCGGTCTTCTCTCCATTTTACTTCTCCCCGCGCAGGATCGCGGCCAGGGCGGCGACGGCGTCGGCTGCGTGGGGGCCGGGTCGGGAGTAGGTTTTTTCGTCCACAAAATAAACCCGGCCGTTTTTGACCGCGCGCAGTCCGGCCAGGGCCGGGCGGTCTTTGGGATCGCTCGGGTTCGGGTTCATGGGTCCGCGTTGCGCCAGGTAGACGTCGGGGTCGGCGGCGATGATGGTTTCTTCGCTCAGGCGCACGAATTTCTCTTCGGAGGCGAGGGCGTTTTCGCCGCCCGCCAGGCGGATCACGTCGCTCACGAACGAGCCGCGTCCCGCGCCGATCGGGCTTTGTTCGCGCACTTCGTAATACACCCTGGGCCTATTTTCGCCGGGAGCCGGGCCAGGCGCCGGGCCAGGCGCCGGGATGGTCGCGAGCTTGGCGCGCATATCGTCGGTCAGTTTCGCCGCCTTGTCCGGGCAGCCGGTCAGTTCGCCGATGCGGGCGATGGCCGCGAAGAGTTCGTCGAAGTTTTTGATGGAGAGCGCGACCACCGGGATGTTCAGGCGGGCGAGCGCTTCCACGCCTTGGGGCGCGTCGTCGCGGCCGCCCATTTGCAGGACCAGGTCCGGGCCCAGCTCCGCGATCAGTTCGAAGTTGGGCCGCAGGTGCGTGCCGATGGCCGGGAGTTTCGCCAGTTCGGGCGCCATGGCGTCGTCGACGTTTCTGGTCCGGGCCACGAGCAGGGAAGCGAGGCCCATGCTGGCCAGGATCTCGTCGAAGCCGCCGTAGAGGGCGATGACGCGCCCGGCGGGTCGAGCGAGCGTCACCTCGCGGCCCAGGTCGTCGGTCACGCGGATTTGCGCCAGGGCGCTCGCGGCGTTGCCGGCAAGAAGCACAAGCGCCAGGCAGCAAAACAGCCGGCGCGGTCCCGGGCGGGAGATGGGCGCGGGGCGATGTCGTTGATTCATAACGGCTCCGTTTTGAGTGGGGATGCGGGCGGCGTTTTCACTGCACGGAAGCGGGCCAGGATCGGAGGCGGACACGGCGCATGGCCCGGCCTGGGACGTTTATTGTCAACGCCCGGCGCTCTGCCGATTCTCCCCGGCGCGGTTATTGGGGCGTCGTCAGTTGCTCCATGGCGGCTTTGATGTGGTCCACCCAGATGGCGGCCACGGGATCGGATTCGCCCGTGCCTTTGAGTACGGCCGCGCAGGCGATGCCGGCCCGGGTCAGGGTCGATTTCCAGGAGTCCGGCCCGTCGCCGGCGATGTCGTTGTGGACATGGTCTCCGGCCACGGCCAGAAACGGCAGCAGATAGGCCTTTTTCACCTTGAGCCGCGTCAGTTCGGCCTGCACGTCGGCGAGGGTGGGGGAGCCTTCCACCGTGCCCACGAAGGCGAGTTTGTCCTTTTTCTGGAGATAATACTGCAAGCCGGGGTAGTAGACGTTGGCGGGGTGATGCGTGCCGTGGCCGACGTAGACGACCGCCTCGCCGGGGGCGCGTTCTTTGGGAACGATGGAGGCCAGGACGCCGGCGGCGCGCTCAAGATCCTGGGTGGACGAGAGCAGCGGCATCCCCACCACGACCCGCCTGACGCCCTTGGGCATGCCGGAGAAGGCGCGCGCGGTCTCGGCGGTGGCGTTGAACTCCTGGCCGGGGATGGTTTGCAGCGGCTGCACCACGACCTCGGTGAACCCTTCGTCCATCATCTTGGCCAGGGCCAGGGCCGGGGAATCGCGCTCCACGGCGTTTTTTTCGGCGGCCAGCTTGCGGCGGATGATCATGGAAGAATACGCCCAGCGCAGCTCCACGCCGGGAAAGGCTTCCTTCACCAGCTTTTCGATGTTCGTGTAGGCCGCGCCGGCCCCTTCCACGCTGGTTCCGAAGGCCACCAGCAAAATGCCCCTTTTCTCGGGCTTGGCGTCGCCGTGGGCGGCCGCGGCGTCGCCGGCGGCGATCCCGGCGAGCAGTCCGGCGGCGAGCAGCAGGGCGAACAGCTTTTTGACGGTGGCATGGGCAATGCGCCGCACGGGGAATCTCCTTGCGTTTGGCTGTTGGGGAAGGAACAAAAAAGCCGTTTCTTTTCCGGAGAGGAAAAGAAGCGCCCGTATTCGCCCCTTCGGGTGTCCATGCGGGGCAATAGCCGTCGCCTCGCCGGAAACGCAAATCAAAAGTCAGGCAGGTCTTCCGGCTCGCTCCATCCGCCTCGGCCTTCCCGGGATCATGCCCAGTGGCGCTTTGGGACGCGGACTTGTCTGGAACTCACGGCGGCGGCGCCGCTCCCGATTTTCGCGGGATTCCCTCTTCTCCCTTTTTCGGAAAAGGGGCGCCTGAATATTTTTTTTAATCCCGAGGCGGTGCGGATGTCAAGAAAATTTAACTAGTTATTTCGGCATATTGAAGGCCAGGCCTGGCGGCAAATGAATATTGGAAGAGGCTGCGTTTCAGAATACGAGGGCGATTCGTGAATCGCCCCTCCTCATGGACATCCGGCTCAATGCGTAGGGTTTTCTACTCGCCTGGCGGAGCCCGGTGAAATTCTGGATAAAGTTTTTTTGGGGAAAGGGGGGGCCGGGGGGAAAACCCCTTTTTGTTCACAAA
>JADFXV010000117.1 GCA_015233395.1 Desulfovibrionaceae bacterium
TGTCCGAGGCTCAAAGGAAATGGTCAAGCTCATCCGGCCAGAAGCCGCCAAGCCCGCTCTCAAAAAGTGATTCGACATATCACCCATGTTTTTACCGGGAATCCTTGTGCCCCAAGGGTTCCCGGTTTTTTTTGATTCATTCGACATATCGCCCATGGTTTTTCGACATATCGCCCATGATTTTTCGACATATCGCCCATGATTTTTCGACATATCACCCATGCTTGACCTATTTTAGCTCTAGAGCCCCAAGGGCTGGCTGTCGCCATAAGGTCTTATAAGGGCTATAAATAAGAATGCGCGCGCGAGGCTGATAGGTGGCATGGGTGCAACCTATCGGGGGCGAATAGGACGCATGGGTGCGTCCTATTAAAAATTTCGGACGTTGATCGGAAACCGGCCCAGATCGACCAGGCCGCGGCCAAGAGGAACCCCTGGCCGATCCTGGCCAGGCGTGAAAAAAAAGAGGCCAGGAAAGGGCGGAAGCCGCCAAGAGTGCGGCCCGAAACGGGCCTTGCGACAAGCGTAGCCGCTTCGCGGCGATCAAGACAACCGGCCCGGGATCACTCCCAGGCCGGTTGATTTAATGATTGGGAAAATGGAATTTGTCCTGTGGATGGGGCTTAGAGGTAAAGTTCATGTTAGTCCGTTTGTTCAGTGGCCGGAGTGGAGGGTTTGCCATTTTGTTTCCCGGCGTCCTGTTTTTTGATGAAAGCCGGCGTATAGATAAAGGACTTGGTCGGGGCGGCGGGGGCTGTTTTATTCACATAATTGACCACCAGATCAAGGCCCTGGGCGTGCCTGAATTCCAACTTAAATTGACCCGAGGTCGAGGAGGGGATGGTTACATAGGTGTCAACCATCAAAACCATTCCAGGAAGAAGACTCCCTGAGGGGGGCATATATTGCGGGATCAACACCGCTTGCCCCAGCAAATTGTTATTGGCGGCATCAGAAAAGAAAGCTGTAATTCTAGGTAGGTGTTCCAAACTGTAATTCGGGCCGGCGGTATATGTTAATTTCCCGTGGAGTTTGTAAGTGCTCCCCATGATTTTTTCTTCAAGCACATCCAGCTTAAAGAACAGCGTGGCGTTGTTGGAAATTGAAGGTGTGCTCGTGGTGGTGATTAAGTTATTGCCGCCTTGGACTGGGAGTGTGTTGACACATCCAAAAGAAAACAAGCAAGCAAAAACAGCGGCTAAGAAAATGAGATTGTTCATATTCCCCTCCGTGAAAGTGTTCATACTGCCCCCTATTGGCTTGGCCCGTCCACCGGCAGAATCAAGAATCGAAATACTTCCCTGGCGTGATCCTCTTCGGCCGAGCCGGGCGCGGGCGTGTCCATCAAATCCAAATCATCCGGGTCCACTTCATCGCCTAAAACAAAGTCGCAAAGTTCATCATTCATTGTCTTCACCTTATTTAGGGACTTGCCATCCATGGACTTCATTCTTTGCATTTGCAAACGGGAAACAAATTCCATTCTCGATTTTCCATCCATCACCTTTGCATTTTATAAAACGCTGTAATTCGCCTAGCCTTGCGAGTCGATAAGCCGATTTCCCTTCATCGCTTGCAGCCCATTTTGTAGCTTCATCTAGGTTTTTTTCAAGATCATTTTTTGATACTTGCAGCAATGCGTCAGATGTTTTTTGTTTAGCGTAGCCACCATACCAAAATGCACCGCATACAACGCCAGCAGCGACTATAAAGCAGATTGCACACGTAATGATTACATTATTTAAGCTAACTGGACTAAATTTTTCATTATACATTGAAACAGATTTTGTCTTAATATCAATATCATGCAAAAGTTTTTGCAAAGGCTCATATGCAGACGTAATCTGTCCTGGTAATGCAGACAGCTTTTCAAGCTTTTTAAGATCTTGAACTTCTTTGTGAAAAAGTGAAACCAAATCACGAATATCATCAAGAATTTCTTCAGATGTAGACATGACGGCCACCTACACAATTCTATGAATAGAAGAAGGTGTATTAGAAAGATAATGTTCAATTTCTTGCAATTGATATTCCGTCACCAATCCCCGCAGGGCTTTATTTTGCGTCATTGCATCTTGAGGTTCCCACCCTGGATAATCCTGCCAGACAAGCCCGAAGTGGCTTTTGAGATAGGCTAAGGCGTCTTTGTGCTCTGCATGTACGTAATTTTTGATGCCGACCGCGACTTGAAAAAGTTTCGGCCCGGCTTCTACCGGCTCCGGTTCGGCCTGGGACGGCGAGGCCTCGACGAGCTGCACCGGCTCCGGTTCAGCGGCCACCACCGGCTTATCCGCCGTGGGCGTAGCCCTCTTGGCGGCCTTGGCCGCCGCGTCCTGGGCCAGGACTTGGCTGCCGTGGGTTTTCCAACTGGCCTGGGCGTCCGGCTTGGCTTGAGTGGCCGCCAGGAGCAGCCCCAAAACCGTGCCCGCATCCCATCCGGGAGCATATCCTACGGTCTTGGTCACCCGATCCACGACGATAATACCGGCCTTGACCAACAGCCCGCCCGCCTCAATTTTGGCCTTGCCTTCCTCCTTGCGGAAAGACTTGCCGCCGAACTGGCGAATTTTTTGGGCCACGCCTTTTTTAAGTTCTTCGGCGGCTTTTAATCGGTCTTCGGCGGCCTTGACTTTAAGCTCCGCTATTTGTTGGCGGGCTTGAAGCTCCGCAAGGCTTTGCAGAATGGAAGGATTAGCGGCCTTGATCCGCTCGGCAAGCTCGCGCACAGTCGGAATTGTCGCCTTCGGCTTGTCAGCAGTGGAATTGTCACCCATGACACCCTCCAAGTGTTTTTTTCACGCCTACCGAGTAGGCTCGAAAAAAACACTTGTCAAGCCCGCCGAGCGGTCTTATGTCATGGGCGACGGAAGGAGCACATGCGCACTTCCTACATTTCCCTGCGGGAAATGTCGTGCGCCCTGCGGGGCTAAGGCCAGAGCCAAAATAAGAGGCTAGCGGACATGGCGATTTTCCACCTCGGCGTAAACTCCATCAAGCGTAGCATGGGCGGTAAAACCTATTCCGCCGCGCTCAAGCATGACTACGTTTGCCGGGAAGGGATATACGCCGAGCGTAAGGGCCTTGAATTTTCGGAGTCCGGCAATATGCCGGAATGGGCAAAGGATAACTCGCGCGAATTTTGGGAATCCGCGGACGCCCATGCGCGGGCAAATGGTCGATTGCTCACAGAACTTGAGTACGCTTTGCCCCATGAGCTAAATCGAGAAGAGCAGATCAAGCTTGCCCAGGATTTTGCCGAAAAAATGACTACCGTGGAAGGTGGGCATTTGCCTTACACCATGGCCCTGCACAGTCCCGACGGTGACAACCTCAACGATCATGTCCACCTGGAGATTGCCGAGACGATCAACGACGGCCACGCCAGGGACGCTGAGACTTGGTTTAAGCGGCATGACTCTAAGGCTCCCGAGATTTCCGGGGCAGAGAAAACCCGCGAAATGCTCAACAAGGATTTTGTCGAGAAGGCCCGCGAAGCCTGGGCCGACCAGTGCAACCGCGCTTTGGCCGCGGCCGGGCATGATGTGCGGATCACCCATTTAAGCCTAGAGGCCCAAGGGATTGAACGGATTCCGGAGATCCACGTGGGCTATGTAGATCCTGCCCGGCCGGAGATCCACGCGGAACGGTTGGCCAGGAACAACGAGATCAAGGCGATCAACGCCGAGATGGCCAAGGCCGAGATAGGGGTAGAGCTCGCCCAGGTCGATTTGACCCAGGCGCGGGCCGAGCTGGTCGAGATCAACGCGACCCTGGCCAGGGCCGTGCAGCAGCACGAGAGGATGGAGCATGAACGAGCAACAGTTGAGCGAAGCTTTGCAGAACATGGAAACGCGCTTGCTAACAAGCTTCAAGGCGAGCTTGACGTCTTTACAAGAGGACTCTCGGCAGAAAGTACGCGACTTAACAGCGAACTTTCAAGCGGAGTTGAAAAACATTCAGGTACAGAAAGAGAAGTCAATAGACAACTTGCAAGCGCAATTGGTCAGCATACAAACGCAAAATTCCGAGAGGGACAAGGCGTTAGACGCTCAATTGACGAACTTAGTAGCGCATGTAAACAAATTGACGTCGGCTTACAACAGCATGAAGAAGACCTTGGAAGAATCAGCGCAATCGGTCAAGCAGTCGGACAACACCGAGAATTTGAAGGCTACGCTCAAGAGTTTGACAAGCAGATTCGAGGCGAGGAGCGCGGACTTACTGAAAGTAGAGGAAACTTTGCCGCTCTGGAACTCACAAATCAGGGAATCAATAGCGAACTTGAACAAGCAAGCCAGCGTATTGCAGACGCAAGCAATCGAGTTACAGAGGCAAGTCGTGGAATTGAAGAAGTAAGACAAGCCCGCGACCTGGCCAACAAGCCGCCGATCATCGAGGCCGTTGCGAAGCCGGAGCCAGTTAAGGCCCCCGAGAAGGCCCCGGAAACGCGCCAGGATGCCCCAGGATTGCGCGAGGATTTGAAACCGCTGTACGGGCGGAGTCAGGAGACTTTCAAGGCCCTGACCAAAGTGGCGCGTCAGGAGAGGGAAATTGAGCGGCTACCGGAGGGGAGTTTTGAGCGCGGCTTGGCCGAAACGAAGCTTGAACGGCTCCAAAAGGAGTTTGGCCAGGCCAACAGCGCTCTTGGAGACGAAGCCCGCAAGCTGCAAGCAAAGGGCTTCGACATCTCCCCGGCCCTGGCGCCTCTCGGTCCGGACCTGGCCAAGAAGGCGTTGGATACGCTTGCGCGGGAACGAGCCCAGCAGACCAAGCAGCAGGAGCAGGAACGCCAACGGACCTTGGCCAAGTCGCAAAGCCCCAGCCGTGGCCACGGGGGGCACAGTCGTTAGCGGGGGCTGGGGGCGCAGCCCCCAGTAAAGGCCGCTTGAGGGTGGACGAGGTAGGCTGCGGCGACGATCCGCGCCGACCTCGCCGGCGAGTTCGACCGGGAGCCCTCGCGCCCTTGGAGGCCGGATTTTAGAGCAGGGGAGCAGCGTAGCGCATCCCCGCTGGATCAGTTAAGGCAATGAAAAGGCCGGGGGCGGACACCCCCGGCCACAACCACCAGCCATAGGAGAAGACCCCATGGCCAGCGACGACAAGACTAGCCAGCTTAAAACTCAAGAGCAAGGTCTCGAAAAACCCGCATGGATGGCGGCCCTCGAAAGAGCACGGGCCAAATCGCAGACCAGCCCCCCCGTGCAGATCGGTGAGGACGCCAAACAGAACGCCCAAGCGATGCGCCGGGCCGTTCTCCCTTCCCCAGAGGAAAAGCCCCAGGAACAGGGCTGGATGTGCTTTGCACCCATGCCCACAGACCTTTGCCGCGTTTCTCCTTTCTTTCCCATGTCAAAAAATGAGATGGCGAACCGCGTCTATTTAAAAGACATGGTAATCACAAAGTCTGCGTGGGGAGAAATCAACTACAGAGGACAAAAGTTGAGCATCTATGAAGAAGATGCTTTGATGGCCGTTCTTGCTGCAATAGATGCAACTCATGAAAAGCAAGGATACATATATGATGGTCCTTCATTGCCGATATTAAAAATTATGGGGTATGATAAGCCAGGAAAAAATCACTACAAGATTCTTAC
>JADFXV010000118.1 GCA_015233395.1 Desulfovibrionaceae bacterium
CTTTCTGCAGTTTTAGGACTAACCAGTATATCTTTAATCTCCACAATCGTTGCATTGTTCCAGCTTTCATATCCTGTAATTTTAATTTCTCTTCTAATTCTATTACTTATTATTTCAAGAAAGTCCATACCACTTATTAGGAATGAGCTTATAAGCTGTTGTTCGAGATTTCATTTTCATAAGATGATCGATTGGATTCTATTTACCTCAATATCCTTATTAATAATATTTTATTACATTGCCAATGCTGTTGCCCCCTTTGGAACTGACACCCTTGCTTACCATCTCGTTGTCCCTCGAGATGTAATTTGGAATCACGGTTATATACACAATTACTTTGCCTATCAGGCTGGCATGAATTTGGGCTGGCAGATGATCGGAGTTTATGCTTATCTGTTAGGTGGAGCGAGGGCTGTGACTTGTCTTGTCCCATGGAGTCTTTTGATTCTTCTTTTTTTGATTGGAGGCTTATGCAATTATTCAAAACAAAGTTCTCGTGTGGCGATGCTGACGACATTATTTGTTGTTGTTATTATTATTTCTCGCAATGATCGATCTGGGAACGATCTCCCATTAGTAACCGCAGAGGTGGCAACGCTCATCCTTTTATCGAGAAGAATTTTTTTATCTGGCAATTCGAAAATTTTTATACTTGGAATTTTGGCTGGTTTTTGCTGTTCTATAAAAATTAATGGATATTTTTTATTGCCTTTTTGCTTGCTATTTTATTTATATAAATCAAAGTTGAAAAATTTCTACTCAATAATACTGCACTATGGATTGCCATCATTGATTATTGGATTCCTGTGGCCTGCTGTTACATTTTATTATACAGGCTCGCCACTCCCCCAACTTATGCTCGCCTTAAGGACTCAGGGGCCGCCCTTGCCGCAAATAGCAGACAATCTGTTATACGACGCTAATTTTTGGTCCAAAACCAGCGCTGCGGAAACATTCAATTCCCAGATGCTCTATATTTTTGTCTTCATTATTGTTGGACTTGTCGCACTATTAGTCTTTAATTCATTAAAAAAAATAAGATTATTATACCATTTTTTATTATTTGCTTCGATTCAGACTACATTTCTCTGTGGATACTCGGTTATTTATATTTTTAGGCCGCGGTATATCTTACTTTTTTACCTGACCATTTCTTTAATATCAGCAATTTTATTGTCTTATCTTGCTGACCATGGCAATAAACTTATCCGATACGCGGTCATTGTTTTTTTTATAATGTTTACTACGACGGGGATTTGTCATAGCGGTGCGTTTAGAGACTTATCTTATTATTTGAACGACTTTTTGCTTCCTAATGAGATTAGAACATCTCACGTTGGCACTTTTACGTTCATCAACAAAAACTTACCTCAAAATGCCGTCTTGGCGGGGCCTGCGATAGAAACATTTTATTCCGGGAGAAAATATTTGCAAATTCAGGGAATATCCCAGGAACAAATCGATTTAAATCAGCCACCGGACACCATTTTAAAAGAACTTATGCTGCGCGGAGTAAATTATATCCATTTTACCGACGCATTTGATCTGCCCCCCTGGATGTACGCCAAGGCCAATGCCTGGCTATATAATTTCAATAAAATCGAACAATCGCCAAGCCTTCAGTTGGTATTTGAAGAGCAGGATGTGTTTGATGATCATGTCGCAAGGGAAACGTATTCACGGGTATACATGATCTTGTATTGAAAGAAGTCTTTATTCCGCCAATGCTTATCGGCCCCATAGTCGGCTTTCGGATCATTAGGCCTGGAAGGTGCTGACAGACCTGGCAAAATCAATGATTTACAGGGAAGTGATTAGGATGCATTTATTAAAAAATAAGGGGGGCTGTCCTAGGTCGTGTAGACATTTACCTCGACCAGATTGCGATTGAGGCGACATAGAGAAACGGGTCCTTCCGGGTTTCCCGTGGGTAGCTCTTGTCACGAACTGACCGGGTAGAGGTCCAACTCACCGCAGAAGAAGTAGATGGCGGTCTTGAAGTGGTCCCGGTTCCTGTAGCCGCAGGCCTTGCGCTTGATGGCCATGATTTTGCTGTTGAGCTTTTCGGGCACGCCGTTTGTGATCCGGTGGCGGCAGAAGGTCAGGATGTTCTCCAGATGCCTTTGGATCATCTCCCCCACCTTGCGCATCGGAGCCAGGTCTGACTTGTTCGCCCACACCAGCCACCGCTTCACGAAACGCCTGGCCCAGCCCGTGCCCAGGTGCTTCCAGACGTCGTTCAGGCTCTTTTTCATGGCCCAAACCTTGGCCACCTTCAGGTTCGCCGCCCTCAAGGCCTCCAGGGCTGGTCGATGCTTGTCCGGCAGGTTCTCCTCCCGGTAAAGCCAGAGGAATTTCGTCCCCTTGAGCCGGAAATTTTTCTGAACTGTGAGTTCCCGGCGCTCCTGCTTGCGTACCCGGTCCACCGCCTCGCTCACATGCTTCACGATGTGGGACCGATCATGGACGATCTTTCCCGCCGCGCCGGGCACATGCTTAAGCGTTGTCGTGAAGTAGGGCTCTCACGTGTCCATGACCACCGCCTTGATCCGCGCCAACTGCTCCTGGGTGAACCGGAGGTCGTATCCCTCAAGGCTCTCGGCCTTGCGCTCATCCGCCACAAACTCCACGGTGCTGCCGATCAGGTCGCAAACCACGGTCGCGTAGTCGTGCCCTTTGCGGAATGCCTTCTCGTCAACGCCAAGATACCGCGCGGGATTCGATTGTTTGCGTTCCCGGCCTCGGCGCACAGCCCTTTCCATGCCCCCCGGCCTCGTTCCAAGTGATGCGCATGATGCGGCGTGCTTGAAGATGCCCCCAACCTTGGACCATTTGGCGTGAGAATTTTCTCGGGTTTTGCCTCAGGCCAGGCATGCCTGGCCTGAGGCAAAAATCAGCTCCGCCGGGGTCTGGTGGCCGATGGAGCTGTGTGGTCGAACCTCGTTGTAGTCTCTCCGCCATGCCTCACATTTTGCCTTTGCCTCAACCAGCGACAAAAACCAAGCAGTATTCAGGCACTCCGCCCGGAATTTGCCGTTGAAGCTCTCCACGAAGGCGTTGTCCGTGGGCTTTCCAGGCCTGGAGAAGTCCACTGTCACGCCATTCAGGTATGCCCAGAGATCAAGTGTTCGGCTGACGAACTCCGGTCCGTTGTCCACTCTGATCTCCTTGGGTACGCCATATTTCCTGGTCACACGCTCCAAGGTGTTCACCACGTCGTCGGCCTTGTAGCACTTTCTGGCGTCTATGGCCGGGCAGAACCGCGTATAGGCGTCGACGATGGTCGGGATGCGCAACTTCGTGCCGTCGAAAAGCTGGTCGCTCATGAAGTCCATGGCCCAGACCTCATTTTGTCGGCTGGCCAGCGTCCTGTCGGTGCGGAGCTTGGCCAATACCCTGCGCGTGGGCGTCTTGTTGCGCAGTTGCAACCCTTCCTGGCAGTAAGCCGGTGCACGCGCTTGGCGTTAATCCGCCAACCCTCACGGCGCAGCAGCGCGTGGATGCGTCGGTAGCCCCATTTGACCCTGGTTTCAGCGATCTCCCGGATTCTTTGCTGCAAAACCGCCTGCGTATCGCGCTTGTGCCGGTAGTACAGGCTGGACCTGGAGCCGCCCACAATGGCGCAAGCGCGCCTCATGCTGACCCCCAGACCACTTGCAGGTGCTTTACCAGCTCACGGCGAAACGCAGGCTTCATGATTTTCGGCGGATGACATCTTGGAGCATTTCCTTATCCAAGGCCAAGTCCGCCACCAGGCGCCTCAGGCGCTGGTTTTCCTCCTCAAGCTGCTTCATACGCTTCATCTCCGACGGCATGAGTCCGCCGTATTTGTTGCGCCAGCGATAGTACGTCTGAGCAGAGATGCCGGCCTTGCGGTAGACTTCCTCCATGGACGTCCCTTCCTCGGCCAGGCGCAGAATGAACGCGACCTGCGAATCCGTGACCCCCGACTTCTTCACAGGAAAATCCTCCGGGTCCGGGCGAGCCAAACCTAAACGAGAATTTTCTCACTTTGAATGGTCCAGTTTTCGGAGGGCAGGTCAGCTTCGAAAAACACGCCCCGGCATCGCTCTCCCGTCATGAAAATAAGGCGTGAAGCCTGTTGCGCAAGAATTTTCTGGATGGGATTTCAAGGACATTATAGCTACCGTAGCCGAATGCCGTCGTCAACACCAAAATGAGAGCGAACTTCACGCACGAATTAAAATACCCTAGCAACATTGGCGCAGGCGAGGAATACGTCACCAAGGATATTGTCCAGGCCTGGACAATATAGACGGAGTAGCTTATTTCGCCGGCGGCGATGAGCCACTTGTTCGTCAAAAAGCGGCTGACGAAATTCTTATATCGAGCGGAGGCATAAATCAAATACGCCAGAAACGGAGAATATGCGAAGTTCTTGGTTAGAAAGAACAAAAAAGACTCCGCGAACAATGTAAAGGCGCTGCACATCAGCAGGAACGCGATTGCGGACAGACTCGCTAGCGTCATCACCTTAACCCGGAGCGTAGGCTCAACGTAGGTGTTTTGCTTGGAATCTGCCAGAAAGATCCTGGCGGCATACGTGCCCACGATAAAATCGAAGATACGCATGTACGGGGAATTGTACTCAAACCAGATCCAAACATTATCGCCGGGATAGGATCGGTGGGAGAAATGCTGGATCAGAAACGAAAGGATGGCCTCCTGATTGCAAAAAAGAAAATACAGCAATCCCACGATACCAACGCTGACGAGCACCGCCTCGATTTTCCTGGATCGACTCGTAGTGGAACGAAAAGGAAACAAGGCAAACACGGCAAATGCCAGGTAAAAAAAACACTCCGAGCTTATAGACCAGGCCACATTAAAAGTTGTCATCTCAAGGTTGAACCAGCACTGCGTCAGAGTCAGGTATGAGAGGTACGTTATTAACTCATTATTGAACTGCGGAGACGGCATGTAATTCAGACTTAGAATGAAGAATATGAAATAAAGAGGATAAAGCCTTGAAAAACGCGCAATTGAGAAATACTTGAACGCTTCCAGCCATTTTTTTTCATAAAAAAAATGGCTATAGTTATAGGTGATGACAAAGCCGCTTAACACAAAAAAAATAGACATGCCAATATAACCAAGTGGGGCAACATAGCTATGGAGGATCAGCTTTCCCGAATAGGTGAAGGACACATCGATGCCATGTTGAATCAAAACAGCAAATGCGGCGAGGGCTCTACAGGCCGTCAATTCGGGAATGTTTTTTTGTATCATGGCGGCTGGCAGCAGGGTCGAATATTCAAGGGCTTTGTCGGACGCACGGTCTTTTCTAAGCCAAAAAGTGGCGCATTAAGACCTCAATGCGGGCGCCTTTAACCAGAATACCGGCTCCAGTCAAGGGCACGGCGGATGCCGGTGTCGCGAGCAGACGATATGACCGACTTAGGGAGCAGATGATCTGACCGATTGCCAATAGTTTTCCCTGAGGAGGGCTAAACCATGCGGCGAGCGGCAGCCCTAAACGAGGTCATCCGTTTCACCG
>JADFXV010000119.1 GCA_015233395.1 Desulfovibrionaceae bacterium
AAATCGTTCGCGAGCGATGCAAACGGGTGAAATTGGAACGGATCATGCGAAATTGGATTCCGTTGGGCGCAAAATCCCGTGAGAGACAGGAAAGACAACAGGTCTCGGAAATTGCGCAGGGGTCTCATGGGTGGTCCTCTTGATAAATATCACACTATTGACAACATGCTATTTAGGAGCTTCATTGAATCTATCAATAGATTTGCTGTTCCAGTTTTTTTTATGGTAAGCGGTGCAATTCATCTTAACAGACAATACGAAATCAATAGGCAATTTTTTTTCAAAATTTTTTTAAAATATATCATGCCGACCTTCTTCGCCATCGCATTTTATAAAGCGATTGACTACTCCTTTGAATTCAACGTAAATTATTTTCAAGAACTATTCACTCAATTCAATTCTAAATCCGGATATCATTTATGGTTTATGATTGTTTACATAGGATTTGTTTTGAGTTTACCTATTCTTGTTCCAATAGCTCGAGATAAAAAAGTGGAGATTTATTTTATAATTTTATGGGTTTTTTTTACCGTCATCAATGACACGATCATTCGATTTTACAAAGACTTTACACCTCCAATGATGCAAAATCCTTTGTTTTTAATGTATACTGGATATTTCTTTTTAGGTCACTATCTTCATAGGAACATGTTAAATTCTTCTAAATTATTTATTTTCTATACTTCAATTGTTGCAATTTTTTCTTTTTTAGGAATTTGCTTTGCAACTTATTATGCAAGCATCGCAGAGAACAGATTTATTAACTACTATACAATACCTCCTTCACCATATCTCCTTTTTTATTCCTCTTCTATTTTTATTTTATTTAAGTTATTAATATCGATTAAAAGTAACCATCTACATTTTTTCGCAAAATATACATTTTTCATATATCTACTTCACTTGGCCTTGGTCCGCATGATTAAAACATATTTAGAAAATAGTTCATTCGGCTATAACTTGACCTTTGCTGCTATAGCTATGCCATTCATTGTATATATAATGCTGTTCGCTCTTTTTTATACGGTCGATTCTGCAAATAAGATTTTCTGGAATTTCATTACTGTAGACAGCAATGATCAATGAGTATCAGAGAACATATGAAACAGCTTTCGCTGCGTCTCGAAAAAACGAAACCGGGGGCGACGGCAACTGTTCAGCCTTCGCCCCCGGCCTTGGCTACGCGGCGGCCTGGGCCGGGGCGCACAGGCAGGTGTCCATTTCCTTGATCTTGCCGTTGATGCGTCTGACCAACTGCCTGAACTCCACCATGTCCTTGCTTCCGAATTTGATCCGGGTTTGGACCATGCCGGTCAGGTCCATGATTTCGTTGTACAGGTACGGCAGATAGAGCGGGTCCTGCTTGAGGAAGAACTGGACCTGGGCCAGGGTGGCCCGGATCTCGGCCTGGTAGCGTTCCGGTTTCTTAAAAAACTTTTCCAGCTTTTTTTGCACGTTGCGCATGGAACTGGCCCAGCTGTTGCCGCGCGCCTGGTAGACCGGCCGCATGCGCGGGCCGCGAGCGCGTTCCAGAGCGTCCAGAAAACGGCCGCGCGCGGACGCGCCGCCGATCAGCAGCCCGCGTTCCAGCACGGCCGCGATGGCCAGATTTTCCGCGCCTTCGATGACCGCCCCGCCGCCGTAGATGTTGTAGTAGGCGGCGTCCGGGCAGGTCTTGATATCGGCTTCGAGATCGCGTTTGGCCGCGATAAAGCCCATGTGGGAATAGATTTGTTCGCCGTAGAGGTTGCTGAGCGTCACATCTTTGGCGGGATCGAACCGGTAGGCCCCGTGCGCGGCGTGGTGGCCCTTGGCGTGGCTGAATTCCCCTTTCCAGGCGAAATCCTGCCCGGCCAACAGGAACCGGCGCACCCCGGCCCACGTCAAGAATCTGGCCAGGGTGACGCCCACGTTGCCGCCGGCGTCCAGAACCAGTTCCGCATCGCGCATCACGAAGGTGGCGAGCCCGCCCATGGTCCACAGCGGAATGGTCGGTCCGGGATACAGATCAAGAACCCCGGGCTGCATCTTGGTGGAGTAGATCAGCGGAATGTCCTTGGCGAAATTCACGTCGGACAGCCCGCGCATGGCGTTTTCCATGGAATGGCGGAAGTCGATGGCCAGGCAGAAATCGGGTTTGAGCCCCAGGCGTTCGAGCGCGGGCAGGGTTTGCAGCGCGCTGCACACGATCGCCTCTCTCCGGTTCGCGATCAAGTCCTTGGCGTGTTCTTCCAGCGACGGGCCGGCGCCCAGGATCACCGCCGTTGCGCCTTCGCCCATGCCGTGCAAGGGTTTGAGGCTGCCGTCGAGCATGGCGCGGGAGTAATTCTTGAGCTCGTTGGAAACCATCGTTTCCTGCTTCAACCGCAACGTAGCCAGCTCCACGGAAAAATTCTCCAGCTTTTCCCGGGTAATGCGGCTCCACAAGTCGTATTCCGGGCCGAGTTGCCTCAGGGTGTAGTCCGGGCGCAGATAGATTTGGCCGAAGATGAACGCCACGTCCAAATGTTTGACGGCCTCGGCGATGATCTCCTGGTCCGGCGGCAGGAAATGGAGCTTGCCGGCCTCCAGAAAGGGGGTGAAATCGGTTTGGCCGAGGCAGGCCAGCAGGATCTCGGGCCGGGGTTCGACCACCATCAGCTTGTGGGAATTGGGCGTGTTGCCGAGCACCAGATTGACCCCGTACCCCACTCCCGAACCCACGATGATGGTTGCCGAGCTTTCGGGTTTTTCCTTGGGCAGCCAGTCGCCGTAGACCGCCCGCAACGGAACCTGTTCCAGGACGCCGACGCCGTTGTCCATGCGCCAGTCGATCAGGCCCACGCTGTTGAGGAAAATGCGCTCGCGCACCGCCTCGGGAGCGCCAGGCGGGACCGAACCCAGCCATTTGAAGACGGGCGCGCCCATGCGGCTCAGACAAGCCAGGTTGGCTTCAAGATACTTGTTTATTTCCATGCTCCACCCCTTTGCCTGCGCTAATTAGCAATAACCTTGCCAAACAAGGCGGCGGCCGGTATGTATCGAGCCCGGCGGGAAGGGGCGGGCCCTGCCTCTTCGCCCGGCGGCGAGCGCCGCAATCCGACTTCGGGTGACACGATGATCCATCACAACATCCTCGCGGCCGTCGGCTCGACCCCGCTGATCGCCATCAACCGGATCTTCTCCAAGCCCGGCGTGACCCTGGCGGTGAAGCTCGAAAGCCGCAATCCCGGCGGTTCGATCAAGGACCGGGTGGCTCTGGCCATGATCGAGGCCGCCGAAGCGCAAGGCCTGCTCACCCCGGACAAGACCATCATCGAGGCCACCTCCGGCAACACCGGCATCGGCCTGGCCATGGTCTGCGCCGTGAAGGGCTACAAGCTCAGACTGCTCATGCCCGCCTCGGCCTCGGAGGAACGCAAGCGCATCATGCGCGCCTACGGCGCGGACATCGTGCTCACCCCGGGCCACTGCGGCACCGACGGCGCTATCGAGGAAGCCTACCGCCTGGCCAGGGAAGAGCCGGACGCCTATGTCCTGATGGACCAGTTCAACAATCCGGCCAGCATCGAGGCTCATTACCGTTCGACCGCCGTCGAGCTCTGGGAGGCGACGCAGGGCCGGCTCACCCACGTCGTGGCCACGCTCGGCACCTCGGGCACGGCCATGGGGCTGGTGAAGCGGCTTAAGGAGTATTCGAGCGCCGTGACGGTCGTGGCCGTCGAGCCGCATCCGGGCCACAAGATCCAGGGCCTAAAAAACATGCGCGAGTCCTATCCTCCAGGAATTTATAATAAACGCGCGCTCGACGCCGTGGTCGCCATCGACGACGAGACCGCCTTTGAAATGTGCCGCCGCCTGGCCAGGGAGGAAGGCGTCTTCGCGGGCATGAGTTCGGGCGCGGCCCTGGCCGCCGCCGTGAGCCTGGCCGAAACCCTAGACAGCGGCCTGGTGGTCGCCATCCTGCCCGATTCCGGCGAACGCTATTTGTCCACCAGTCTCTTCGCCCAGCCGCCCAAGCGCGGCGTCGCCGTCATGGACGTGGCCAGCGGCGAAAAGATCCATCCCGCCGCCGCCGGGGGCGTCATCGGCCTGTTCACCGTCGGCCCGAGCCTGGATCAGCCCGGCGATCCCGAGGCCTGGCGGCGCATCCTGATGCTCGACGTGCTCGGACGCCATCTCGACCTCCACGGCGCCCAGGTGAAGCTCGCCGCCGGCCTGGCCGACCTCGACGACCGCACCATGAACGCCGCCCATGCGGGGAAGCTTTCGCAAAAGGATTATTCGGCGCGGGCCAGGGGGCAAATCGACGAACTGGCGCGCGCGCTTGGCCTGTCCCCGAATTTTTCCTTCGTCCCGGCCAGCCGCGGCGCCGACCGGCTGCTCGGCCTGGCGGACACGCTCACCCGCAAGGGCTTTGCCTACGAACGCCTGCGCAGCCTGTACTTCGACGTCGCCCGGGACAAGCGCTACGGCGAACTGCTGCACACCGACCTCTCCAAGCTGTCGCTCGGCAAGACCGTGGATCTGGAAGCCTACGACAAGGACAATCCCAAGGATTTCACCCTGCTCAAACGGGCCTCGCTGCAGGATCTCAAGAAAGGCGAAGTGCTCCAGACCGCCTGGGGCAACGTGCGGCCGAGCTGGTTCTTGCAGATGGCCGCCACGGCGCTCGACGGCCTGCCCCGCCTGTCCGTGTTCATGGCCGGCGAAGCCCACAGCTTCCCGCACATGGAAAACCTCCGGGCCATCTGGACGCTCGGCGCCTCGGTCTCGCCCGCGGCCTGGATGGTCTGCCGGGGAGTGACCGGGTTGACCGACATCGCCGCGCCCGGCCTGCCGTTTCTGGCGCTGCGGCTGTGGCTCTTGTCCTGCTCCTACCGCAAGCCGCTCCAGTATTCCCCGGCCGGGCTGGCCATGTGGCTGAAAAACTGGCGCAAGCTCCAGGAAACCGCCGCTCTGCTCTCCGAGGCGGTCTCAAGCAAGGGCAAGGCCGGCCCGGAGGCGCAACGCGAAAACGCCAAACTCGCCCAAGCCCTAGCCGAAGCCGTCGAAGACGACCTGTCCCTGTCCCGGTTCTGGCCGGTCCTGTTCGATTTCTGCCGCGCCGCCAACACCATGCTGAGCCTGGGCCGGCTGGACGGGGCCTCGGCGGCGAGCATGCTCGTCGCCCTGCGCCAGGCCGGCGCGGTGCTTGGCGTGCTCGACGAAACCATGCTGCCGGTGGCCGCGGCGGCCTGGCCCGAGGCCGTCGCCCGGCTCGCGGGCGAGCGCGCGAAGGCCAGGCAAAACCAGGACTTCATCCGCGCCGACGCCATCCGCGAGGAAATCGCCGCGCTCGG
>JADFXV010000011.1 GCA_015233395.1 Desulfovibrionaceae bacterium
CGGCAACGCCGGGAATCTTCTTGCGCTCGTTCATGACCGCCTCCATCGTTGAAGATGGAGATAAATTAACATAAATTACAGCAAGTTGAAAGACAAATTATGCTGTTTTGCCGTGCAGGGGTCTCAATTTTATTTTCGCTTTGATGACGGGCGGATGCGCCTCGCCGTTCGCCGGCGGATCATCCCGGCGTAGACCCGGGCGCGCCAAACCGGCGCCTGGCGCGGCCTGCCCGCGAGTCCGGGCGGTCTTGGCCGCTCTTGACAGCAAATCCTGGCAACGGCTATGATTCCCTATTCTTGCTTCGCCTTGCCGGAGACCGCCCGGCAAGCCCGGTTTTTTGTCGCCAGGACCCATCCGGCATGCCCCGCTGCGAAGCAGCCGGACAGATTGCTTTGAGCATAAAGCGATTCGCTTTATGCCCAAAGCGGCGGACGCCGCTCGGCTCCGCTCTTAGCTGGGCCGTGCAAATAAACGGGAACGCGGAAAGGAAGAAATTTTTCGCTCCCGTTCCTATCGATCGAATCCGGAGGTTGCGATGGGCTACAAGATTACGATTGACGAAGACAAATGCATCGGCGACGGCGAGTGCGTGGACGTCTGTCCGGTTGAAGTTTACGAGCTCAAGGACGGCAAGGCCGTTGCGGTGCACATGGAAGAATGCCTGGGGTGCGAATCCTGCGTGGAAGTCTGCGACCAGGACGCCATAACGGTCGAAGAGGAATAGCGCGCCGCGACGACGCGGCGGCTTTTCCCTTCCCGCCGGCCCGCCGGTGTTTTCCAGGCGGACGTCCGCCAGGCGCAAGGCCGCCGCGAGGTCTTCGGCTTGGCGGACGGGCCGCAGTCCTTATTTTCGACCCGAGGACCTTTTCGGGAACGCGGCGCAGTGCTTACGCCGCCTGTTTCCCGGCCGTCTCGCAAGGGACATGGCGAAGCGCGCGCCGCTTGAGCCTGTCCCTGCATAACCCCCCGTGGAGTTGTCCCAATGGATCTTGATCTGTCTGCAATCTTTTCGGAATATGAAAAAATGGCGGCCGAGGCCGACGCCCTCTTCGCCACGGTCAAAAAAGCCTGTCCCGAGCAGGTTTCCTGCCGCGAAGGCTGTAGCGACTGCTGCCACGCCCTGTTCGATTTGTCCCTGGTCGAGGCGATGTACATAAACGCCAAGTTCGCCGAGCTCGTTTCCGGCGAAGACGACCGCGAGAGCGTCATCGCCTTGGCCGGCGAGTCGGACCGCGCCCATTACCGACTCAAGCGCCAGGCCTTCAAGGCCTCCCAGGAAGGCGTCCCGGCTGCGGAAATACTGGACATCATCGCCAGGGAGCGCATCCGCTGTCCGTTGCTCGACGACACGGACCATTGCCGCCTGTACGAACACCGGCCGATCACTTGCCGCATCTACGGCGCGCCCATGGAGATCGGCGGCAAGGCCCATACCTGCGCCAAGACCGGATTTACGCCCGGAGAGAAATATCCCACGGTCAAGGTGGAGCTGATCCAGGACCGGCTGATCGCCCTGTCCCAGAAAATCGTCGACGCCATTCCCACCAAGCACGCGGCTTTGGCCTCGGTGCTGGTGCCGGTGTCCATGGCGCTGCTCTCCACGTACGACGAAGAATACCTGGGCCTGCCCACGGAGCCCTCCGAGGACGACGCAGCCCAAGCCGAGATGCCGGCCTCCTGCGGCTGCGGCGATCCGACGCGCGGTTGCGGAGCGGACAATCCCGGGGCCTCGCCGGAATGCAAAAATTGCGATTCCCTGTTCATCCGGGAAATCGGCGGGACCGGCGGGACCGGCGGGCTTGGCGGCGAACAACCCGGCGATGCGTCGAGCGCCGGCGCCGCGAAATCCTAAGGATCAGGCGATGACACACGACACCCGCACGCCGGTCCGGGCAGGGGCGGACAATCCCTGGGACAAGCCGTCCCCCGCCATGTCCCCGGAGCAAGAGGCGCAACTCAAACAGGCCATCTACGACAAGATCCCCGAACGGCGCAAAAAATACATCGAAAAGGTCGGCTACGCCAATTGGGATCCGTTCCAGAAACCCCAGGATCCGATCGACATCAGGCTCGACGAGACCAACCGCACGGCCCAGCAGCTCATGCGCGAATTTCTCCAGGCCAGGCCCGAGGCCGGCTCCAACGAATACAACCGGGGCGCCTGGGAACTGTGCCTGGGCGTGATCGGCGGCAGCCAACGGTTCGTCGGCATGTTCGATTTCTGCAACTGGTACCGCGACCTGCTCGCGCGCGAAGACAAACTCCCCAAGTAACCGCAACCTCAAACGACAATCGAGAAGAACATGTCCGAACAATTCGCCAGCGTCGAGGAATACATCGCCGATCTGCAAGCCAAGCTGGAGCAAGCGCCGCAATGCGCCGCGCACCATTACAATCTGGGTGTGGCCTATCTCGCCAAACGCAAGTTCGACAAGGCGGAAGAGGCCTTCTACAAGGCCCTGGAATGCGCCCCGACCATGGTCGAGGCCTATGTCCAGCTGGGCGGCGTGGCCATGCAGCGCGGCGATCTTCAGGCCTGCCTGAACCTCAACACCAAAGCCTCGGAACTGAGCCCCTTTTTCGCCGTGGCGCAGGGAAACATCGGTTTCGTCCACATGCAGGCCGGCGACCACGCCAAAGCCATCCCGTTCCTGAAAAAAGCCATCAAACTCGACGCCAATTTCGTCCAGGCCTACGCCACCCTGGCCTCGGCCCTGTTCATGTCCGGCGACCTGGAAGGCTGCATCGCCGCCGGAACCAAAGCCGTGGAAATCGAACCCATGTTCGGCCCGGCCTACAACAACCTCGCCCTGGCCTACCTCGAAAAAGGCGATTTCGCCAAAGCCGTGGAAAACGCCGACAAGGCCGTGTCCACCGGCTTTGAAGTCAATCCCAAACTCCTCGAAGAACTCGCCCCCCACCGCAGCTAGAAGGGGTGGCGCGGGGAAGCAAGAGAACCGGGGGAAAACCCATTTTTGCAGCGGGAAGACGCTTCGAAGCGGAGAGTACGAAAAGAAGACTTTTCTACTCTCCGCGCTTGAACAAAAAGGGGTTTTCCCCCGGTCGCCTCTTTATCCCTCTCCCCTTTTCCTCCAACCCAGGCGAGCTATGGCGCGCGCGCATGATCTGAAACCGCGGGTGAACGCGCTCCTGGCCGGCGCCGACCCGGCCGCGGCCTGCCTTGAATTGGCCGCGCTTGATCCTTCAAAGCTCGCCGGGGCGCTTTTTTCCGCCCTGCTGCACCGCGATCCGCTGATCGGCTGGCGGGCGGTGACGGCTTTTGGCGTCGCCGCCGCGCATCTGGCCGAAAAGGACATGGACCGGGCCAGGGTGCTTTTGCGGCGCATGATGTGGAGCCTGAACGAAGAATCCGGGGCCGTGGGCTGGGGCGCGCCCCAGGCCATGGGCGAGATCATGGCCCGGGTCGCCGAGCTGGCCCCGCAGTTCCACCGCATCCTGGCTTCCTACATCCACGAGGGCGAAAAGGAAGGCAATTTCCTGGAGCACGCGCCCTTGCGTCAAGGCGTCTATTGGGGGCTGGCGAGGCTCGCTCTGACGCAACCCTGTCTTGCGGCCGCGGCCGCCGCCGATCTCACGAAGGCGCTCGGCGACCCGGACCCCGCCGCGCGCGGCCTGGCCGCCCTGGCCCTGGGGCGCATCGGCGCGCATGAGGCCTTGCCCGCCCTGGCCGAGCTTGCCGGCGACCGGGCGGAGTTCGATTTTTTCGACGGCTGGGAGATCATCCCCGCGCGGGTGGGCGAACTGGCGGCCCAGGCGGCGCTCCGGCTGGGCGAATTGGCGCAGTAGAACGCCTCCGGCGGCCAAAGGGGCTTAGCCCCTTTGGAAACCCAGATACAAAAGCCCCCGGGTGAAGACCCGGGGGCTTTTTATATGGTTTAAAGCCGGGGGCGGTAGCTCCATTGGAAATAGAAAAGCGGTTCCGGTTTTGGATTTCCCATTCCACGAATGTCACAGTTTCGGAATCACCGCTTCCAGCAGCTTGGCCAGCGCGCCGGCGCTTTTTTGGGCCTGGGCGATGACCGCTTCCAGGGTCGCCGGTCCTTCCCCGGCCTGGGCCAGGGAATTGGTCAGGCAGGAGACGCCAAGCAACTTGACTCCCATGTGCCCGGCCGCCAGGGCCTCGATCACCGTGGACATGCCCAGGGCGTCGGCCCCGAGCGCCTGGAAGGCGCGGACCTCGGCCGGGGTTTCCAGGCTCGGGCCGGTCAGCCCGAGATAGACGCCTTCGGCCAAGGCCAGCCCCAAGTTCGCGGCCGCCTCGCGCGCTACCCGCCGCAAAGCCTCCGGATACAATGCGCCGCAATCGGGAAATCTCGGCCCCCAGGGGTCGTGGTTGGGACCGCTGAGCGGACTTTGGCCGGTGAAGTTGATCTGGTCGGCGATCAGCATCAGCTCGCCCGCGCGGTAGGCGGGATTGAGCGCCCCGGCGGCGTTGGTCAGCACGACGACGCCCGCGCCGAGCTCGGCCAGCACGCGCGCCTGCATCGCGACCTGCGCGGGCGAACGGCCCTCGTACAAATGCACCCGGCCCAAACAGGCCAGAACGGTCCGGCCGCCGACCTCGCCCCGGACGATTCTGGCCTCGTGGCTCAACACCCCGGGCGAGGGAAGGCCTGGAACGGCCGCGAAAGGCAAACTCGCGCTCACCCGGATCATCCCGGCGACGGCCGCTAAACCGGTGCCTACGACCAGACCGGCGACATCGGCCGGAAACGGCCCCAACTCGGAACAAACCACGGCCGCGGCGCGCTTTACTTCTGTAGGATTTTGCATAACATTCCCGTGGATCAAATGGGCCGGCGCGCCCCGGCGCGCCCGCCCAGCCAGTGTAATACATGCCTGCGGCAGTGACCAGAGGGGAACTGGGGCTTTGCCCCAGACCCCACCGGGGGGGCATGATGCCCCCCGGACCCCCGCGTCAGGGGGCGATCATCGCCCCCGGCGGGGATCCAAGGGGCGGAGCCCCTTGGCCCCCGGAGGGGCGGGCAGGGGGTCCCAGGGGAAGGGCTGCGCCTTCCCCCGGGTTGACACGAGGCGTATTAGCTGGTTTAGACCGCCCTGCGTTTGGGAGCGTTCGGGCGACCGTCTGGAGGCGAGCGTGATGGACGATTTCGAATTCACCATGGATGCCGCGTCCCCGAACCGCAACGCCTACCGGACCAGGATTCCCGGGCTTGAGGCGTCGCTCGTGGGCGCTGGCGAGGCCTATCCGATATCGGATCTTTCGGCCACCGGCTTGTCGTATCTCGATCCGGGCAGACGGCACGGCCGGGGCGAGGTGTTGCAACTGGATCTGACCATCGCCAAGCGCATATTTTTGGAAGACGTCACCGCCAAGGTGATGCGGGTCACCGACGACGGCGTGACCGGGGTCGCTTTTGAGGGGTTGACGCGCCAGAAGGAGCTCAGGCTCGACAAGCTCATCCTGGAAGCGCAGAAGCGTCTGATCGCCCAGCGCAAGAAGACCGAGAATCAAAATGGAAAATCTGAGTGATTTCACACAATAAGATACTGATTGCCAACCGAGGCGAGATCGCCATGCGGGTGGCCAGGGCCTGCGAACGGCTCGGTTTGGATTTCGCCTGCGTGTACACCGCTTCCGACGAGCAGTCCGGGCATGTCGCCTTGGGCAGGCAGTTGCGCGGCGACGCAAGCGTCGTGCGCATCCAGTCCTATCACGACGCCAATGAGATTTTGAGCGTGGCCGATCATTGCGGGGCCACGGCCGTGCATCCGGGCTACGGTTTTTTCGCCGAGGATTTCCGTTTCGCCAGAAGGGTGACCGAGCGCAGGCGCAAGCTCATTTTCATCGGCCCGAGCTGGAAGATCATCCAAAGCCTCGGCGACAAGATCAACACCAAGCGTTTGGCCAGGAGTCTGGGCGTGCCCACGGTTCCGGGTTCGGACCGGCCGGTTTACGACGAGCTCGAAGCCGAGGAGATCGCCGCGACGCTGTTCGCCTTCCAGTCCGAGCAGGGCATCGAAAAACCCCTGGTGCTGGTCAAGGCTTCGGCCGGCGGCGGCGGCATGGGCATCGAGGAAGTCTACACCATCGACAAGTTCAAGAACGTCTACCGCCGCATCCGCAACTACGCCAAGCGCCAGTTCCACGACGAGGGCGTGCTCATCGAGCAGCGCATCCATCATTTCAACCATCTCGAAGTGCAGATCCTCGGCGCGCGCGGCGGCGCCGACATCGTGCATTTCGGCACGCGCAACTGTTCGATCCAGTCCACCGGCCGGCAAAAGCGCATCGAGGTGGCCCCGGGGTTCGCCCCGGCCGAGGTGAGCTACAATTTCGACGCCGCCAAGGTGTTGGGCGACATCGTGGACCATTCCCTGGCGATCGCCCGCGAGGTCGGCTACGACAACGCCGGCACCTGGGAATGGATGGTCACGCCCGTGGGCCAGCCGTTTTTGATGGAAGTCAACACCCGCATTCAGGTGGAAAACGGGGTGTCGGCCATCGTCTCCAAGATCAAGGGCCAAGGCGGCGTGGATTTGATCGCCGAGCAGATCCGTCTGGGGCTCGGCGACGCCATGGGCTACGGCCAGAGCGACGTTGCGCTGTGCGGCGCCGGCATCGAATACCGGATCATCGCCGAGGACCCGGCGGCCAAGTTCGCGCCCTGGGTCGGCCGCATCGACCGTTTCGCCTGGCAGGGCGCCCCCTGGCTCCAAATGTTCACGCATATTCCCCTGGACGCGCCGTACGAGATTCCCATCGAGTATGATCCCAACCTGGCCCTGGCCATCATCTGGGGCAAGGATCTGGCCGAGGCCAAGGCCAGGGGGCTGGAATTTTTGGGCGGCGTCGAGCTGGCCGGCCAGGACCCGGTCGGGTCGCCGCTGCGTTCCAACCTCTCGTTCTTGCGCGAGAAAACCGCCTCGATCCTGGAATTCCATTAACCGCGGGCCACCGGGCGTCAAAAAAACGAACACGAAAATTCAATGGATATAGACAAAAACATCAAGGAGCTGTCCGCCCGGCTGTCCTACATCAAGGACGTCGTGGCCGGCGGCGACAGCGACAACCTGCGCATCCTGGGCGGCAAGTTCCAGGAGTTCCTCGACCGCGAGCCGGGCCTGAGCCCGCCCGAGCGCCAGCGCCAGTTCACCCAGCTCGAAGACATGTTCATCTTCCTGGAGAAAAAGCTCGACGCCGAGCTGTCGCCCATGGACAAGGTGCGCATCGTCCGCCATCCCCAGCGCATCACCCTCAAGGACATCCTGGAAAACGTCTACGACAACTACACCGAAATCGGCGGCCAGGACGAATACTCCATCGACCCGGCCATGCTGATCGCCCGGGCCTACATCAGCCGCAAGCGCGGCGGCAAGGTGGTCAACCAGCCGGTCATGGTCATCGGCCAGGAAAAGGGCCACGGCGAGGAATTCCGCAACGGCGGCTCGGTCAAACCCTGGGGCAACGCCAAGGCCTTGCAATACATGAAGGTCGCCGAGACCGAAAACATCCCGGTCCATACCTACGTGTTCACGCCCGGGGCCTATCCCATCGAGGACTACCCCGGCGCGGCCCAGCAGATCGCCCGCAACCTCTATGAAATGTCCGGACTGCGCGTGCCGGTGGTGGCCTGTTTTTCCGAAGGGGGATCGGGCGGGGCCGAGGCCATCGGCTTGGCCGACACGCGGCTGATGCTGTCGCACGGCTACTATTCGGTCATCTCGCCCGAAGGCGCGGCGGCCATCGAATCCGGCATCCGCCAGGGACAGCGCGCCCCGGCCGAACTCATCGAAAAATGCGCCGCCGACCTCAAAATCACCGCCAGCGACAATCTGCGGCTGGGTTTCGTCGACCGCGTCATCCAGGAGCCGCCGCTCGGCGCGCGGCCCGAACACTACGAATTCTTCAAAACCCTGCGCGCGGAAATGATCCGGGCCACCGACGAGATCGTGCTCCAGGTGCGCGGCGTCAAGCTCCTGCGCGCCATGGCCCTGCGCGGCCGCGAAGGGCAAACGGCCGACGTGGACAACATGCAGGTCTTCTGGGGGCTGACCCAGACCCAGTCCGATCGCCTGATCTGGCGACGCTACCGCAAGTTCCGGGAGATGTCCAAAAACGCCATGATCGACAACAGCTCCGTGGCCGGACGGCTCTTCTCCCAGGCCTCGGGGCTGGGCTGGAGCGTGTTTTCCTATTTCCGCCACGATTTCTTGCTGCCGCTGCGCAAATCCGTCTGGCGAACCGTGGAAGAAGCCCAGGCCGAATTGCACCTGCTCAAACGCAAGGCCATCTCCGAACCGCTGCGCCGGATCAGGGAGAAACTCGGTCCGCGCTCGATCGATCCGGAAAAGCAACAAAAACTCACCGAACTGTCCTGTCCCGAGGACGGCGTGTGCCTGACCGACACAGGCTGGAACTACCTTTCGCCCCAGGCGCGCGAAGACAAGGCCGTGACCTGCACCAACGCCGCCACCCACGGCTGCATGGACATGTGGGCTCCGGACCTGTTCGGCGACTTCGCCGGCGTCTGCGGCCACTGCGGCCACCATTTTTCCATGGAATACCAGTGGTATCTCTATAACGTCTTCGATCCGGACTCGATCATGGAATTCAACTCCAAGATCGAATCCGGCGACCCGCTCGCCTTCCCCGGTTTTCAGGAAAAACTGGAGCTGGCCAAGAAAAAGACCGGCAAAAAAAGCGCCTGCATGACCTTCGAAGCGCGCATCAACGGCCTGAAACTGGTCGTGGCCATGCTCATGGCCCCGTTTCGAGGCGGCACGGTGGGCGCGGCCGAAGGCGAAAAATTCATCCGCGCCGCCGCCTGGGCCAGACGCCGCCGCCTGCCGTTTATGGCCTACGTCCACGGCACCGCCGGCATCCGCATCCAGGAAGGCGTCAACGGCGTCATCCAGATGCCGCGCTGCACCATGGCCGTGCGCCGCTACATCGAGGCCGGCGGCCTGTACCTCGTGCTCTACGACACCAATTCCTACGCCGGACCGGTGGCCAGCTTCCTGGGCTGCTCGCCGTATCAGTTCTCGGTGCGCTCGGCCAATATCGGCTTCGCCGGACCCGGCGTCATCAAGGAAACCACCGGCATCGACATCCCGCCTTTTTACCACCGCTCCTACTACGCCCTGGCGCGCGGACATATCCAGGGCATCTGGGACCGGCGCGAAGTGCGCAAAAATATGTACCAAACCCTGCTCACCATGGGCGGCGGCAATCTGTACTACCGGTAAATGAAGCATTTTGGAGAGAAGAGGGGAGAACCGGGGGAAAACCCCTTTTGCAGCGGAAGGCGTCGGCCAGCGCTTCGCGCTGACGACGCAAGGCGAGAGTTGAAAATGGGGACATTTTCAACTCTCGCCTTGCCCCGGCCCCCCTTTCCCCAAAAAAACTTTATCAGGTGGGGCGGGAAGTGAATAATGTGTTGTAACCGACCGACTCCTGTTGAGGGGGTCCGGGGGGGATCATCCCCCCCGGGCGGGGTTGGGGGTCCGGGGGGAAGGGGCGCAGCCCCTTCCCCCCGGCCGCCGGAGGCATATTCGTGATCGACGTCAAGCAGTTATTGGAAGAAATCAAGGCGTCTCCTTTCGAGGAGATCGAGGTGGTCGCGCCGCACACCGGCGTGGTCCGGTTCGCGCTCAAGGAGCCGGGCGGCAAGGTTGCCGGCCCGAGCGGCTCGCATCTGGAAAAGCCCGGCACGGCCGTGGCCACGCTTGAGCGCGAGCGCAACCTCAAGACCGTGTACGCCGGCATCAAGGGCGACCTGGCCAAGGTGTACGCCGAGCTTGACGGGTCTTTTGTCGAGGCCGGAACGCCCTTGTGCCTGATCCGCCATTTTCTGACCAAGTCCGAGGCCATCGACTCCATCCTCAAGAAGGTCTTGCATCTGTTTTACGCCCCGGAACGGGCCAAGTATTTTTTTATCCCTGAGATCGACAAGAAAATAAAGGCCTTAGGGGCGCGCAACGTCAAGGTCCGCGAGGGCATGGAACTGTTCATCGCCTCGCGCATGAAACGCGAGAGGCCGGTCGCCTATACCGGCCCCGAGGGCCAGATTTACACCGTCTATTTCCAGTACGAGCAGAACGTGGACGCCGGCCAGCCGCTGATCGGCGTGTGTCCGGAAAGCCAGGTCGGACTGATTCAGGACGTGGTCGGCAAAGTCCAAAGCGATTGGGAAGAACGGGATTAAACCCGAAGAGGCAAGAACTGATGGGCCAAGTATTGCAGATTCGGGTGATCGCCCAAACCCACCGCGTCGAGGACGCGCAAGCGCGCTGGCCCGGGCTTTTCGCCCTGGCTTTCGGTCCGACCACGCCCGTGCCGTACGACGAGCGCGGCGTGTCGCCCCTGGTTGAAAATATCCGCCAGGTGATCGAGTTCGCCACGCTAGGCAAGGCGTTGTCCGAAACGATGAAGCCCGCCCTGCCGCCGGTCGTGGCCGCAAGCGAGCGCCTGGAAGCCGCCCTGGCCGACTGGAAGCCCGGCGAGGCCAACAAGGCCGCCATCGCCCTGGAAGACGCCCTGGACGCATTGGAGAAACTCGCGCCCGCGGAGTAGGGCGGGAGTTTGGAGCGGGCGGGGGCGGCAGCGCCTGTTCGTTCTAAAGCGAGGCCGGTGGCGGCGGCGCCGGACTATTCTGAAGCGGGGTCCAGGGGCGGCAGCCCCTCGGAAAAAGAACCCTGGTTCTGTTTTTTTCTTTTCGAATTCCGCCGGGCAGTTACGCTTAACGCATATGAATATACGTTTGTAAATCGCCGCGATCTCGGCTACTCATTGTTTTCAACGGAAATATCGAGAATACCAATAGTTGGAGGACAACATGGCCGGTAGCGTCAATAAAGTCATCTTGATCGGGAGACTCGGGCAGGACCCGAAACTGGCCTATCTGCCGTCGGGTTCGCCGGCCGCGGAATTCACCCTGGCCACGGACGAATCCTACAAGAACCGCGAAGGCCAGAAGGTCGAACAGACCGAATGGCACCGCATCAAAGTCTACGGCAAGCCTGCAGAATTCTGTTCGAACTATCTCTCCAAAGGCCGGCTGGTCTACGTCGAAGGCACTTTGCGGACGCGCAAATGGGAAAAGGACGGGGTGACGCACTATACGACCGAGGTCGTGGTCAGTGGCCCGGGCCACACCGTGCAGTTCATGGACTCGCGCGGCGCCGCCGGCGAGGCGGCCCAGGGCGGCGGTTCGGAACAATACCAGGGCGGACAGCAAGCCCAGTCCCAAGGCCGCAAACCCCGCCCCGGCGCGCCCGCGCCGTCCGCCCCGTCCGACGAAGACCTCGGCCCGGCCTTCCCGTCCGAAGCCTCGGGCATGGACGACGTGCCGTTTTAAAGAGAATCGGGGGGAAACCTTTTCAAAAAAGGGTCCCCCCGGGTTTCTTTTTCTACAAATAGCTCTCCAATATCTCTCCAAACTGCTTGCATCCGACTGTCGTCGCGCCGTTGATTTGGGCGGCCAGGTCTTTGGGCACGCGTTTGGCGGTGATGGTTTTTTCCATGGCCGCGTGGATGCGGTTCGCGGCTTCGGTCCAGCCGATGTGTTCGAGCATCATGGCGCCGGACAGGATCAGGCTGCCGGGGTTGGCGGAGTCTTGTCCGGCCATGCGCGGGGCGGTGCCGTGGGTGGCTTCGTAGAAGGCCAGCTTTTCGCTCATGTTCACGCCGGGCGCCAGGCCCAGGCCGCCGACCTGCGCGGCCAGGGCGTCGGAGAGGTAGTCGCCGTTTAGGTTCGTGGTGGCGATGACGCTGTACAGTTGGGGCTTGATGAGCACCTGCTGGAACATGGAGTCGGCGATGCGGTCCTTGATGACGATGGGCTTTGCGCCGCCGGCCGCGGCCTCCTCCTCGGTCATGACCTGGTCGGCGAATTCGTCCCTGGCCAGCTCGTAGCCCCAGGCCCTGAAGGCGCCCTCGGTGTACTTCATGATATTGCCCTTGTGGACCAGGGTGACGCTTTTCTCGCCTTTGTCCACGGCATGCTGGATGGCTTTGCGCACCAGGCGTTTGGAGCCGGCCGGGGTGATGGGCTTGATGCCCACGCCGGCGCTTAGGCTCACGTTCGCCCCCAGTTCGCCGCGCAGGAATTCGATGAGCTTTTTGGCTTCGGGCGTGCCCGAGGCGTATTCGATCCCGGCGTAGACGTCTTCGGTGTTCTCGCGGTAGATGATCATGTCCACGTTTTCCGGGTGTTTGACCGGCGACTCGATGCCTTTGAAATACTTGATCGGCCGGATGCAGGCATAGAGGTCGAGGATTTGGCGCAGGGCCACGTTGAGGCTGCGGATGCCGCCGCCGACCGGGGTGCCGAGCGGGCCTTTGATGGCCAGTTCGGCGGCCGCCAGCGTCGTCAGCGTTTCTTCCGGCAGGTACGAGCCGGTTTGCGCGAACGCCTTTTCCCCGGCCAAAAGCTCCACCCACTTAAATTTCTTGGCGTCGCCGTAAGACTTGCTGACGGCGGCGTCGAGCACCGGCCGGGCCGCGGCCCAGACTTCCGGCCCGATGCCGTCGCCCTCGATATAATAAACGGTCTTTTCCATTGTTTCGCTCCTTGGTGAAATTGCGCCCGCGCTCCGGGCCGCACAGCCTTAAAAAACCGCGCGCGGCCTGTCAATGCGCCCGGCGCAAATGCCGTTTGCTTCGGGAGGGCTTTGGGGATATTTTCATGATCAGGCGGCGGGCTCGGGGAACCTGAGGCCCTCCCGCCGCCGCGCGCCGCCCCCGGCGGAAGCGGCCGGTTTGTCCGTCTGTCCGGGGACGCGGGCCGCGCGTTTTCGTCTCCCGGACCGGTGTTTCTCAGGCCGGAACCTCCCGGGACGCCGCCCGATCGCGGTCGAAACCCGGGCGGTTTTTGTCGGCTGGCTCTTGGCCGGGGAGCTGCGCCTTTGGCATCCCAAATCTTCCTACTAGTTATTTCTATTTATTTAATAGAAATAATGGTTGATATTAAAATAAATAAAATAAGATGGTTATTTGAATTATGAACTTGTCCACAGATAATTATATCAAATTAATAGTCGTCGCTAGTCATGCTTTTTCGCCGCACATGGCCGCGAAAACCGCCGCGCAAGCGACCGCATCCGGCTGCTTACGGCATGCAGCGAGGGCGGCGTGACGGCTCCCGGAGCGGCGATCCGGGTGTATTTCGAGCGCCAGGACGACTACCGCGAACCGGGGCTGGGCCGGGTCGTTGGCGAACTGCTCGCGGCTTCGGGATTTGCGCCCGCCCCCGGGACCAAGGCGCTGATCAAGCCCAATCTGGTCGCCCCGTACAACGCATCTCTCGCCTGCACGGACGCGGCCGTGGTCCGGGCGGCCTGCGTCTATGCGCTTGACCTGGGGGCCAAGGTCAGCGTGGGCGATTCGCCGGCCTTCGCCACGGGCAAGATCGTGGCCGGCCGCGCCGGAATCGCCGCCGCCCTCAAGGGGCTGCCCGTGGAGTTCGCCGGTTTCCGCCGGGTGACCCGCATCCCCTTGCCGCACGGCGGGCACGCGGGCGTGGCCGCCGACGCCCTGGAAACCGACCTGATCCTCAACCTGCCCAAATTCAAGGCGCACGGCCAGATGCGCCTGACTCTCGGGGTGAAGAACCATTTCGGCTGCCTGGTCGGATTCCGCAAGGCTTTGGCCCACCGCGTCCACGGCGATTGCATGGAGCGCTTCGCCTCCCTCATTCTGGAACTGATGCGCGCCTTGCCGCCCTCGCATACCTTGCTCGACGGAATCACGGCCATGCACATCACCGGACCGGCCGGCGGCAAGGCCTATCCCGCGCGCCTGCTGGCCGCCTCGGCCTCGGCCGTCGCCCTGGACACCGCCGTCTACGGCCTGTTTGCGCTCGCGCCCGCCGACGTGCCCCTGTGGCGCGAGGCGCAGCGCCGCAATCTGCCCGGAGCGGCGCCCGGCGAACTCGTCTTCCCGAGGAAAACGCCCGCCGATTTCGACCTGAGCGGCTTTGTCCTGCCCAGCGAATTGTCCGCCCTGACCTTCAGCCCCGGCCGCCTGATCAAGGGCCGGCTCAAAAGCCTGTACCTGCGCCTCACCGGCGGCGAGGGGGCGGGCTGATTGCACCGTGTCGTCACTGCGGACAAAGCAAGACGAAGGAGAAGAGCATGAAGCGGCGTCTGAGCGCCTGTCTGGTCCTGCTGTGCGTCGCCTTGACCGCAGTCGCGCACGGCGGCGAAGAAAACCGGCTCTGGCAGTATTCCACGATCGGCGCCTTGTTGCGCGGCGGCTATGCGGGCTGTGCGGCCATCGGCGATGTTTTGCGTCGCGGCGATTGCGGCCTGGGCACTTTGGACGGGCTCGACGGTGAGATGATCTGCCTGAAGGCGAAATGCTTCCAGATCAAAAGCGACGGCAAGGCCTATGCGGTCGCGGCGGACGCGACTGCGCCCTTTGTTCAGATCGCCGCCTTCGCGCCGCAAATCCACAAGGATCTCGAACCGCTGGGGTCGATCGAGGCGGTGGAAAAAGCCCTGAACGCCCTGCTGCCCAGCCGCAATCTGTTCGCCATGGCCGTGCTCAAAGGCCGTTTCGCCAGACTGACCGCCCGCAGCGTGCCGCGCCAGGCCCGGCCTTTCCCGCCGCTTGGCGACGTGGTCAAGAGGCAAGCGGTGTTCGAATTCGGCGAGACCGACGGGACCGTTCTGGCCATTTACCAGCCTGCGTACGTGGGCCAGATCGGCGTGCCCGGCTGGCATATGCATTTTCTGACCAAGGACGAGACGGCGGGCGGACACGTGCTCGACCTCGCCCCGCAAGCGGTTACGCTTGAACTGCAAATATTGAACGATTTCAGTTTGATCCTGCCAGACGCCGGAGACTTCCTCACCCTCGATCTCGACCCCAAACAACCGGATACCGCCGTCGACGCGGTCGAACGAATGAAGAAATAGAGCGGGGCAAAGGGGCCTTGCCCCTTTGCCCCGCTCTTCTCGATATCGATTCTTCCTGGACCGTTTTCAAAAGTTTCCCGTGGTTTGGCCGTTTTTCGCGCAGCGAAAAGCGGCCAAACCACGGGTCAAAATTTTTGAAAGGGGTCAGGGGGAAACTTTTTTTAAAAAGTTTCCCCCTGGTCTTCTTCTTATTCCACCTCTTTCAAATTTCTCCTGAGCACCTTGCCGATCGCGGTTCTGGGCAGTTCGTCAACGAATTCGATTTGTTTCGGGCATTTGTAGGGCGCCAGGCGGGTTTTGCAGAAGGCGAGGATGTCTTCCTTGGCAGGGTTGGCGTTGCCCTCGGCGACGATGACGGCCTTGATGATTTCGCCGCGCACCGCGTGTTTGACGCCGACCACGCAGGCTTCGCGCACGGACGGGTGTTCGCCGAGAACTTCTTCGACTTCGCGCGGGTAGACGTTGTAGCCGCCGCTGATGATGAGGTCTTTTTTGCGGTCCACGATATAAAAGTAGCCGTCCGCGTCCATGGTGGCGACGTCGCCGGTCGCGAGCCAGCCGTCGGAGAGCGCCTGGGCGGTTTCGGCTTCGCGGCCGAGGTAGCCGCGCATGACTTGCGGGCCTTTGATCCACAATTCGCCGGGTTCGCCGACCGGCGCCTCTCGGCCGTCGTCGCCGACGATCCTGGTCAGGGTGTCGGGCAGGGGCAGGCCGATCGAGCCCGGTTTTTTTTCGCCTTCGAGCGGATTGAAATGCGTCACGGGCGAGGCTTCGGTCAGGCCGTAGCCCTCGATGATTTCCGCGCCGGTGATTTCCTTGAATTTTTGCATGTGAGCCGGCGGGATCGGGGCCGAGCCCGAGACCAGAAAGCGCAGGCTGGTCAGGTCGAATTTGGCCAGGTCTTTTTGCCGCAGCAGGGCTGCGTACAAGGCGGGCGCGCCCGGGAAGATGGTCGGGCGGCGCTTGGCGATGAGAGCGAGCAGCCCTGCCGGCTCGAATTTGGGCACGGGCAGGATGGTCGCGCCGATGGCCACGGGCAGGTTCAGGCACACGGTCAGGCCGTAGATATGGAAATAGGGCAGCACGGCCAGGAAGCGTTCCGGCCGCCGGCCGATGGCGTGCAGTATTTCGCGGCATTGGAGCACGTTGGCGGTCAGGTTGGCGTGGGTCAGGACAGCGCCTTTGGGCGTGCCGGTGGTTCCGCCGGTGTATTGCGCCACGGCCGGGTCGCTTGCCCGCGCGGCGGCCGGCGCGGGGGCGTTTTTTGAGCCAGGGGCCAGGCGCTTCCAGGCGATGACGGTTTTGCCGTCGCAGGGCGTGGCCGCCTGTTTCCCGCTTAACCGGCTTTTGAGCGCGGCCAGGACGCGCAGAGCAAACGGCAGGCCGTCGGTCACGCTGGTGACGATGACGCGCGAGAGCTTTGTTTCGCCGCGCACCGCCTGGATTTTCGGCCAGAACAGGTCCAGGCAGATCAGGGTGGCCGCCTGTGAGTCGCGCAGTTGGAAGGCGATTTCGCGTTCGGTGTAGAGCGGATTGACCATGACCGCGACCGCCCCGGCGGTCAGCACGGCGTAAAAGGCGGTGATGGCCTGCGGGATGTTGGGCAGCATGACGGCCACATGCTCGCCCGGCGCGACGCCGAGAGCCGTGAGGCTTGACGCCATGGCCCGGACGCGGCCGAGCAGGCGTCGGTAGCTCACGCTCGCGCCGAAAAATTCCACGGCCGGGTGGTTGGGATGCTCCCCGGCCGCGCGTTCGAGCAGCATCGGCACGGTCATTTCGGGATATTCCAGGTTCGGCCGCACGGCCTTGTCGTACTTGGCGAGCCAGGGGCGATGCGGGTCGGCGGTCATTGCGCGGCCTTTGGGGTGGGGATGTCGCGGCGTGAGAGCCCGCGCCGGGCGAATGTAAATGAAACCGGCTTTCCGGTAAAGGCGCGCGGCGGCTTCGGCTTTACGCCCGGGGCCGGGATTGATATGGGACCGGGACACCGACCGAGCGGAGAGGATCATGATCGAGAACACCGGTTTCCCGGCCCGTCGCGGCGCCATGGAATATGTCTGCCTGGGTTGCGGGGCGACGTTCGGCATTGAGGAACTGCTCTACACCTGCCCGAAATGCGGCGACGTCTTTTTGCTGCGCGATACGCGGTTCGACGCCCTGGCCGAAATCCCCGGGGCCGTCTGGCGCGACCATTTCGACGCCCGGGCCGCCTCGAAAGTCACCGCCCTGCGCGGCATCTTCCGGTTCTACGAGCTGATGGCCCCGGTCATCGAAGAAGAGGACATCGTCTATCTGGGCGAGGGCCAGACCCCCGAAGTCGAGGCCTCGCCGGAGCTAACCGAGCGGATCGGGATGCGCTTCGCCTTCAAGAACGACGGCCAGAACCCCTCGGCCTCGTTCAAGGACCGGGGCATGGCCTGCGCCTTCAGCTATCTGAAAGCCCTGGTGCGCCGTCACGGCTGGGACCAGGTGCTTACGGTCTGCGCCTCCACCGGCGACACCTCGGCCTCGGCGGCGCTCTACGCCGCCTACGTCGGCGGCCCGGTCAAATCCGTGGTCATCCTGCCCCAGGGCAAGGTCACGCCCCAGCAACTCGCCCAGCCGCTGGGCAGCGGCGCGACCGTGCTGGAAGTGCCGGGGGTGTTCGACGACTGCATGAAGGTCGTGGAATTTCTGGCCGACAACTACCGCGTGGCCCTGCTCAATTCCAAAAACGCCTGGCGCATCCTGGGCCAGGAATCCTACGCCTTCGAGCTGGCCCAGTGGCGCGACTGGGATCTCTACCGCACCTGCCTGTTCGTGCCCATCGGCAACGCCGGCAACATCACCGCCATCATGAGCGGCCTGCTCAAGCTCAACCGGCTGGGCGTCATCGGGGCGCTGCCGCGCATCTTCGGCGTCCAATCGGCCCACGCCGACCCGGTCTACCGCTATTACCGCGAAAGCGCGCCCGGCAAACGCGTCTTCACCCCGGTCGCGGTCACCCCGAGCGTGGCCCAGGCGGCCATGATCGGCAACCCGGTCTCGTTTCCGCGCGTGCGGCATTTCGCCGGGGAATACGAAAAAGTCGGCGGCCCGGGCAGCTTTCAGGTCATCCAGGTGGACGAGCAGAGCATCATCGAAGGCATGCTCCTCGCCAACCGCCACGGCCACATCAGCTGCACCCAGGGAGGAGAATGCCTGGCCGGACTGATCGCCGCCAAAAAATGCGGCCTGATCGAAGATTCGGAATACGCCATCCTGGACGCCACCGCCCATAGCCTGAAATTCATCGGCTTCCAGGAAATGTACTTTGAAAATTCCTTTCCGCCGCAATACGAAATCACCCCCGACCAAACCCTGGTCAACAAACCCGAACTGATCGTCACCCCGGACGAAAAAGCCGCTCTCCCGCCCGCCGAATACACCGCCCTCGCTGCCGCCAACATCGTCGCCCGGCTCGGCCTCGTGGCCAAGAAATGAAGAGGGAATGAAGCATTTGGAGGGGAGAATCCGGGGAAACCTTTTGCAGCGGGAAGACGCTTCGAAGCGGAGAGTACGAAAGGAAGACTTTTCTACTCTCCGCGCTTGAACAAAAGGTTTCCTCGGACCCCTTCCAAAAAACTTTATTTATTTCACTTTCTTGATCCGCGTTACTTGATGTGTTGCCAGAAGTATGGCATGGGGGTGGCGCGGTTTTTGATGATCAGGCCCGCATGACGTCCGATTCGCGTGCATCACTCTTAAACCGCTAAAGTTTTTTGGGAAAGGGGCTTGGGGAAAACCCTTTTGTGAACAAAAGGGTTTTCCCCAATCTCCTTCCTTTCTCAAAAAAATTGGGGTGGTTATGAGCGAGCAGGAAGCGAACCGTACGGCCAAGTGGCGCGAGCGGCAAGTGGAGAAGGGCGGCAAGCCGATCGGCATTACGCTCACTCCCGAGGCCAAGTTGGCGTTGGAATCGATCCAGCATCAGTTCAACTGGTCGCAGCGCGAGGCCGTGTCCCGGGCGCTCGAATTCGCCTCCAAGTTTCGCGAGCAGCTTTTTGCCTTGTCGTTGTCGCGCGAGGTGATTTTCGACACGCTCAATCCCAAGGAGATCAAGGCCCGCATCGAGGCGTTGGAACGCAGGCTCGAGGAATTCGAGCGCTCCAATTGGGATTTGCGCGAGAAGCTCGACCAGGTGGCGGGTCAGGACTCGCCGGCGGACAAGCGCAAATTCACCGACGAGCAGAAGCGGCTGCTCGATTTCACGGCCAAGCAGATTTTGCGGTACGGCGAAAACGTGTCGCGTTACAAGCTCTTTGACCTGGCTCGTCAGCTCGAAGTGCCGGTGCACATGTCGAGTTACGAGTACGAGAATTTCGTGACCTCCAATCTGGACGTGATCCGGGAAATGGTCCGGGGCATCCAGGCGCAGCAGTCCTCGCTGTAGGGCGGGGTTGTCTTTCGGTTTTTGAGCACGCGATGGCCAAGCCCAAAGTCCGCGCCGACGAGTTGCTGGCCGAGCGCGGCCTGGCCGAGTCGCGCGAGCGGGCCAAGCGGCTGATCATGGCCGGCATGGTGTACGCCGAGGGCGCGGGCGGCCGGGTTTTGGTGGACAAGCCGGGCCGGATGTTCGGGCCGGACGCCGCCCTCGTCGTCGCGGGCGGGGAGCGTTTCGTGAGCCGGGGCGGGCATAAGCTCTTCACGGCCATCGAAAAATTTAGCCTCGATCCGCGCGGCAAGGTCTGTCTGGACGCCGGGGCCGCGACCGGCGGCTTCACGGATTGCCTGTTGCAGCATGGGGCTGTCCGGGTTTACGCGGTGGACGTGGGCCGCGCCCAATTGCACGAGAAGCTGCGCGCCGATCCCCGCGTGGTGTCGATCGAGGGCGTCAATCTGCGCCTGGCCGGGCCGGAGCTTGTGCCCGAAGCGGTGGCCCTGGCGGTGATCGACGTGTCCTTTATTTCCCTGACCCTGGTTTTGCCCGTGATCGCGAGGATGCTTGTCCCGGCGGGCGAGGTCGTGGCCCTGATCAAGCCGCAGTTCGAGCTCGGGCCGGGCCGGGCGGACAAGGGCGTGGTGCGCGACGAGGCGGCCAGGCGGGAAGCGGTGGACAAAATCATCGGTTTTGCGGCCGGCGCGCTCGGTTTTGCGCTGCTTGGCGTGGAGCCGGCCGCGCTCAAAGGCCCCAAGGGCAACCAGGAGTTCGTCGCCTATTTCAGGGCTCCCGGGGTGCGAGATTGAGGCCGGACGCCGCTTGACATTCATTTTTCAGGCGATATTCGCCCGCTTTGGTCTGAATTTTGCTAGATACATTCCATGAACAACGAACCGTTTGCATCCGGCCGCGAGCGGCTGTTTTTCCAGTCGCCCGGGGTCCTGCGTCAAGGATACGACCCTATGTCCGTAATCGACTGGGACAAGCGCCTGAGCATCGGCATCCAGCCCATCGACGAACACCATAAGAACCTGATCGGCCAGATGAACAACATCGCCCTGGCGGCGGAACTCCTGGCCCGGCCGAACGATCTGGCGGTGCTGCTCAGGAAGCTGCGCACGGACATGCGCGCGCATTTCGACTATGAAGAGAAGCTGATGGATCCCCTGTCCTATCCCCAATTCAAGCTGCACCGCAACGAGCACCGGCGCTGCGAAGAAATGCTCGCCGATTTTCACGACAAGCTCATGGCGGAACGCAATTTTTCGCTGTCCTCGTTTTTGTCGTACGTGGCCAATCCCTTCAACAACCACGTCGCGTGCAGCGACCAGACGCTTGGCGATTTCATCCGGCGCAAGAGCCAGTAGGGCGGGCCGTTCTCCGCTTTGAGGCGGATCGATCCGGGAACGCGCGATCGATCAATCGCGCCGGTTTTTCATCTCCAACCCGTTATGAACGGGAGCGGAGAATTTCTTCCTTTTCGCGCTCCCACGAATAATCCACCCGCGACGCAGCCTTTGCAACCCCACGAGCATCGCCGCCCCGCCGATTCCGGCGAGGGCCGCGCCGGTCCAGGCGGCCGGGGTCAGGGGGTCGATTTCGTAGAAAAGCCGCACCGCTCGCAGGGCGAGCCCGCCGCCTGGCCAGGCGCAGACCAGGGCGAAGACCGCGACCAGCGCCAGGGCGTAGGCGGTCTCGACGATGAGGCGCCGGGAGCGGTTTTCCGCGGCGACCAGGACGTAATTGACCGCCGCCAGAGCCACCATGGCCGCGAGCATGGCCATGGCGCCGAAACCGTCCGCCGTCTCGCCGCCGAGCGCCCGGGTCAGGAAAAAGGCCGCCTGCGCGCCGCAGGTCATGACCAGGGCGGAGACGGCCGCGAAACTGGCGACGTCAAGCAGGAAACCGCGGCGCTTTTCGGTATTGGCGTTGCGCAGCGCTGTCAGCATGGCCGGGACGGCGATGGCGAAAATATTGAGCAGCGACACCCGGCGCGGGGTGAGCGGGAAATCGAGCGCAAAGCCGAGGGTGAGCAGCGTAGCGCAAATCACCATGAAATTCTTGGTCAAAAAAAGCTTGGCCACGGCCGCCACGGAGTTCACGATCGTGTTGCCCTCGGCCAAAATCTCCGGCAGCAGCGTGAAGCGGTTGGCGAGCAGGACGATGTCCGCCACCTCCTTGGTCGCCTGACTTCCTTCCTCCATGGCGAACCCGAGGTCGGCTTCCTTGATGGCCGGCAGGTCGTTGACCCCGTCGCCGAGCATAACCGTGTGCTCGCCGGCCGCCTTGAGCGCCCGGACGATGCGCAGCTTGTGCCCGGGAGTGAGCCGGGCGAAAATCGTCTTCTCCCGGCAGGCGGCGGCAAACGCCTCGCCGTCCATCGTCTCAAGCTCGCCGCCGCCGACCGTGTCGCCGGAACCGGCCTCCCAGCCGATGTCGCGGCAAACGGCTGCGACCGCCGGCGCGGCGTCGCCGGAGAGGATCTTAAAGCGTACGCCGCGAGACTGAAAGTCGCGGATCACCCGGCCCGCCCCTTCGCGCACCGTGTCGCCGATCGCGGCCAGGCACAGCGCCCGGGCCGAAAACGCGCCGCCCGCGCGCACCGCCTCAAGGTCCGTGTCGCCGGCGATCTCGACCAGCATGAGTGCGCGATACACGTGCAGCCCGTAGCGCGCGTAGAGTGTTTCGGCCTTTTCCCGGTCGTCTCCGGACAGGCGTTCAAGCAGCAGATCGTAGCCTCCGAGCGCCCAAATGAAAGGCCTGCCGCCGCGCCTCAGCGCCAGAAAACTCATCTTGCGCTCTGAGGAAAAGGCGATCTCGTCCACAAGCTCGACCGAACGGTCCACGGGATAGGCCGCAAGCGCCAGGGCGGTGGAATTTTTCTCCGTGGCCAGCGCGGCGAAGGTGCCGAGCAACTTTTCCGCATCGGCCTGGAAAAGCTCTCCGGCCAGGGGAGCGGCCAGCTTCACCGTGAGCCTGTTTTGCGTCAGCGTGCCGGTCTTGTCCATGCAGATCACCGTCGCGGCGGCAAAGGACTCGATCGCCCCGAGCCGCTGCACCACCGCCCCGATCCGGCTGATCCGGTACACCCCGAGCGCGAACGTCGCAGAATTTACGAGCACCAGCCCCTGCGGCACGAGCGCGATCAGGATCGCCCCCAGGCGGCGCACGAAGTCCGCGTCCATGGGGACGTCCCCGCGCCGCCAGAGAGACAGGAGAATCAAAATCACGGCCGAGGCGAAAAGCGATTGCACCAAAGCGTTGACGCGCCGGGTAAGCGGCGTGGGCGTCAACTTGTAGCGCCGGGCGATCCCGGCGACCCCGGCGGCGAATGCGTCCGCGCCCACGGCCGTGACCTCGAAATAGCCGCTGCCGGCGACGCAAAAACTTCCGGACAAAACGGCGTCGCCCGCAGCCTTGGCGACCGGCTCCGACTCGCCGGTGAGCAGGGATTCGTCCATCTCCAGACGGCGCGAGATCAGCAGGCGCCCGTCGACCGCCGCCTGCTCGCCCCGCGCCAGACGCACCACGTCGCCAAGCACCAAGTCCTCGGGCGCGACCGTACCGGTCACCATGTCCCTGACCACCGTGACCTCGCGGACCAAAAGCAGGCGCACCGCATCGAGCGCGCGCTTGGCCCGGATCTCCTGGACAACGGCGATCGCCGTGTTGAACAAAGCCACCATGGCCACGCCCAGGCAGTCCAGAAGCAACCGCCCGTCGCCCTGGCGGAAATAAAACACGAGGAAAAAGGCGATCACCGCCGCGATGATGGCGTTGAAAACCGAACAGACGTTCTCAAGCCAAATCGAGGCCAGCGTCTTGGTTCGGGGCGCGCCGGCGGCGTTGCTTAGACCCCTGGCGGCGCGCTCGCGCGCCTCCTCGGCGCTCAAGCCGGATAATTTGGCGCTGGCGTCCATGCGCCTGCGATACCGGGAAGGCGACAGCGAAGCAAGCGGGGATGGGAGGGGATGGGAGGAGAAGCGGGGGGAACTTTTTTGCAAAAAAGTTCCCCCCGCACCCCCCCTCAAAAAACTCTTATTCCCGCCGGAGTTCGATTTTCGCTCGCGAAAATCGAACTCCGGCGGGAAACGATTTTTTGAAAGGGGAGTGGGGGAAATTATCGGTGAGGGGGAGCATACAAACGTAGATGGTATTTTGGGGGGCTGTCCTGGCGAAGGGATTCGTTTTCCGCTTTCAGGGGGGCCGGGGGCGTCATGCCCCTTCGCCCTTATATGCGGGCCACGGCCAGGAAGATGGCGTGCAGGGAGGCGGCCAGGACGACGAACAGGGTGCGCGACCGGGCGGGGGAGAGATTGAGAAAGCGGTAGTGCAAGGCGTCGTGTTTGCAGGCGCTCAGGCAGTCGCCGCACAGGGTGCAGGACAGGGCGGGCTTCCCGCTCTCCAGGCGTTCGAGGGTGAGCGCGTTGTAGCGGCAGCGGGAGATGCAGGCCGTGCAGCGGGTGCATTCCAAGCTAACCCGCAGCCGCCAGGGCGTGAGTTTGGCGAGCAGGTTGCCGAGCAGGCCGATGGGGCAGAAGGCCGTGCAATGGGCCATGGTTCCAAGGCGCGCGGAGGCGAGCGCCATGACGCCAAGGCCGGTCAGGCCGAAGGCCGCCGCCGTCCACAGGGCGGCCTCCAGGGATACGTCCAGAAAGCGCAGAAAAAGCGGCGCGGCCAGGGTCAGCCCCAGGATGGCGGCGCGTGCGCTCACGGCCCAGCGGGGCAGGGGGGAGGGGAGTTTTTTGGATTTGGCGGCCAGGTCGTCCCAGGCTCCGATATAGCACAGGTGGCTGCACCAGCCGGGACCGAGCAGGACCACGGAGGCGGAGAACAGCCAGAGCATGAACAGGCCGTGGCCGCGATAGAGAGGGCCGGCGACGATCAGGGCCGGGACGGGCAGATGCAGCGCGCCGGTCATGAGCATGGCGGGCAGGCCGAGCAGGCCGAGCGCGAGTTGGAGAAAGAAGACCAGCGAGAACAGCCGCCAGATCAGGCTCCTGGTTGCGGCCTGGGTTTTTAACCGCAGCAGGCGGGCGGCGGCAAAAGCGGCGTAGCAGGCGATCAGGGTCGCCTCCAGCCAGCCGGAGGTCGGGGCGAAGCGTTCGGCGAGAAGCAGCGCCGGTCCGTGCGGCGGACGCAAAAAATATTGCAAGGTGTAGAGCGCGCCAAGGGTGATCAGGAATACGGCGGCCAAGGGCGCGGCGAGTTCCGGGCGCTTGTCGAAACGGCGCTTGCCGGGCGCGGCGATCAGGACAAGCGCGCCGGCCAGGTTCAGGACTGCGAGCGCGGCCATGATCGCGGCCAGGCGGACGTGCGGTTCGCCCAGGGCCAGGCGCATGCGGACCAGTTCCAGGCCCGAGCCGGCCCAGATCAGGGCGCCGGCGGCGAGGCCGGGCGCCAGGACAAGGCGCGCGAAGGCTTGGCGGGTGAGGGCGAGTAAACCCAGGACCAGGCAGGAGAGCGCCAGACCGGGATTGCCCGGCCGCAGCGCGTGGGCGGCGAGCAAAACCGCGCACGCCGGGGGCAGAGCGTACGCGGCGGCGTCCAGGACGCGGGCGCCCGGACGCGGCGGAAAGCAGGGTTGCGGGCCGCTCGAATGCATGGCCTCGGTATGACGCGGGCGGGCGGAAATTTCCTTGACCTGGCTCAAGAAGGCGCCAGGCGTTTTGCGCGCAAGCGTGAAAAATTCCGCCTGGCCGGTATGGCCTGCGTCAGATCGTGTCCGGGATATCGCGGTTCGGCGGCGCAGTCTTCTTGCCCGGCCCGTCCGGCCCGTCCGGATTGTTCGGATTGGCGCGATTGTCCGGTTCGCTCGGCGGGGCGGGCTTCTCCGACACCCCGGCCAACCGGGCGGTGGCCTCGAAAAAGGTGAACGCGGGATGGCGTTTACAGACTGCGGCGTACTCGAGAACCAGGGCGGCCAGGGTTTTGTCGTCCAGGGCCGAGGGGTTTTCCATGCTCCGGGCGAATTCCAGCCCGGATAGGAAGCCAAATCCCCACATGACGGCCACGCCGGCCTCTTCTTCGCCGCTTTTGGCGCTGGAACCGATCATTTTGAGAAAGGAGGCGCAGGAATAGGTGTTGGGATCGAAGCTGACCGAGTTTTTCGGGGCTTTTTTCGCCGCGCCGGCCGGGGCGGCCAGGAAAAGAGCGAGAAGGATCGTAAAAGCGATGGTTTTATGCATGGGTCGTCCGATTTCGATATGTTCAGCGCTTGGCGGCGGCGATGACCGTAAGCCCAAGGGCGATGGCGGCCAGTCCCATCAAGCGCAGGGTTTGCGGCCGGCGTTCGGCCAGGGTTCGAAGGACTTCGGGCATGCGCTCGGCCAGCATGAAATAGGGCAGGCCTTCCAGCACGAAGGCCAGCCCCAGGGCGGTCAGGAAAAAGCGCCAGTCGAATGCGGCCGCGAATTGCATCCCGCAACTATGCCGCGTTGTCACGAGAAAGTCCAGGTTCGGCAACGAAAATAGTATGCGTCGGGAGACGATCCCGGGTTGCGGGCCAGGGCGAGCTGGCGTATGCAGGCGGCATCATCGCCGCGTTTCGCAGCCAAGCGGTATTCTTCCAACTCCATAAGGGGGCAGGATCATGTCATGTAAGGAACAAGCCTATTACCGGACTTTGATTCAGGTGACCAAAGCCGTCAACCGGAGCCTGGACCCGGCCAAAGCTCTGGCCGCCGTGGCCGAGGCCGCGGCGACGGCCATGGAAGTCAAGGCCTGCGTCATCAGGATCCTGGACAAGGGGAAGACGAATCTGTTGCCCGGCGCGTCCCACGGACTTTCCGCGGGCTACCTGCGCAAGGGGCCGGTCGAAGTGGCCAAAAGCGGCCTTGACCGGGACGTCCTGGCCGGCAAGACCGTCTACTTGAAGAACATCACCGAGGGCGGCGCCTTCCAGTATCCCGAGCGGGCCAAGGAAGAAGGCCTGTGTTCGGCGCTGGTCGTGCCCCTGACGCTGCCCGGCGGACGCATCATCGGCGTGATGCGCGTCTATACCGCCTCGGAACGGGAATTTTCCGCCGAGGAAATCGACTTTTTGACCTCCATCGCCGAAATTTCGGCCATGTCCATCGAAAACGCCATGCTGCACCAGGCCCTTAAAAGGGATTTCGATCTTTCCACCGAATTCATCTACCGGACCTTCGAGGACTAGTCCAAAGACGCGGGCCAGCCCACCCAAAGGAGACGAAAATGAGCAAGATCCGCATCGGAATCAACGGCTTCGGCCGCATCGGCCGCCAAGTCCTCAAAGCGATCTACGAGCATTACCTGGACAGCATGGAAGTGGTCGCGGTCAACGACCTGTTCGACACCCCGACCAACGTGCATCTGCTGAAATACGACACCAACTACGGCCGCGCCCAAATGGACGTCGCCTTCACTGACGGCAAAATGGCCGTGGGCGCCTGGCGCATCGCCAACTTCGCCGAACGCGATCCGAAAAACATCCCCTGGGGCTCGCTGAACGTGGACGTGGTCATCGAATCCACCGGCATCTTCCGCGACGGCCCCAAAGCCATGGCCCACATCGAAGCCGGGGCCAAGAAAGTCATCATCACCTCCCCGGCCAAGCAAGAAGACATCACCATCGTCATGGGCGTCAACGAAAAGGACTACGACCCGGCCAAACACCACATCATCTCCAACGCCTCCTGCACCACCAACTGCCTGGCCCCGCCGGCCCTGGTCGTGCACAAGGCCTTCGGCATCGTCTCGGGCGTGATGTGCACCATCCATTCCTACACCAACGACCAGCGCATCCTGGACATGGCGCACAAAGACCTGCGCCGGGCCCGGGCGGCGGCGCAAAACATCATCCCGACCTCCACCGGCGCGGCCAAGGCCGTGGCCCTGGTCATCCCGGAACTCAAAGGCAAATTCGACGGCTACTCGCTGCGCGTGCCCACCCCCACCGTCTCGGTGGTCGATTTCGCGGCCATCCTCGAAAAACCGACCACCACCGAGGAACTGCGCGCCAAACTCAAGGACGCCGCCGAAACCTACCTCAAAGGCATCATGGCCTTCGGCGAAGAACCGCTCGTCTCCTCGGACTACAAACAAGACCCGCACTCGAGCATCATCGAAGCGGAATTCACCAAGGTCCAAGGCGGCAACCTGGCCAAAATCGTGGCCTGGTACGATAACGAATGGGGCTACTCCTGCCGCGTCGCCGACCTGACCAGCTACATGGCCAAGAAAGGATTTTAGAGAGAACAGGGGGGAGGAATCGGGGGAAAACCCCTTTTGTGAACAAAAGGGGTTTCCCCCTGAACCCCCTTTCCCGAAAAAACTTTATTGCCGCCGGGATGCGTTTTTCGCAAAGCGAAAAACGCATCCCGGCGAAAAAAAGTTTTGGGAAAGGGTGAACGGAAGAACCCCGTATCGAGGGGGGCCGGGGGGTTCAACTGCGAGTTGCGAAGGTCTTCCGTCGCTTAATCGCAGGTAATCCCCCGGGGGGGATCCAAGGGGCGCAGCCCCTTGGCCGCCGGAGGCATTTCCATGCAACAACGCGTGACAGCGCCGGTGATCGCCGCGTCCAAGGGCGGCCGCAAGTTGTCGATGGTGACGGCCTACGACTATTCCTCGGCGCTTCTTGCCGACGAGGCCGGGTTGGACATGATTTTGGTCGGCGATTCGCTGGCCATGGTGGTTTTGGGCCACGACGACACCTTGTCGGTGACCATGGACGAGATGCTGCACCACGTCCGGGCGGTTTCGCGCGGCGCCAAGCGGGCGCTCGTGGTCGCGGACATGCCGTTTATGTCGTATCATGCGGGCGTGGATGACGCGGTCGCCAATGCCGGCCGTTTTTTGAAGGAGGCCGGGGCCAGGGCGGTCAAGGTCGAGGGCGCGGGCGCCATGCTGCCCAAGATCGCCGCCATGACCGGGGCGCAGATTCCGGTGCTCGGCCATTTGGGGCTCACGCCCCAGAGCATCGCCCGTATGGGCGGGTTCAAGGTCCAGGCCAGGACCGCCGAGGCGGCCGGGATGCTGACCGCAGACGCTTTGGCGCTGGTCGAGGCCGGTTGTTTCGCGATCGTTTTGGAGGCCGTGCCGGCGGCCGTGGCTGCGGAGGTGACCCGGGCGGCGCCCGTGCCGACCATCGGCATCGGGGCCGGGCCGGGCTGCGACGGCCAGGTTTTGGTGTATCACGATATTTTGGGTCTCTACGATAAGCTGCGGCCCAAGTTCGCCAAACGGTACGCCGAACTCGGGCTGGCCTCGCGCGAGGCGCTTGAGCGGTACAAGGCCGAGGTCGAGTCCGGAGCGTTTCCGGGACCGGAGCATTCGTTCGCCATGCTGGCCGGTGAAGAGGCCAAGCTCAGGGAAACGGACCGCTAGCGTCCCATCGCTTCGCCGGCCGGCGCGGGACGCGGGCGCGGCGCTCCGGGGCTGTTTGGAAACGTTTGTTTGGCGTCCACGGGGCCTTTTTCCGTTTACAACATGCACATGGACATTGGGAATATCCCGCGATGAAGGTGACGGTTCTCGGAGTCGGCGAAATGGGGGTGGACGATACGCCCGGGGCGGTCATCAAGACGTTCGCCCTGGGTTCGTGCGTGGCCGTGATGGTCTACGATCTGAAGCACAAGGTTGCGGGCATGGTCCACGTGGCCTTGCCCGATTCCTCGATCAAGCCCGACCGCGCGGCGACCCTGCCCGGCTATTTCGCCGACACGGGCGTCAAAACCCTCTTTCGCCTGTTCTCGGGCTTTCGCGGCGGCATGACCGGGACCAGGGGGTTGACGGTCAGGCTGGCCGGCGGCGCGAACATCATGGCCACGCACGCCGGTTTCAACATCGGCAAGCGCAACACCGAGGCCGTCTTGGCCCATCTTGGCGCGTTTGGGCTGACGCCCATGAGCATGCAGGTCGGCGGCTCGATCGGCCGCACGGTGTCCATCGAGGTGGACACGGGCCGGATCGTCCTGAGTTCTCCGGGACGCACGGACTCGGTCATTTGAGCCGGGAGCGCAAAATATGCAAAGCATGATCTCCATCGACGAAGTGGTCGGCAGGACCAAGCTTTTGCCGCTGTTGTCGCAAAGCTCCATGCGGTTGATGGAAATCATCAAAGACGACCGGCATACCTTGGCCGACATCATCCGCATCGTCTCGCTGGACGCGCCGCTGACCGCAAGGTTGCTCATGGTGGTCAACGCCCCGGCCTTTTCCCAGTCGGGACAGGTGAATTCGCTGTCGCGGGCGGTGGCCGTGCTGGGCGAAAAGGTGGTCACCGGCATCGCCCTGGCCATGTGCGCTCCGTTTATTTACGAGAACGACCTGAGCGGATACGCCGGAGAGCGCGGCCTGCTGTGGAAGCATTGCATGCGCGCGGCCATCGCAAGCCGCGAAGTGTCGCGGTATGGCGCGAGGGAAATCAATCCGGACGTGGCCTTCACCTCGGGCATCCTGCACGACATCGGCAAGGCGGTGATTTCCGAGTATTTGAGCGACATGACCGGTCTGCTGCTCGAAGAGGTGCAGACCCAAAAGGCCGCGGACTTCCTGGACGCCGAACGCCAGGCGCTCGGGTTCGACCACACGGTGCTCGGCGAGGCCGTGGCCAGGCATTGGCAATTGCCCGCCCCCTATCCTCAGGTCGTGCGCTTCCACCACGAGCCGATGCTCGCCCCCGAGGCGTTCCGGCACGAGGTCTTTTGCGCCCACCTGGGCGACCTGATCGCCATGATGGGCGGCACGGGCACGGGCGCCGACACTTTGCTGTACCGGCTCGACGAGCATTTCGAGGAGTATTTCGACTTTCCGCCGCTCTGGCTCGAGGCGACGTTGCTGACCGTGTCCGACGAATACGAGAAGACCAAGGCCGCTTTTTACGGGGAATGACGGCGGTCCGAAACCGCGTTGTCACCCCTGGCCCAGCCGTCTGGCGTACGTCTCGGGGATTCCCCGCTCGATGATTTCCCGGGCCGTTTTTTCGATGTCGTATTCCAGCCGCCGCACCGCGACGCTGTCCTCGTTCCGGTCGTAAATCAGGTACTTGGCGCGGTGGTCGCCGTCGCGGGGCTGGCCCACCGAACCGGCGTTGACGATCTGGCGGACTCCCGGTTCGAGCGCCGCGGCCTGCCCATCCGCGAAACGGCGCTTTTCCACCGTATCGCCTCGCAGAACGTAGAGTTTCAGGTCGTGGGTATGGCCGGCGAAGCACGTCCGTTCCGGGTAGAGGCGAAAAAGTCCCGCCAGCTGCTTTTCGCCGAGTTCGTAAAGATAGGCGTTCATGGCCCGGGGCGGCGCGCCGTGCACGAAACGCAGCCCGTTCGCGGCCAGGTGGTCGGGCAGGCCGGCTAGGTACGCGAGCGTATCCGCGCTGACGAGCGAGCGGGTGATGTCGAGCGCCTTGCGCGCTGTCGGATTGAACCAGGACAACCGGGAGGCGAAGCTCAGTCCAGCCTCGTGGTTGCCCATGACCGAAGGGACGGCGCGTTCGCGCAGCAGGGCGACCACTTCTTCCGGACGCGGTCCGTAGCCCACGTTGTCGCCGAGCGACACGGCGTCCGTGACGCCCAGGGCGTCGATGTCGACGAAAACGGCGCGCAAGGCCTCGATATTTCCGTGGATGTCGGACAAGACGGCCAGACGCGAGGGCGTATGCGGATCGGGACGGGGCCTGGGCGGGACAAAAGGGGTTGCCAAAGGAGCTGCCGCGCGGTTTACCAGAGGGTTCGCCAAAGATTCGTCAGTTGACGGCGTTTGATCCGTTTTCCCGCCCGAGGGCGGTTTTGACGGCGGCCTGCAAGTCTTCCATGGCCACGGGCTTGCTCAGGAAGGCGAGGGGACGCGTGGCCATGGCGCGGTCGTAGGTGGCGGCGTCGGTAAAAGCGGTGATGTAGATGACCGGGATGCCTTTGTGACGCTCGGAAATCTGCTGGGTGGTCTCGACCCCGTCGAGCTGGCCTTCGAGCATGATGTCCATCAAGATCAGGTCCGGACGGCTTTGGCTGAGAAAATCCAAGGCTTTTTCGCCGGAAGGCACGGCCGCCTTGACGCAAAAACCCAGGCGCGAAAGCTTGAACTTGAGGTCCATGGCGATGATGCGCTCGTCCTCAACGATGAGAACGGAAGGCTTGTAGTCCATTGACGATCCTTTTGCGCGGCCGCCGGTGAATGCGATTGTAAGAATATAACCGAGCGCGGCGCGTTTGACAACCATAAAAAAGAATGGCCATACCGGCGCTCGCGGCGAACGGCCTGCGAAGCGTTGGCAGTCAGGCAAGCCCGCGAGGGCTCGGAAGAGCGTGATATGATCGTGACCGATCTCGGCCGCATGGCCTTTGGCGAGGCCTGGAAAATCCAGGAAAAGGCAGTGGCCGAGCGGATAAGCGGCGGGCCGGACCGCCTTTTTCTCGTCGAACACGACCCCGTGGTCACGCTCGGCCGCAACGGCGGTGGCGAGAACCTCCTGGTCTCGCCCGAAGTTCTGGCCGCAAGGGGCGTCGGCCTCGTCCAAACCACGCGCGGCGGCAACATCACCTGCCATTTCCCGGGCCAGGTCGTCGCCTATCCGATCTTTCGGATCCGCGCCTCCCGGGGCGGCCTGCGCGGGCTGTTTCACGATCTGGAAGAGGTTGTCATCGCCGCCCTCGCGCGCTATGGCGTTCAAGGCCGCCGCTGCGACGGCCGGCCCGGGGTGTTCGCGGACCGGCGCAAAATCGCCAGCATCGGCCTGGCCGTGCGCCGCCGGGTCACGGCCCACGGCCTGGCCCTTAACGTCGGGCGCGATCTGGGCGTGTTTTCCCTGATAACCCCCTGCGGCCTGCACGGCGTCGAACCGACCTCGATGCTGCTCGAAATGGACCGGCAAGCGACGGCCCCACACCCTTGCGAGACGCAAATCATCGCCGATGTCAAACAAACTCTCGTCGCCTCCTTTGAAAACGTCTTTGACAAGAAAGCCGTCCTGGCTTAGGCGGCCGCTGCCCCAAGGACCGGTCTTTTCGCGCACAGCGGCCCTGCTGCGCGACCTGCGCCTGAACACCGTCTGCGCCGGGGCGGGCTGCCCCAACCGCATGGAATGCTACTCGCGAGGCGTGGCCGCCTTCCTCATCCTCGGCCGCGTCTGCACCCGGAACTGCGCCTTCTGCGACATCGCCCACGGCCGGCCCGAAGCGGTCGATCCCGAGGAACCCGGGCGCCTGGCCAAGGCCGCCGCCGCACTCGGACTGCGCCACGTCGTGGTCACCTCGGTCTCCCGTGACGATCTGCCGGGCGGCGGGGCCGGACACTTCGCCGCCACGCTCGCCGCCCTGCGCCGCACACTCCCCCTGGCGACGCGCGAAACGCTCGTCCCGGACTTCGGCGGCGACCCGGGCAGCCTGGCCACGGTCCTCGCCGCCGCCCCGCACGTCCTGAACCATAACCTGGAAACCGTGCCGGAACTCTATGCACGAATCCGACCCCAAGCCGTTTATGACCGCAGTCTCGAACTGCTCGGCCGGGTGAAAAAATCCCCGGACGCGCCGCTCGCCAAAAGCGGCCTCATGCTCGGGCTCGGCGAAACCCCCGCGCAAATACGCCGCGTCTTAAGCGATCTCGCAAACGTAGGCTGCGATATCGTCACCATGGGGCAATACCTCGCCCCCTCGTCCAACCACGCCCCGGTCGCGCGCTACGCCCCACCCGAGGAATTCGCCGCCTGGGCCGAACACGGCCAAGCCCTCGGCATCAAACACATGCACTGCGCGCCGCTCGTGCGCAGCAGCTACAACGCCGCCCTGTTCGTGGAGGAGAAGAATCGGGGGGAACTTTTTTGAAAAAAAGTTCCCCCCGAACCCCCTTCCAAAAACTTCAACCGGTGTGGCTGCACGTTTTTCGCGACGCGAAAAACGTGCAGCCACACGGAGCGTTTTGGGAATGGGTTGGGGGAATTTCAGGGATTGCTATTAACGGGAGCAGAAAATTTCTTGCTTTTCGTGCTCCCGTTTATTTGTACGGCCCCGCTTTTGGCGGGGCCAAGCGGCGTCCGCCGCTGGGAGCGTAAAGTTAAAAACTTTGCGCTCCCAGTAATAATGCAATTGGCGGCGTTGTATCGAGGGGGTCCGGGGGAGATCATCCCCCCCGGAGGGCGTCTAGTCTTTGTGGTACGCCAGTTGGGTGCGGTGGCTGCCGGTATTGTCGGCGACCATGGCGAAGCCTCGGTCGAGCAGTTTTTCGGTTTCGCGTTCGCGCACGCCTTTGGAGGGCGAGCCCAGGACCACGGCCAGCAGGCGGGTGTCGCCGCGTTTGGCGGTGGCGACGATATTGTAGCCGGATTCGCACACGAAGCCGGTTTTGAGGCCGTCGACGCCCGGGAATTTGCCGAGCAGGGTATTGGAGTTGGTGTGTGTGCGGTTGTTGTGGGTGTAGTTGGGCAGGGAGTGGATGGCCAGGGCTTCGGGGAAGCGGTGCAGGTAATCGGTCGAGAGCATGAGGATGTCGCGGGCGGTGGTGTATTGACCCGGCGCGGGCAGCCCGTTGGGTGTTTTGAAGGTGCTGTGGGTCATGCCCAGCAGTTGGGCTTTGTCGTTCATGCGGGCGATGAAGGCCTGGGGGTCGCCCTGGCCGAAGTATTCGGCCACGGCCTCGCAGGCGTCGTTGGCCGAGACCACGCTGATGCCTTTGATGAGTTCGTCGAGCGGGGCCATTTCGCCGCTGCGCAGGGACATTCTCGAACCGCTGGTATGGCTGGCCTGCTGGCTCACCGGGATGAGTTCGTTCGGGCCGATTTTGTTTTGCTGGAGGGCTTCGCGGATCAGGTACAGGGTCAGCAGTTTGGTGAGCGAGGCCGGGGCGATGGATTCGTCGGGATTGAGGGAGTACAGGATTTCGCCGGTGTTCATGTCCATGAGCAAGGCGGCCTTGGCCCGGACGAAGAGTTGCGAGGCGTATTCGCGGGAGAAGGACCCGGGTTCGGACGGGTTTTTCGCGGCCGGTCGATCGCTCGCGGCATGTTTTGATCGATGTTTTTTCGAGAAGGTCTTGGCTTGGGCGAAATGCGTTGTGGAAGTCTGTTTCGACGCGCTTGAGCCGTGTGGATTCTTACCTTTTTTCGTGGCGGCTTCGGAAGTTTGCGAGGAGTTTTTATCGACTTTGGAATGCTTCGCCATGGCGATCCCGGGCATGACAACCGCCAGGGCCATAAAGATCATAATCAATCCGAAAAACCACTTCTTCATTCTTGCAAGCCTCCGTCGCTTTGTCCAGTGGGCCGGAATTTCGACCGGCGAAGGACCGGGTTGGCGTCTATTCGTTCCAGTGCGATTTGTTTCGGTCGTGACGCAATGTCACTTATGCGATCGATCCGCTTGCATTGCGGGCGGCGTGAAGTTTATCATTGTATGCCCCCGTGGTTTGCGCCGCTGCATTAATCCACCATTGGGATTGTTCTTTACAATAGAACCAAGGTGCAATGCAATGGGAAAAAACGGATTTTTCAGAAAAAATCCACAAGGCGCCATGCGGCCGGCACGGCGTTGCATCGTCCCTGATGCGCGGCCGGAAAGCATGCTATTTCATGCCATTGCCCGCTGAAATGATGCGGCTGGGAAACGTGCGCCGCCGTCTTCAAGCAGTCCGTCAATCCCCGGACGAAGCGGCAGCGTCGTGAAAAGCCGTCGGGCCGTTGTCGTCAAGCGGCCCGGCGGCAAAGCGGCGATTAGATTTCCTGCAAAACCCAGATGACCCGGCCGACGACGATCTCGGCTTGGTCCTGGAAGGCGACGTATTGATCCTGGTGTCCGGATTTTTCGCTGCGCAAGACAAGCTGGGATTTCGCGGCGTCGATGAAAACGCGTTTGATGGCCAACCCTTCCATGGGGGCGAGCAGGCCGTAAAGCTCTCCGGAGACGATGTTTTTCTGGTCGCGGTCAAGGCCCACGTAAGCGCCTTTGTGGATGATCGGCTCCATGCTGGCGCCGTCCATCTTGACCACCAGCAGCGAGGGCCGGGCGAAGGTGTCCGGGATGGGCAGGCGGCCGATCACCCGCTCCGACCAGTTTTCTCCGGGCTTGGCGGCGCCCATGGCGCTGACCGAAACGGTCTTGGGCTTGGGATATTCGATGCCGTAGGGCGAGGCGGCTTCGGCGACGGTGAAGGGCGTGGCCGGGCCCTCTTTGAGCACCTGGGGCTGGGCGGCGTCCATGATCCAGTCGGGATTGAGCCCGTGGCTACGGTACAATTTCAAAAGCCAGTCGGCCGGGATCGACTTGCGTCTCTTGGCGTCGGAGATGCTCGACTGGCGGATCTCCAGAATGGCGGCCAGCTCAACTTGGGTGCGCGCCCCCGTCGCTTTTTTGATCCGGTCGACGGCGTCTTCAAATATGTCGTTCACGGCATTACTCCTTATCTCTGGTATTAAATCGCAAATTTTTTATTGACAGCCTCATTGACCGCATATATACGAATCAATAGTTATGCAAGCGCGTTCTCAACCTGTAATTGACCAAGAAAAATAAGTCAAATGAGTGACCACCCAGAATCCAATCGCGTCGATGAACTCCAGGCCTATCTGGCGAAAAATCGCGTCAGCAAAAAAGAATTGGCCAAGCAACTGGGCGTGCATCCCTCGATGATTTCCCGCATTATCAGCGGGGAACGCGCTCCGGCCAGCCGGCTCGAAAAGCTCGTTGAACTGGGCATTCCCCGCGAGCTTCTGCCCGAGCCCAACGGACCACCCGGCAGGCCGCGGCGTCGCAGAACACGATGATTCAAAGCGGATGCGGCGGCCGGATCAACGCAAGCGTTCCAATTCCCTGACCTTGGTTTCCAGGTCCTCGATGCGCTCCAAAAGCTCCACGATGATGCCGACGCCATGCAGCGGCAAGTCGAAATCGCGCGCCAGCCTCTCCAGCTTGCGCAGCCGGTAGACGTCGCGGGAGCGAAAGAGCAGGGCGCCCTCGACGGTGGTCGAGGGACTCACGAAACCGAACTCGATCAGTTCGCCCAGGCGCGAGGGATGCACCCCGGTGAATTCGACGATCTGAGTGAACGAGATCAGTTCCGATTTGACCGGAAACGCGCCTAAGGGCGCTTTTTCTATACCGCTGGCGTCATTCATGGCTGCCCCCGCCGGAGACGGACCTTGGCGCGAACGTGGAGACGTCGCGCAGTTTTTCCCAGAGCGTTTTTTCCTCGCCGCTTACCCCCGCCGGAACCTGGATCATCACCCGGACGAACTGATCGCCCCGGTGCGCCGCGCCGCCGAGCCCCTTGCCCCGAAGCCTGAACTTCTTGCCCGAGCCGGTCCCCGGAGGAATGCGCAACTCGACCTGGCCGTCCAGGGTCGGCACGCTGACCGCCACGCCCAAAACCGCTTCCCAGGGCGCAAGCGCCAGCTCCATGGTCACGTTGTTGTCTTCCAGCTTGAAAACGGCGTGGGGCAGGATGCGCACATGAAGATACAAATCGCCCGGCGAGCCGCCGGAATGCCCCGGATTTCCCTGGCCGGACAAACGGATCTTGGAGCCGTCGCGCACCCCGGCCGGGATGTTGACCTGCAAGGTCTTGGTGTTCATCGTCGGCCGCCCGTCCGGGCCGATTCCCTGCTCCTGCAAACTCAGCGCCTTGCCGCCGCCCCGATAGGCCTCCTCCAGAGTCAACTCCAAAATCGCCTGGGCGTCGTCACCCCTGGCCGGCCGGCGCGAAAAACCTCCGCCCCCGCGGCCGAAACCGGGCTGCGCGCCGCCGAACAGGGTTTCAAAAAAATCGCTGAACGCCGAAGCGTCGAATTGCTGGCCGCCGCCGCCAGGCCCCTGGCCGCCGAAATGAAAACGGACGTTGTCGAAACCGGGCGGCGGCTGGAAATTCTGGCCGGCCTGCCAGTTCGGACCGAGCGAGTCGTACAGCTTGCGCTTCTCCGGATCCTTCAACACCTCGTTGGCTTCGTTCAAATCCTTGAAATTGGCCTCGGCGCAGGAGTCGCCGGGATTTAAGTCCGGATGGCAGGCACGGGCCTTTTTCTTGAACGCCTTGGAGATGTCCTCCTGGCTGGCCGCCTTGGAAACCCCCAGGATTTTGTAATAATCTTTATATTCCACGATACAGGCGCTCCTTGGAGTGCAGCGATCAAAACCCCGCCGCAAAGCGGCGCAGTCCGGGTATCATAATACGTCCCGCTTACGCGTCAAGCGCAATCGCGTAAGAGAGATGAGAAGGGATGGAGAGGATGGGAGCGGGGATGGGAGGAATCGGGGGAGGAACCTTTTGTGAACAAAAGGTTCCTCCCCCGAACCCCCACCTCCCAAAAACTTTCAAAGGGGAAATAAAAGAAGCCGGAAGTGATACTTGAGTCCAAATAGGTGTTTTGATCCTCCCCCTCTTCTTCCCTACACCTCAAAAAGCATTTCCAGGTCGCTTCTCGTGAGTGATTTCCAAGCGTCTTGGCCGGGGATGATGGCTTCGGCGACGCCTTTTTTCATCTCCTGGAGTTTGAGTATCTTTTCTTCCACGGTATTCTGGCAGATCAGTTTATAGGCGAAGACCTGTCTGAGCTGTCCGATGCGGTGGGTGCGGTCGGTGGCCTGGTTTTCGACCGCCGGGTTCCACCACGGGTCGTAGTGGATGACGTAGTCGGCGCTGGTCAGGTTCAGTCCCGTGCCGCCGGCCTTGAGCGAGATCAGGAAGATCGGGATGCCGTCGTCGTTGTTGAACCGGTCGACCTGTTCGAAGCGGTCTTTGCTTGAACCGTCGAGGTAGGCGAACGGCACCTGGCTCATGGACAGATACGAGCGGATGATGTGCAGCATCTGCACGAACTGCGAGAAGACCAGCACCTTGTGTCCTTCCTCGACGATGTCCGTGACCAGGTCTTTGAAGGCTTCGAACTTGCCGGAGGGCAGGTTGGGATTGAAGCCGGGCATGTCGAGCTTGAGCAGCTTCGGGTGGCAGCAGATCTGACGCAGTTTGAGCAGGGCGTCCAGGATCGACATCTGGCTTTTGGCCAGGCCTTTCTCGTCCACGTCCTGGAGCACCTGTTCCTTGAGCTTCTTGGCGAGCTGGGCGTACAGGGCGAGTTGTTCGTCTTCGAGCGAGCAGTAGAAGACGCTTTCCACCTTGGGCGGCAGGTCCTTGGCCACTTCGGCCTTGGTGCGGCGCAGGATGAAGGGTTTGACCCGGCCGCGCAGGTAGTCGAGGGTTTCTTCGTCGCCGTCCTTGATGGGCTTGACGATGCCGCGCTGGAAGGCGTTCTGTGAGCCCAGGAAACCGGGCATGAGGAATTCGAACAGCGACCACAGTTCGAAGAGGTTGTTTTCGATGGGCGTGCCCGACAGGCACAGCCGCAGCTTGGCGCGAAGCCTGCGCACCGAGCGTGCGGTGATGGTGTTGGGATTTTTGATGTTTTGGGCCTCGTCGAGGATGATCGTGGAGAATTCGTATTCCAGCAGTTCGTCCAGGTCGCGGCGCAAAAGCGCGTAGGTGGTGACCACCAGGTCGGCGTCGGCGATTTTCTTGAACATGCCCTCGCGTTTGGCCCCGTAGACGATCAGTCTTTTGAGCCCCGGGGTGAATTTTTCCGCTTCCCGGTCCCAGTTGGGCAGAACCGAGGTCGGCACTACGATCAGGTTCGGACCTCCGCGTCCTTTCTCCACGGTGTGCTGGATGAAGGCCAGGGTCTGGATGGTCTTGCCCAGGCCCATCTCGTCGGCCAGGATGCCGCCGAAGCCGTATTCGCGCAGGAAGTTCAGGTAGGACAGGCCCTGGAGCTGGTAGGGGCGCAGGTCCGCGTGAAGCCCTCTGGGCGGACGCAGCTGGGCGATTTCCTTGAAGTTGTGGATTTTTTGCTTGAGCGTGTCCCAGAAGGTGTCGGTCTTGGCCTGGGGCAGGTCCTCAAGGATCTTGTCCAGGGCCGGGGCCTCGAACTGTTTGAACTTGCGCTGCGGCGGCTTTTCCGGATCAAAGCCCAGGGCCTTGAGCTTGTGGGCCATTTTCTTGAGCCAGGCCTCGGGCAGGCTGGTGTAGGAGCCGTCTTTGAGTTGGACGTAGCGTTTGCCCTGGGTCCAGGCTTTCCAGATTTTGTCGATGGGCACTTTCTGGTCGTCGTATTCCACTGCCAGGTCGAGGTTGAACCACTGTTCTTTTTCGTTGCTTTCGACCTCGGCCACGATCACCGGCTGAGTCAGCCGGACCTTGTAGCGGGTCAGGTTCATCTCGCCGTAGACCCGGTATTTTTCCACCAGCTTGGGATAGGCGTCGAGCAGAAAGACGATGGCTTCTTCGGGTTCGAGGAACCAGTTGGCGTTGTTGCGCGACTGAAAGCGCATCTGGGTGAGCACGGCCAGCAGTTCGGATTCCTCTTCCTGGCTTCTGGCCAGCAGAAAGGATTTGTTTTCGTGCTGGTAGGAGCCGGTCTGCAGTTCCGGATTGGGGCCGGGCAGGGAGACATCGCCGTGTTCGGTCTCGTAGATGTTCTGGACCTGCATGGTGAGCAGGCTGCCTTCCTCGTCGAGAAAGAGCTTGGGATTGTAGCGCGCGGGCACGAAGATGGGCTTCATGCGCTCCAGGAATTCCTGTTGCCCGTGCAGGTCCGAGACCGGCAGCCTGGTCCAGACGCGGTCGAGAAATTCGCTGACTTCGTTTTGGGCGATGACCGGGGCTTGTTCCACCAGGTCCGAGATCAGTTGCGGCGGCAGCCCGGTCTGGACCGGGTAGAAGGCGCGGCCGAAGCAGACCCACAGGGGGATCTGGCCGTAGAAATAGATCTCCTGGCCGACGATGGAAAAGGGATTTTTCGATCCCGTGCCGAGCAGGATGTCGAAGGACAGGCCGTCCTCGTCGAATTTGGGCGCGATCTGGAGCTTGATGGTCTTGCTTTCCAGGCGCACGGGCTGTTCGGTGTCGCGCCAGTAGAGGTAGTATTCCTTGCTGATGGCCCAGAAAAACCAGTTGAGCATGCCCGGCGGCAGGTCGATGCGGTGGCCGTGATAATCGAGATAGCTGCCGATCTGCTTGGCCACGGCGGGCAGGGCCGGGCTCATCTCGCACCAATCGGGGTTGTTGATGATCTGTTCCAGGGTGATCTCGCTGTGCACCTGGGACAGGCCTGATTTGTTCTGCCTGCCCCGGAAAAAGGCCACCTGGAGCCGCCCGGGTTCGGGATGGAAGCGATAGATCAGATAGTGGCTGCCGGGTTCGGGCTCCGGTTCGACCGCGAAAAAGGAGCGGAAGGTCTGGCGCCATTCGACCCGGGGCTTGGCCGGGACTTCGCCCGCGTCTTCGTCCGGTTCGATCGATTCCATGAGCTTGAGCGCGGTCGCCCCGATGTGGCGGCAGACGCCCGAGAAGGAATCCGAACAGTTGCACACGGAATTGACCGTGGCGTCGCGCAGGTTGATGGAGAGTTCCGAGGAATAGATCTGGAAATCGTCTCCGTCCACCTGGCATTCGACGTCCCAGAACTGTTCGTGCTGGGTGATGTTCAGCTTCTGCACGCCGCCGTTTTCCAGAATCGCGCGCGCTCCGTCGAGGATGTAGTCGGGTACGGCCTCGCGGGTGAATTTTTGCAAAAGCTGATGCACTTTATGCGTTTCGTCTCGTGACGACATAGCTTCTCAGTACTCCCCGCGCCGGCTGGCGACGTCCCAAAAGGGGCGGCTCGGTCCGGCGGATATTAACGGGAGCAGAAAATTTTTCATTTTCGCGCTCCCGTTTATGAGTATGGCCCCGCCAAGAGCGGGGCCAAGCTGCGTCTGCAGCTGGAAGCGTGAAGTGAAAAACTTTACGCTCCCGGTAAGAGCGGCGTGATCCGGCCGCGCGCGGTAATTGGCGGCTCAAGTCCCTTGAATGCGCGACACAAGTTTGACATAACAGCTTTTGCCGCTCCTGAATAATCTTTTTTTCGGAGGGGGTATTTACGCTACCCCTGACATTGAAAAATTTTTGAACCGAGCCGGACGCAAGGGGAAAAAATGTCGCGCCTTCCGCTGAACTTCCTCATGTCGATGCTTGTTTTTTTGTCCGTCGCCGGCTGCGGAGGCCCCGCCGAAGAGAAACCCGCGCCCAAACCGGCAGCTTCCGGGGAGGCCGGTCCCGGCGAACCGGCGTACGGCGGACGCATCGTCAAGGCCATGCTCGGCGACGCCACCAACCTCATCCCGCCGCTGGCCACGGACTCCGGCTCCCATGAGATCGCGTCCCTGCTCTACGTCTCGCCGCTGAAATACGACAAGGACATCCGCCTGGTTCCCTTTGCCGCGCAGTCGTACGAAGTCCTTGAGGACGGAAAGCTTTTGCGCTTTCATCTGCGTCCGGATCTGCGCTGGGCCGACGGCGAGGAACTGACCGCGTCCGACGTGGAATTCACCTACAAGCTCATGATCGATCCGGGGACCCCCACCGCCTACGGCGAGGATTTCAAAGCCATATCCGCCTTTACGGTCCTCGACAAGCTCACTTTTGAAGTCCGTTACGACCGGCCTTTCGCCCGGGCGCTCTCCACCTGGACAAGTGAGATTTTGCCCCGCCACGCGCTTGCCGGCCAGGACCTGACCAACACCGCGCTCAGCCGCGCCCCGCTCGGCGCCGGGCCCTACCGGCTCAAGTCCTGGGAGGCCGGACGCCAGATCGCGCTGGCCGTCTCCCCGGATTATTTCGAAGGCCGGGCCTATCTCGACGAAGCGCTCTATCGCATCATTCCCGATCTCTCAACGATGTTTTTGGAGCTCAAGGCCGGCAACCTCGACGAGATGGGGCTCACCCCGCAGCAATATCTCCGCCAGACGCAGGGGCCGGACTGGGATGCAAATTTCCATAAATTCAAGTATCTGGCCTTCAGCTACGTGTATATGGGCTACAATCTGCGCCAGCCGCCTTTTTCCGACCCGAGGGTGCGCGCGGCCCTGGCGCACGCCATCGACAAGCGCGAAATCATCGACGGCGTGCTCCTGGGGCTCGGGCTGCCGACCGTCGGTCCCTACATCCCCGGGACCTGGATGTACAATACCGCCATCAAGGATTATGAGTACGACCCCGCCTTGGCCGAAAAGCTTTTGGCCGAGGCCGGCTGGGTAAAGGAGCAGGGCGTCCTGACCAAGGACGGCAAGCCGTTTTCCTTCACCATCCTGACCAACCAGGGCAACGACCAGCGGGTCAAGACGGCCACGATCATCCAGCAGCGCCTGAAGAACATCGGCATCGAGGTCAAGATCCGCACCGTGGAATGGGCGTCGTTCCTCAAGGAATTCGTGGACAAGGGCCGCTTCGACGCCGTGATCCTGGGCTGGTCCGTTCCCCAGGATCCGGATATCTACGATGTCTGGCACTCGTCCAAGGCCGTGCCCGGAGGGCTGAACTTCGTGGACTACAAAAGCCCGGAACTCGACGACCTGCTGGAAAAAGGTCGGCGCACCCTGGACCAGAACGAACGCAAGGCGATCTACGACCGGCTCCAGGAGGTCCTGCACCGCGACCAGCCGTATTGCTTTTTGTTTACGCCCTACGCCCTGCCGATCGTGTCTTCGCGCATCCACGGCGTCTTTGAAGCGCCGGCGGGCATCGAACACAATTTCATCCGCTGGTGGGCCGCCGCCGTCCCCAGCCGGCCGGCGCACGTGAATTGACCATGATCCGCATCACCGACATCTTGGACAAAGCGTCCAAATACCTCCCGGCCGACGACCAGACCCTGATCCAGAAGGCCTACATCTATTCGGCGGCGGCCCATGCCGGGCAAACCCGGCTCTCCGGCGAACCCTATCTCCTGCACCCGCTGGAGACGGCCAACATCCTGGCCGAGCTCAAACTCGACGGCCCGTCGGTCGCGGCCGGGCTCCTGCACGACACAGTCGAGGACACCAAGGCCTCGATCGAGGACATCGAGGAGCGCTTCGGCGAGGAAGTCGCCGACATCGTCGACGGCGTGACCAAGATCAGCCTGATGACGTTCGATTCCAAGGAAGAGGCCCAGGCCGAGAATATCCGCAAGATGGTCATCGCCATGAGCGAGGACATCCGGGTCATCCTGATCAAACTCGCCGACAGGCTGCACAACATGCGCACGCTGGACTTCCAGCCGCACATGAAGCAGGCGCTCATCTCCCGGGAGACGCTCGACATCTACGCGCCGCTGGCCAACCGCTTGGGCCTGCACCGGGTCAAAAACGAGCTCGAAGACCTGAGCCTGAAATATCTCAAACCCGACGTCTACGCCCACATCGAAACGGGCATCAGCCGGCACCAGACCATGGGCGAGGAGTACATCGCCAAGGTCATCGGCCTGATGAAGGATCTTTTGGAGGCCAACGGCATCAAGGCCCGCACCGTGGGCCGGCGCAAGCACATCTATTCCATCTACCACAAGATGCTGGCCCAGGATCTGACCCTGGAGCAGGTCCACGACCTGATCGCCTTCCGCGTCCTGGTGTCGAGCCTCAAGGATTGCTACGCCTCGCTCGGGCTGGTGCATTCCCTGTGGAAGCCCATCCCCGGGCGCTTCAAGGACTACATCTCGATGCCCAAGGCCAACATGTATCAGAGCCTGCACACCACGGTCATCGGGCCCGACGGCGAGCGCATCGAAATCCAGATCCGCACCGAGGAGATGAACCAGTTGTGCGAGTTCGGCGTGGCCGCGCACTGGCAATACAAGGAACGCGAGCGCGGCAAGAAGGCCGCGCGCGACGTGGACCGCTTCACCTGGCTTAGGCAGATCATGGACTGGCAGCACGAACTCAAGGATTCGCGCGAGTTCATGACCAACCTGCGCTTCGACCTGTTCCAGGACGAGGTCTACGTTTTCACTCCCAAGGGCCAGGTCAAGGAACTGCCCGAGGGCGCCACCCCGGTCGATTTCGCCTACATGATCCACACCGAGGTCGGCAATCGCTGCGCGGGCGCGAAAATCAACGGCAAACTCGCGCCGCTGGCCACGGTCCTGCAAAACGGCGACACCGTCGAGATCATCGCCGACAAGCACCGCTCGCCGTCCCAGGATTGGCTCAAATTCGTCAAGACCGCCAAGGCCAGGGCGCGCATCAAACATTGGGTGCGCACCGAGGAGCGGGCCAAAGCGATCTCGCTCGGCAAGGAGATGCTCGAAAAGGACGGCCGGCGCATGGGTGTGAACCTGACCAAGGCGGCCAAGGACGGCTCGCTCATGGTCATCGCCGGAGAGCATTCCTTCGGTTCCCTCGACGACCTGTATTCGGCGCTGGGCTACGGCAAGGTCTCGACCCGGCGCATCCTGCGCGAGCTTTCGCCCAAGACCGAGGAAAAATTCGAGGCCAAGGAAGCGCACAAGGCCGAAAAAGCCGAAGAGACCCAGGAAAAACTCAAACTCAAGGGTTCCGAGAGCATCAAGATCCAGGGCGTGGACAACGTGCTCATCCGCTTCGCCGGCTGCTGCAACCCGTTGCCCGGCGACCCCATCGTGGGCTACGTCAGCCGGGGACGCGGCGTGACCATCCATACCCACGACTGCCCGAACGTCTCCGGTTTCGAGCCGGAGCGGCTTCTGCGCGTCACCTGGGAAGGAGAGAAGGACCAGCCCTATCCGGCCAAAATCAAGATCCTGGTCAAGAACGTCAAAGGCGTGCTCGGCCGCGTAGCCACGCTTCTGGCGGAAAATGGGGTCAACATCTCTTCGGGCAGTTTCGAGTCCACCCTCGACGGCAAGACCGAATGCATCTTCACCGTCGAGGTCAAGGATTCAAGCCACCTCTACCATGTCATCGACCGCCTGGCCAAGATCGACTCGGTCATCGAGGTCAAACGCCTGGTGGTCACGGACAGCGATTCCCCTCACGCGCGGGGGTACGATGCGCCCTCGCAACACGGCTAAGCAACGCAGGAAAATGATGCGAGATTCCAAGGCGCGCAGCCCTTTGGCCGCCGGAGGCGTTCATGGAACCACTGTATTTGCAAGTCCCTTGAACGAAACAAAATGATCGCCGCCCCCCCTTGCCTGCCACCGGGTTTCACCTCCTGGCGGGACATGATGCAACCGGCTCTTGCCCAGGCTTTCGCGGCCTCGGCCCGGGGCGAGGCTCCGGCCGGCGCGGCCGTGTTCGGCCCGGACGGTTGCGTGCTTGGCCTGGCCGGCAACGAGTCCGTGGCCGTATGCGACCCCACGGCCCACGCCGAGGTGCTGGCCTTGCGCCGGGCCGGGGCGGCCCTGGGCAATTACCGCCTGACCGGCGCGGTCCTGGTCGCCACCATCGAGCCTTGCCTGATGTGCCTGGGCGCCCTGGTGCACGCCCGAGTGGCCGGACTGGTGTTCGGCGCGCGCGACCCCAAGGCCGGCGCGGTGGTCAGCCGGCTTGCCGCCGGCGAACTGCCTTTTTTGAACCACCGCTTCTGGGTCGTCGAAGGCGTCCTGGCCGAAGAGTGCGCCGCGGCCATGTCCCGCTTTTTCGCCGCCCGGCGCAAAGGATAGAGGCGGCGGGGCGGGAGAGGGGATGGAGAGGGGAAGGGGATGGAAGAATCGGGGGAGGAACCTTTTTATAGTGGAGGGCGCCGGCCAGCGCTTCGCGCTGACGACACAAGGCGAGAGTGAGAAAATGGGGACATTTTCAACTCTCGCCTTGCCCCGCCCCCCCCGCCTCCCAAAAACTTGATCGGGTGCGTCGCGAGTCCGTGGTGATAAGGGAATGGGATCGGGCTGCCCCTTGCGCGGGGAGGGAAATTTATTTAGAAGCGTTTCCCCGTCGAAAATGCGGAGAGGTACCGAAGCGGCCGTAACGGGCCCGACTCGAAATCGGGTTGCGGGTTAATAGCCCGCACGTGGGTTCGAATCCCACCCTCTCCGCCAAATCTATGTCCAGTCGAGTCCGAATATATCCATAAAGTCAATAAAATCAGCGGAAGCACAGGGGGAAGGCCCAGGTTTGCCCGCGATAGTCCGTGGATATCCTCATTTCCGCCTCCGCCGGATTCCTGCGACCCGCATGGTTCTCGGGAGGAAACGTCATGGCCCTGACTGACATCGCTGTAAAAAACGACAAGCCCTGACCCAAACGGATCCGGCTCAAAGACGAACGCGGTTTATACCTGGAAGTTTCTCCCCAGGGGGGAAGCGGCGGCATTTGCGTTGTTGGATTGACCGCAAGGAAAACCGTCTTTCCCTTGGCGTCTATCCTGACGTGAGCTTGAAAGACGCCCGGGAACGCCGCGACGAAGCCCGGAAACTTATCGCCCGCGGCGTTGACCCGAGCGAAAAACGGAGAAAGGGGGAAGCTCAAGAATAACTTTACGTTTTCGCCTTTGAAGCCGTGGCCCGGGAGTGGCATGAAAGGACAAACGCCCCCCATTCCGAGGGTCGCAAGGCCCGCGTCATCCGCGACTTGGAGCGTGACGCCTTCCCCTTTCCTGGCGATAAGCCCATTCTAGAATCACGCCGAAGATCTTGCCGGGCGCCGGAAGATGATGGACGCTCGGGCGAAGGACTTGGACGGACTCAAGGCCTGGGCGAGACCAAGCCTTACGCTTGGCGATGATACACGCCCTCTTGGACGGTCAGAGCGTCATCGAAGACGTTGGGCAGGTGTATTTGGGGCCCGGGCTGCGGGCGGGTGAGGACGCATGGTGTCCCGTTGGGTAACGTTGCTCGCTCTCGCGCACGGCGACTTCACGCCGCTTTCGCTCAAAAAAAATCGGTGAACATTGCGAGTCCTCCAAGGATCTTCCCATCCTGGTCAAAGCTATGCGGGCTTTCGATTTCATTTCCCGCGAAGATCCATTCGCATTCCAATTCAATTCATGTTGAAAATTTTCAGGAAGCGCTGGAAGAGATTCCCCTCACCTTCATTATTGACTCTGTCGTCATCCTGCCCATCCCCCCCGCGGCGTGAAGCGAACATCTGCTGAATAGTCTGGAGGGTCTCCGGTTTTTTCTCCAAGATTACCCGAAAACCTTCGCGATCCACTTCTAAACACATGGTTTCGCTCACCGCGGCGACATCGGCCTGGCGTGGTTCGCCGGTGAGCAGGGCCATCTCTCCAAAAAAATCTCCGGTTTGAAGTCTTGCCACTTCTGCGTTATCCCGCGAAACGCTTACCTCGCCTTCGAGAATAATAAATAAAGTGGCGCCCTTCTCACCCTGAGAAACTATTTTGCGTCCCGCGGGTAGAGTAGTTGTCAAGGAGGACATCGCCAGAAGTTCCAAATCGTTATCAGGCAATGCGGAGAACAGCGGCACCCGGCGCAACAAGGTGACGATCTCCAAGGTCCTTTTTTCCGTATTCTTGCGGCGCATCCTGATGTCGCGCGCCGGATAAGGCAAACTGATCCCGTCCTTTTTGAACTGGTACCAGACTTGAGCCAGAACCTCATCCTGGCTCCGGCCGGCGTCGTCGTAACGCGGCGCATAATAAGCCAATTCATAGATCGCTTTCGATTCGGCAAATTCCTTGAGCCGCACCTCGGGAGCAGGCGCCTTGCACACCAGCGGAGACTTGGCCAATACTTCAGCCAGGGCGGCCTTGACCTTGACTGGCGGCACGTCAAAGGACACGCCGACGCGCAGGTGCAGCCGGAATTCAGGGATGGGACTGGAAAAATTGACAATTTTTTCTTTGATGATCAAATTGTTGGGGATGACCAGCAGGTTGGAATCCGGGGATTTGAGGGTGGTGTAGCGCCAAGTCACGCCCTGACACGCCCCCTCCATGCCGGCCACGCAGATGCGGTCGCCAATGCTAAAGGGCTTTTCCATCTGCAAAATCAGTCCGGAGACAATCGAATTGATCGTGTCCTGCATGGAAAACACGGCCACTGCGGTAATAATCGCCGAAGAGGTAAACAAAGAACCAAGGTCCACCTGCATGATGAATTTGAAGATAAAAAAGGCATAGACCAGAAGCAGGAAGAACTTGGTCAAGTCGAGATGGAACTGGTTGACCGGACGCTTGCGTATCATCTTCGTCATCATTTCGCCGTAAACGACATTGACGCCGTGGACGATAACAAGGCCGATGCCGAAAACCATAAACAAGCTGACGATATGGCTGGAGACGGTGTTCCTGGTCCTGTCGAGGAAAATATCCAGGGGGAACAAGATGCACAATAAAATGCACCACAAACCCAGACGCATGAGACTTTTTGAAATCAGCCCGCGACGTTGAAGCCTGAAGCCCTGCCAATAAAGGACCAGGGAAACAATCAGCGCCGCAACAAAGGCCGTTACCCCGGCATTCGAGCCATATTCCAGCAGCCCGATAAAACCCGCCTCCGGATCGCCCATTTGCATCCCCCAATATCAATCAATCGATTCCTTGGAACAATTCCGTGCAAAACTTGTGCGCCTGAATCGCAAAGCCAACGTACGGCAACGGAAAAATACATGACAACAGCGGCTGCCGGCTGACGCCACGCATTGCCAGGCCGCCTGACAAGCCGATACTTCATCCAGGCCCGTGGCAATTAGGAATTGCTTTGCCGCGTATCCGAGTCGTCTAAAGCCGTCAAATCCCTCGTATAAAAATCCAGATGCAGGTCGACACATGTTTGTCATAATATTTCTCGCATTTTTTCGGGCAGTTGAGTAGAATTCATGGTACTATTATGATGGGAGAGTGACAAGTCGTCGTTTGCCCTGGAACCGAGTTCTTCAACCACAAAGAGGTGCGGTCTATGTTCTTATCTGCTTTTTCAGGGCTCTCTTCGGGAGACCGGCGTACGATCTTGGGCTATGCAGCCCTCATTTTTGGCATTTACGCGCTGGTCATCTTGTGGGCCGCGACGGATGAGTTCCGGGTGCGAACCGACTCCGACGCGCACCACTCGCTGCGGATGAGCCCGACAGACGTCGAACCGGGCCTGACTCCCGCCGACCCTCTGCCGGAGGGCGGCGACTACACCAGTGTCCGGATCGGCACATATATCGAGGATATCGACAACTTATCGATCAAGGACAGCTATTGGAGCACCACGTTTTACATTTGGTACCATTGGAAAGGCGACTCCAAGCTCGATCCTGGAAGCAAGATGATTCTGGTTGACGGCGCAATCAACAAAAAAGAACTTCTTGAGGATTATCATGGTCCTGATGGAGAAAACTATCAACGCTTTCGGATTTCCGCAAAAGTCATTAAATATTTCGACACCGCGCGCGTGCCCATTGAAGACCACATGCTCAATATCTACATTGAGGACGGCGCCAGGGACGGGACTAAGTTGCGCTTTGCCGCCGATGACACTTCCAACATCAGTTCGAGGCTTCGCATCCCCGGATTCAAGATCACGGCGAAAAGCAATGTCGTGAAAAACCACACCTATCGTTCAAGTTACGGCGACCCCAGGACTTCCTCCAATCAGTGGAGGACGTTTTCGCAATATGTGGCGGCGGTGCAAATCAAGCGAACGGATTTCGGCTTTTACCTGAAAATCTTTTTGTCTTTGTTCATGGCGTCTTTGGTGACGTTGGCCAGCTTTTTCATCAAGGCCTCGGACGTCGGCCCCCGTTTCTCTCTGCCAACGGCTGCTTTCTTCGGCGCAGTGGCGAACACCTATCTGGCCAATTCGCTCCTGCCCAGTTCAGGATCGTTCGGCTTGATCGATCAGATCGCCGGTCTTGGACTGTTTACAATCTTCACCTCCATCGCCATGGCCATCGTATCGAACTATTATACGCGAAAAAAGCAAGAAGATGTCTCGGTTGCCCTGGACAGGGTGATGTTTCTCGTGACTGGCGTCATGTATCTGGCTGGCAACATCATTGTGCCATGGTGCGCACGCAGTTGAAACGACGGCAATAAAAGACATGAGTTTGGCCATGCAATAGCCAACTGGCCTTATCGACCTGGGTGCTCATGATTTCAAACCGTCATGTCTTGGAGGACGACGAATCAACGCGCTTGACGATACATGTTGTCGTCTGGCTCCCAGAGCCCTCCCTAGGTCAGCGCAAGCGTGAGAGCGCCGGGATGTTTCGCCAGACCTTCGATAGAGACTCCTGGACAGTTCGCAAACATATATGGCCCCGGCAGAGAGTTCCCTGCCGGGGCCATTGTCTTGGCCTTGTGAACTCAAATGCATGCGAATGATGTTGTCGTCTTAGGCGGCGGCCTTCATCTTCCTTTTGCGAAGGAAGGCGGCGCCGGCGGCGCCGATGCCCATGAGCAGCATCGAGGCGGGTTCGGGAGTAGCGGAAGGATCGCCGTCCGCAGCGCCTCCCGATCTTTGTCCCCGGCCATGGCCGACTGGGGGCGATATGAACGGGAGCAGAAAATTTCTTGCTTTTCATGTTCCCGTTTATGAGTATGCTTCCGCTATTCGAGAGGGCCGGTAATATCATGAGGACATCGCCGGATTCCGGGGAAAAGTGAATTTATTGCGAGGCTGATATGAATATTTGCGCGATCGTCTTCAATTTCTTTTTGGTTATGGTTCTTCTCCTGAGCGCGTCCGTCGCCTGGGCGGGCGACGTCCTGGAGGCGCAATGTTCCTGCGGATATTTCAAGACCGGGCTCTTCGCGTTCGCCGGCCGGTCCAATTATCGGGACGTGTGCATGGCGCCGGCCCTGTGTAAGGCGACCGGCGAGGTCGTTCTGTGCAACATCCTCGATGATTCCAAAGCGTCTCCGGATTGTCCCCTGGAACATCCGGCGATTTACGGCGGCCCCGACTTGCCTCCACTCAATCCCACTCGCGATATCGCCAGTTGGTTCTTACAGAGCCGGGGCATCGCCGTGCATATCACCGACGGCGCTTACACCTGTCCCAGGTGCGGCGAAGTTTCACTCCGGTTCCGCAAGATCGGGTCCTGGGACTGACGCGCCGGCGAATCGTACCGGGCGGCTCAACGTGTCCGTGCTGGATTTGCAAATGCAAAGGGACCGGTGGTGAAACAGCGCCCCCGGTCCCTTTGCATTGTAATGTTGGGTTTCGTTTATTACCGGGAGCAAAAAGTATTTTCTTTTTTGCTCCCGGCGGCGGACGCCGCTTGACCCCGCCTAGAGCGGGGCCGTGCTTATCAATGGGAGCGCGAAAATGAAGACATTTTCTGCTCCCGTTAATTCCCCTGCGCCAGGAGGGGGTATGAGCCGTTATATCCGGAGCAGGCCTGGGAATTGACGAAGGCGCCTGGCGTCGTCGCGCCGGCCAATCCGGCGGAATCGGTCAAAGTCGTGGGGTTCAGAGAACCCGCGGAGCCGAGGGCGGCGACCTGATAGGAGGAATCGCTGCTGGATTCCGAGCTGATGACAGGGCCGTTGACGCCAGGGAATCCGACCAGGGTGTCGTTCACATTCGGCGCCAGGCTGGATACCGGCGCGCCCGAGGTGTTGACGGTCAGTCCGTATTGGCCGAGCAAACCGTCGCCGCCGTAAAGATAGCGCAGGGCAGCGATGTCGATCGGGCCGTAGCTGGTCGGGTATGGGGTCGAGTTATTGTAGCTCATGACCGTGTAGTTCGTGTTGTCGATGTTATTGGGCAAAACAACCGCCCCTTGGAAAGGATGCTTAAGCCCCAGGGCGTGGCCAACTTCGTGCAAGACCGTAAGGTAGCCGTCGGTTCCGGGCACGGGATTGGTTTGCTGCGGGTCGTTGGGGTTGAGCGTGATGGTGTCGTTAAGCGTCAGGCCGGTGATGACGCCATTGCTCTCGGCGCCGGTGTAACTGCTATAGTCCACGCCGGCATTGGTTGCGGGGCTTTTGGGATCGTAACCGAAGACCAAGTCGTCCGCTGTCTGTCCGGACTGCTGCTTGAAAGTAATCCCGCTGACGCTGCCGATGTAGTTCAGGGCATTGGTCACGGCTTGTTGCTGGGCGGAGGTCATGGTTTGCAGAGTCACGTTCGGGGCGGCCACGTTGGAGGCCGTGTTGAAGGTGTAATCCAGGTAGCCTTTCTGCGGCAGTTCGTAATTATAGGTGATGCGACTGGGATCGACGAGGGAGTCGATGAACGTATTGCCCGAGAGAGGGGACACTACCGATTCAATTGAAGACCATGCCATGATGCAAACCTCCTTGTCTTTTATTACGACAGTATTTCCCTCAAACGGGTGCGCGGATGCCCGTTCGTTGAAAAACAACTCCTTGGGTTCCCCCGGCTATTTGCCCGGGGCCAGTTTGGCCATGCGCTCCGCCCCACCCGAGATGGTCACGATGTCGATGCCTGACTGCTTCAGCCAGGCGATGAGCTTGTCCAGGTTCTCCGAACTCCATGGTTCCCAGCCGGTATTGTCGCCGATGCTGTGAAGGCAGAAAATGACCCAGCTGTTCTTGTCCACGGTGTTTTCCTTGACGATGCGGATCAGCGAGGCGGCCGTGTCGTTGGTGTGCACCATGTAGCGCTTGATGGCGTAGCGATCGAAGTTGCCCGGCCGGTTGGCCAGGCCCTCGCCGGTCGCGGCGAATTGACAATAGCGCTTGCTGGCTTCCTTGGCCTCGTCGGTCCAGTAGTTGTACGGGGTGATGTAGGTCTTCACCTCGATTCCGTGGTCGGCCAGCTCTTTTTTCGATTGCTCCATTTCGCGTTCGTAGGAGAAAGCCCTGATGTCCAGTTGGGTCGGATATTCGGGCGTTTTGAAGGGCCTGATGAGCACGCTCTCGTAAATGCGGTCGAAAAAGTAGGTTCCCGGGGCGAGCTTGAGTTCCTTGGCGTCCGCGACCGCCGTGAGCGGGCGGCCGCTGTCGAACAGCCCGGTAAGCAGCATGTAGTCGTAGTGGCCGCGGTAGATGGGTGGGTCGGAACTGACCAGCGTCCACTCCTTGATGGGTTCCTTGGCGTAAGAGACCGGGACGTCGATGGGGCGGACGTGGTGGACGCTGTGCGAGGCGATTTCCCAGCCCGCGCCGGCCAGCTTGTCGATCTCCTCCCAGTTCATGAAGTCGACATGATCCGGCTCGATGCGGCTTGTGATGATGCCCGAGACGCCCGGGACCCCGTATTTGCTCAGGACCGGATAGGCGAAATCATAGGTCCCGTTCAAGCCGTCGTCGAAGGTCAGGCTGACCATCGCGGCCCGGGCCAAAGAAGCGCTCCCAAACACCATGACGCACAATGCCAAAGCCAAGAAGAAAATCGACCTTGCCTTCAAAATATCCCTCCGGCTCCACTGGGTTTTCCGTTCTTGCCGCCGGGCGATTCGCCTTGCCGGATCAATGATGACGCAATGCGGACGCCAGGAGCTCCCGGCGCCGTTGATCTCGCGGCTGCACGCCATTTGAAATCACGCTCTCCAAAGGTCTACCGGCAACAGGAACGCAAGTCAGCAACAATCTTCCGGGCAGATGTTTTTTCGGCCCCGGGAATTCACGAAAGAGGGAGCGCAAATATTGCGGGACACGCCCGTGGGGCGCACCCGTGGATTGCCACCCTGAACGCCATGTGAGATGTTCCCGTCGCCTGTCGTTGGCGCGATGTTTTTGAAAAAGGATGTCCCATGAAGAATGCTCAAATCGTCTGGTATTTCTTGATCCTGCTTTGTATCTTCGGTTTGGCGGGACAGGCTCAAGCGCAGGACGCTTCTTTGGGCGATCGCGCGCGCGAGGGAACGTCGCCGGAGGATTTTGTCCCCAATGGATGGAAAGTGGATTTCCAGGTGAGCGGTGATTTGAACGGAGACGGAGTTCCGGATGTCGCAGCGATACTCATTGAAGACAAACGGGAAGACGATCGGACTGATGCTGACGAGGGGCCAAAACATGCATTTATTGTTCTTCTTGGCGCGGACAACGGTAAATTCTTGCTGGCAGGGACAAATTTTAAACTTCTCCAATGCAAAGGATGCGGCGGGGTCAAAGAGTTTGTCGATATACAAATCAAAAAAGGGGTTGTTGTTGTCTCCCAGATGAGTGGCTCCAGGGAGTATACCTACAGCACATGGCGCTTTCGCTATGACCAAAAATTACAGCGCTTTATTTTGATCGGTATGGACATCGAGGAAGGAGACAATGTCCTCGGGAAAAAAAAGATAGTCAGTTCCAATTATTTGACCGGGTTGAAAACAATTCAAGAAGGCAAAAAAACGTCATCATCAACGATGAATGGAATAAATACTTCGCGGCAAGCTCTTTTTCTTGAAGATGTCGTCGAGTAACCCCCGGAAGGCGAACCGCATGAGTCAGCCCAACCAAGAAGGACGGAGGTCGTAATGTCGCGTTGTACATCCCGTTGGCTGCCCGTGGCGGCGTTATCAGTGGGAGCGGAAAATGTCTTCATTTTTGCGCTCCCAGTACTATTGTGCCTGCTGGCGGCTTCTTCAGCCCAAGGGGCGGACGGCGCGGCAGCGCGGGACGTGTCCATCCCGGGCACGGGTCTCTCCCTTCGCGTGCCTCCGGGCGTCGCGGTCTCGCCGGGTATATCGGCTTCTCCAGGCGTTGCGACTCTCTTCTTGGAGGTAGAGCCCATCCGGTCCTTCTCCCGGAACGGCGTAATCTCCAAGGCCGATGTCCTCGCGCAGCGAGCCGCCCTGGCCAAGGGCCGCGCCAAAGTGGCCGACGGATGGTCGGAGGACGGGCTCGACGAGATCGTGTCCCTGCCAACCGGCGGATTCGCCGTCATTTATCCTCAGTACAGCGAGTTTGAGATCTGCGACCTTCGTTTCACCATGAATGCCGCGTTTTTTGTTGGCGATCAGCGAGTCATTCTACGATACAGCCTTCCCCCAGCGGCGATCATCGCGCAAGACCCCGTCTTTTTCAGTCATGACGTGGCCGGTTGCGAGGCGGATACGATCTGGAAGGATCCCGGGCCGGACTTGTTTAAGCGCTTTCATGAGGCGGTCAAGGCCGGTCGCCTCGGGACCGCCGCCAATGCGTGGTACGCGGATTTCACGACCATCCTGGCCTCCCTGCACCGGAAGATTCCGAGTCGATGAAAAATTCCTTTCGATTCTTTCCGGCCCGCTCTTCGCGGGGCCGCGCTCATCAACGGGAGGCGATGAATGCGCGTCGGGCGCCCCAAAACCCTGACATTAAAATAATCATAATTCCAAATACTTGTAATGAATAGAGCCCGACATTCCAGAGGACGAGTCCGAAAATGGACCCGAGGATGATTTGGAAATATTGGGTCGGGGAAACCACGGCCGCCGGCGCGCGCGACAAGGCCAGGGAGACCAGAAAAAATCCTCCCCCGGTCGCCACGCCCTTTGCGATCATTCCCGCCCATTCGCCGATCCCGATGACCTGCCAGTTCGACAGCGCATAGGGAAGAATGATTATGGTCTGCACGAGCAGGGGAAAACAAACGATGCTTTCGCTGCTTTCGGTCTCGCGCACAAAGCGCGTCAAAATCATATTGATGGCGAAGAAAACCGGATAGGCGATCAATGTCCCCAGATCGAAAGCGCAAGCCTGAAGAGCGAACAGTCCAACCGGATTGATCGCCAGCAATGCTCCGGCAAAGCCAAGCAATATCAGCCCCGCCTGCGGCAAATTCAGCCGTTCTTTCAGAAAAAACAGTCCGATCAGCGCGACCAGGGACGGGCTCAAATAAATGGCGGCGTAGACCGTGGTCATGGGAAAGCGCGTGAAGGTCACGATGCTCAGAAATGACAAGCCCAGAAAGGAAATGGCGCGCGGGATCTCGACGCTCCAACGCCTGGGCAGCAAATACCGCGCCCGGCCGCGAAGCACGGCGTAGAAAACGATGGCCACGACGGAAAAAACCCCGGAAAGGGCCATGATCTGAATCGGAGGCACACCGGCGTGGCCCAGATATTTCGTGACCGCGTCGCCGCAAGAGAAAACGCTCATCCCTGTCAGACCCAAGAGAACGCCCGCTAAAATCCGGCTTTTGGGCTGCGCGCCGCCGTCCGCGCCCGAAATATTTTCTGGATGCAAAGAACTCATGGACAGATTCTCCTCGTTGAACCAGGTTACTTTTTGGGCGTCAGGCCGCTGAGAAATCTCAATACATTCACGCGGCGCACAATATATTCATAGAGGAGCATCGTGACGGCAAAGCTTACGACCAGGAGAAAGATAAACTTGGCGTAGAGATTTATGGGGAAAGACGCCATGTTGAAGGCGACAATCAGGATGACCGTCTTATGGATTATGTAAAATGGCAAAAGCGCCTCATTGGAGTAGCTAAGAAACTTGTTCGAGTAATGTAAATATTTTTTGGCCGTGCTAATGAAAAAAATCAGCCAGGACCACGCATTCAGGCTCCAGAATATCTCAAAAAGAACACTGTCAAGCCGATGAGTTGGATGCTCGAAAAGTGCGACAAAATGTCCATTGAGGCCGACAAGCAAAAATCCTGTATAACACAATATGCCGATAATGAAGGCGCTCCAGCGTTCTTTGATCATAGCTTCTTCAAAGCGTTCGTCGGAATACAAGATAAAACCGTATATGACGATCAGCGTCCAATAAATAAAATCGGCATAGTTCTGATATTGGGGAAAGGCAGGCGCCAAGACAATCCTTATCATTGCCATCGGCGCAAAAAAGATGAAAATAGTTTTCGAGTTTTCAGTCATTTTGGCCAATCGGGCAATAAGCGTTTTTCCCTTTTCTCCGCTCAGCCACCGTAAGACCGGCAGGGTTATCACGGACATGAAGAATAAGTACCACAAGAACCATAGATGCTTTTGAGGGAAAGTGATTAGGTGAGGATTGGTCAGGTCAATTCCAATATTATTAAAAGCGGAAGGAAAAAAGCTGAAGAATGAACCATGAAACGTGTTGGATTGAATGCTTTCCATATAAAGTTGGGGAGGTATGAGGATAACCAGATAAAAAATGAAAGGGACCAACAATCTTTTTGTGCGCTCGTAAATAAATTGGAAGGAGGATTTTCTGGAAAGAGAAAAGGAGCTTCCGGCGCCGGCAATCAGAAAAAAGACCGGCATAAGCCAGAATGTTACGCCAAAATCAAAAACGGTAAACAGAAAATCCGTTTGTGCGTTGCGTACTTCAAATGTGCCATACCAGAACAGGGGATCGAAAATCCGGGCGGCGTGATAGAGAAAAACGACGATAATCCCCGACACCCTCAACCAGTCCAGATGATAATAGCGCTGCGCAGTCCCCATTCGTTTTCATCCCCGCCTTCACACCATTTTCACATACATGGCGCCGGTGTCGGCCTTGAGGTACCATTCTGGGTCCATGTTGCCAAAGAGCTGCATCAGCATCGCGATCGCTCCGGTCCAGCCGGTCTGGTGGCTGGCGCCCAGGCCGGACCCGTTGTCGCCGTTGAAGTATTCGAAAAAAAGGATGTTGTCCCGCCAGTGGGGGTCGCTCTGGAACTTGTCCATATCTCCGAAAACCGGGCGGTTGCCGGACTCGTCGCGCAGGAAGATCAGGGCCAGGCGCCGTGAGATTTCCCGGCCCACTTCAAACAGGTTCATCATGACCCCGGAGCCGGTGGGGCATTCGATTTTGAAGGAGTCGCCGTAGTAGCGAAAGTACTGCAAGAGCGCCCGGATAAGCAGGATGTTGACGGGCATCCAGACCGGGCCGCGCCAGTTGGAGTTGCCGCCGAACATGCCGCTGTCGGATTCTCCCGGGACGTACCCCACCCGGAATTCCTCTCCATGGACGTTGAGGACGTAGGGGTGTTCCAGGTGGTGGCGGGAGAGGGCGCGGATGCCGTAGGGGCTCAAAAATTCGTTCTCGTCGAGCATCCGGGCGAGTATCCTGCGCAGCCTGTGCTCATTGACCACGGCCATGATGTCCCGGTTGGCCACGCCCCTGTGCTTTTGTCCGATCGGGTGCATGCTTTCGAGAAGCTCGGGCATGCGGCTGAGGCGCTTGTTCACGATATCGCGCAAATGCGGCATGAAATTTCGTTGGCGCTGTTCGATGATGGTGATGGCGCACAAGGGGAGAAGGCCGACCATGGAACGCACCTTCAGCCTCTTCGCCTTTCCGTCCGGCATTCTCAGCACGTCGTAATAAAAACCGTCCTCCTCGTCCCACATGCTGTCCGGGCCGGGATGGTTCATTCCCGAGGAGATCCACAGAAAATGCTCCAGGAACTTCTGAATCAGATCGTCGTAACAATGATCGTGCGTGGTCAATTCGAGGCTCATGACGATCATGTTCTGGCAATACAGGGCCATCCAGGCCGTGCCGTCGGCCTGCTCCAGGACGCCGCCGCTGGGAATGCTTTTGCTGCTGCGGTCGAAGACGCCGATGTTGTCGAGTCCCAGAAATCCGCCCTCGAAGACGTTTTTGCCGAAACGATCCTTGCGGTTGACCCACCAGGTGAAGTTCAGCATGAGCTTGGCGAAGGAGCGCTTGAGGAATTCCAGGTCGCCTTTGCCCCGGATGCACTGCTCGATGCGGTAGAGAAACAGCGTCGCCCAGGCGTGCACCGGCGGGTTGACCTCGCTGAAATTCCATTCGTAGGCCGGGATTTGGCCGCTTGGGTGCATGTAATCCGAGTGCAGCATGAGAGACAGTTGGTCCTTGGCGAAATCGCAGTCCACCACGGACAGGGCGATGGCGTGGAAAGCCAGGTCCCACGAGGCGTACCAGGGATACTCCCACTTGTCCGGCATGGAGATGACGTGGTCGTTGATCATGTGGAACCATCTGCGGTTGCGGTGATGGTGCTCGTGATCCGGACCGTTGAGCGGCTTGGCGCCGCGCTCCCTGAGCCACTTGTCGACGTCATAGTGGTAGTATTGCTTGTTCCACAGCATGCCGGCCAAAGCCTGGCGCATGACCAGGGCCTCGTCGGCGGTCGCGCCCGCCGGGGTCAGGGAGCCGTAGAATGCGTCGGCTTCCCGAAGCCTTTGGGCGAAAATCAGGTCGAAGTCATTTCCGAAAAAGCCGTTATCCGCCTCGATCGCGGCGGCGGACAACCTAAGCCGTACGACCGCCTGCTCCCCCGCTTCGAGGCTGAGCCGGTAATGCGCGCAGGCTTTGGTCCCGACCTGTTCCGGGTTGACCGCCTGGATATTTCCGTTGATCAGGTATTCGTTGAAGGCGTCCTTCACGTAAGGCGTCGCATTCGGCGTCCCGAAGATGCGCTCGTCGTTGGTCTCGTTTTCCGTGAACAGCAGTTCGTTCGTCCCGTCGCAGCGCAGAATGTAATCCGTTAGTTGCATTTGGGCGTTGTGGGCCGCGTGGCGAACCAGGACAACCCCCTGCCGTCCGCCCGGAGCCGACAGTTGCGATTTCGGGCCGCCGTCCGGTCCGGACCAGGTGTTGCGGAACCAGATCGTTGGCAGCAGATGCAGGCCGGCGGGGTCCGGGCCGCGGTTGCAGATGGTGAACCTGATGAGCACGTCGCCCGGCTCGGCCTTGGCGTATTCCACGAAGACGTCGAAATAGCGGTCGTCCTGAAATATCCCGGTGTCGAGAAGCTCGTACTCTTTCTCGGCCCGGGAGCGGGCCTGGTTGGTCCCGACCAGATCCGAGTACGGGTAGGCTTGCTGCGGGTACTTGTAGAGAAATTTCATGTAGGAATGGGTTGGCGTGCTGTCGAGGTGGAAATAGTACTCCTTGACGTCCTCTCCGTGATTGCCCTCCTCGTTGGCGAGCCCGAAGAGCCTTTCCTTGACGATGCGGTCGTTCCCGTTCCAGAGGGCCAGGGCGAAGCACAGCCGCTGTTTCTCGTCGCAAATTCCAGCCAGGCCGTCCTCGCCGTTTCGGTAAGCGCGGGAGCGGGCCTGATCGTGGGGGAAAAAATTCCAGACATCCCCGGAGTCGCCGAAATACTCCCGCACGGTTCCCCATTGCCGGTCGCTCAGGTAAGGGCCCCAAAACTTCCAGGCCGACTTGTGTTCCCGCGCCTCGACAAGTCGTTTTTTTTCTGCATCCACGGGGGACTCCAGGGGAAAATGTGACGCAAGAGCCAAGGCCGTTCACTCGCGCGGGGGCCGCGCGGCCGTCCCGGGCGGCGTTGTCCGCCAAGTCTTGATGGTCATGGTTTCATATGACGGCGAGTCAGGGGGCGGACTATCGCCCGGGCCGGCGAGCCTTCGGCGCCGGCCAGCTTCAGAGGCAGGCAGACGAGTTGCACGCGGCCCGGCTCGACCTGCGAGAGATCAAGCCCTTCGATGATCCAGATTCCCGCTCCGAGCAGTTCGCGATGCGTGGCGGCGCCGTCGGTGAAAAAACCGCCGACCGACAGATAATCCACGCCCACCAGGCCGACTTTGAGCTTGGCGAGATAGGCGGCCGCTTCTACGGAAATATGGACGAAATCCTCGACAAAGCCGCCGCCGTCCCAACAGCGCGCCGAATTGAGGGTCTTAAACAGGATCCGCTCGCCCCGCCTGAGGCGGTGTTCGGCCAATTCCCGGGGTTTGATTGATTCAGGGTCTTCGATGGCGATCACCCGCGCCCGTCCGATGGCCGTATCAAGCGGCATCGAGTCGATCGCGCCGCCGCCGGGAATGAAGTGCGCCGGGGAGTCCATGTGGGTGCCCGCGTGGGCGCACATCTCAAGCCGGGACACCGTGCAGGGATCGCCTCGTTCCAGTTCCTTGACGCGAAGTATGCATGTGGCCGGATCGCCCGGCCAATGGGCCAAGCCGGTCCGAAGCGGCACGGAAACGTCTATCCAAGGGGAGCGCATCGGAGTTTTCGCCATGAGGTCAGACCATGTCCACGACGGTCTTGACTCCGCCGCGCCGCAGGAGGTCTTCGCGGGCGCCTTCCAGGGGAACGCGGGCGGTGATCATCGCGTTCACGGCGGAGGGAAAGCGCCGCAGGAACGAGGCGAGGTCGGTCAGGGCTTGCTTGTACGAGGCGTGGCCGGCGTTGACCGTGCCCGCGATCGCCTGGTTTTTCAGCACCATGTTGCGCATGATGCGTTCGGAATCGACTTCGAGCGGGGCCTTGAGGGCGGGGATGCCTGAAAAGATGAACACGCCGTTCACGCCGAGCTCGCCAAGGACTTCAAAGGAGACCTTGGCCACGCCCGCGGCTTCGTAAACCAAGCCGATATCCCCGGCCATTTCCGCCAATTCCCCGGGGGAATGTCGCTGCGCATCGACGAAGCGCGCCCCCATGGCGGACACGATCTTGAAGTTTGCGCTGTCAGGTTCGTCCCTGGAGTACACCCAGGTTTCATAGCCGCAGTCCCGAAGTTTCATCGCGCCCAAAAGACCGATCGGACCGGCGCCGAGCACCACGGCCGGCCGCCGGCGCGATCCGTCGTCGCCTCCGGGCATCCGGCTCATGAGAACATGCGCCTGCTCCATCGCCTTTTCGGCCACGGTCAAGGGTTCGGTCAGCACGGCCACATTGCGAAGCTCCGGGGGAACCCGGACAAGAAAGCGCTCGTCCTCGACCGCGTATTCGGCCATGTATCCGTGAGCTTCTTTGATCCCGCGTTCGGTAAAATCTCCGGTGAGACAAAAATCCTGACGTTCGTGGATGCAGGGAACACAGTGTTCGTGCGGGCAGGGACGACGCACGGTCAGAACCGCCAGATCGCCGGGAGCAAGGCTTGTCGCCTCGCCCCCCACTTCAACGACCTCGCCGAGCGCTTCATGCCCGAGAATCAGATACGCACAATCGCCGGGCGCCATGCCGTAGGCGAAAGAGGCGATTTCGCGGTCGGTTCCGCATATTCCGGTTTCCAGTATGCGCAGTTTGACTTGGCGCGCACCGGAAAGCTCCGGTTCGGGATGCTCGACGAGCCGCAATTCCCGGCTGGAAGGAAACACTGCCATGGCTTTCATTTTTCCCCCTGGCGCGGCGTCCGCTTGGAGCGCAATGTTAGAGCCTGGAGCCGCTTCTCGCACAACTCCCCGGAGAACTGCAAGCCGAAGGCCGTAAAGGCCTTGACCTGCCCCCAGTTTATGTACCAACCCCAATGTTAGTCACTGAAGCATAACGGGCTGGGGCTGGACTGAGGGCCATCCTCCCCCCGGGGGGAGGATGGCCGCCGGTGCCGGTGGTCGGTACCCCA
>JADFXV010000120.1 GCA_015233395.1 Desulfovibrionaceae bacterium
TAACACTGTCTTCCACCGACTCACATACCACGGTCTCGTCAAACTCGAAGTCCAGAAGATCCCTTAGGCTGTGAATCCAGTTGTCCGCTTCCTGGCGTGTGGGAAAGACCTGATCCCCCATGCCCACCACGAGGGACTGGGCTAGGGCAAAAACCCACCAAAATTCCCCTTCATGGTCCTCAAGATGGAAGAGGCCCAGGAAGGACGCGGACGGGATCTTTAAGGCCGCGCCCAAGGCCCGAACATTCAGCCATTCCCGGATGCGGTTATGGCTGGAGCCAAAGGCCCATTGCCGCTGGCGGAAGGCAACCATGTCGGAATCGGGAAACTCCTTTTGAGCAACCCCGCGTAGGACGGCCGTAGTCGGCTTGGTGTTGCTGAGGTGCCATTGCAAGCCGACGGCCCAGGGCCTGTCATTTATCGTGACTCGTCGCATGGCTAGCCCTCTACTGATTCAACTTCGATTGTGATGACTAGTAAGGTTCGCGTCGTTTCCCGGTTCAAACTGTTACTTACCAAGCCAAGGCTATTTTTCGCGTTCCTAAGCTCTTGTTCAAAGCCTGTGAGGACAAGGGTTTGACCCATTTTCATGCTTGTCCGCTGAGAAAATGCGCGAGTAGCCACCTGGGGGAGCTGGACGCTAACACCGTTTGCGGAAATTGTTTGCATATTCTGAAGCGAAGACAGGTTTATATTATAATGAAGAATAAGACGGCGGCCATCCAGAATATGGGGGATAGCGGTCATCGAGAAGCCTGTTGTAATTTCTCCTGGGGTGATTTGCGTAGTTTGGCCATACTGCGTTTGCGTAACTCCCGTACCGGCGAGATACGCGGTACGTTCAATGGCCATAGCCGGGACCGGCTGATTGCTCATAACAACGCCACCGGCAGAGGTTACTTGCGTTACATTTCCCCATTGAGCCAGAGCCTGAGCAATAGTTGACGTATTTTTAAGGGAGCCGGAGAGAATGCCAACGGTGACAGTGCCGACATCGGCCGGGCCTGCAATGGCGGCGACTTTGAAATTCGGATCATTAAAAACAGTCTGGAGATCGACTCCCAAGTTAGCCTTTTGCGTAACGTCTAATGACCAGACGTGTATTTTTAGCGCAACTTGTCGTGCTAAGCGTGTATTTGTATCATCTATATACATGGCTACGCGTCTGACGTTTTCTGGATTATCTTTAACCGTTATAGTTCCGGCTGCTGGGTTGCTAACAACAGAGCCCTTGGAAGAGAGGAGAGATTTAATAGCCTTCATCGTATCTTCAAAAAGATCGAAGGAAAGAGACGTTGAATTAGTCTGCGCTGTTTGTGAAGATGCATCTCCTGTTTGTACTGTTTGTCCGACGCTATTCATTCCACCAGAACCGATACTGGTATTTGAAACGTTATCTCTACTCTTGTTAGTGAGTTTGTTGTCATAAGTGACCTTGCCGGGAGAGGTCATCAGCGTGAAGGTACGGACCATCATTCGTGCAAAAACAATACTTCCTGATCTGGGGTCCATGTCCCAGCCAAATCCAGAGAGAGAGGAGACATAATCGAGCAGCCCTTGAACCGTGCCTTCAAAGGAGACATTCAAGATCCCGGAGCCGGGGCCGCCAGAGGAGCCTGCCCGTTTCACCCCGCCCGGAACTTTGAGAAGGGCTTCGAGATTCGCATTGATCCCGGGAGGCGGGTTCACTGGCCCGGCGTTTATGGGGCCGGGCTTTACATCGGGTGCGAGGCCAGGTTCCGCGTGATCCGTGTACGGCGTGCCCTCTGGTGTCGAGGCCAGCGAAGAAGAAGGGGAGGGTCCGGATTCCCCGCTTTCCACTACAACTTGAACCGGCATGGATACAAGCTCACTGATGTTTTGAGCGATGGATTGCAGCGTACCCTTTCTCCGCAAAGTTATATTTTTATTCAGAACAGGATTGCCTTGGATGCTCTTGTCTTTCGCGCCCAAATAGGGCTCATCGGTGACATCAACCGTCCGCGAACGGCTTTGTTGTCGGAACTCTTCCCCCTGGCGTTCAATCGCCGGGTTTTGAGGTGATTTCGGAGCGCAAGAAATCAATACGAATAGCAAAGCGAACGGTAAGACATGTAGTTTTATCATGGCTAATCCTCGGAGACGACAATCACATTGTTACCGCGATAGACAGTGACCTTCATTGGGTGCCCGCCGTTGTGCAAAGCGGAAAAAAGTTTTTTGACCGCTTCAACGAAATCCCCGCGAAAATCAGCCCTTGATTCAAGGTCAAAGTCCTTTCCGGCTTTCCAAACAAGCTGATAATGTGCGCGCTCGGTCCATTTCTGGACTTGCATCAGCAAGCCCCCGGGCTCGACGGACCACGTTTCCAATTCGGGAGCCGCCTCAACGGCGTGGTATGCCTCGTCCAGAGCCTTCAAAACGGTAGGGTCCGTAGAGGGGTCAGGGGACTCCAGGGGACGAGCTGGAGCTGGCACGGGAGTGGGGACCGGGGCAGAAGCCGCCGAAGGGCTTGAAGACGAAGCGGAAGCCGGTAGCGCCTTCGCCGCAGCTGGGGCTGCTACGGCTTTCGGTTTCTCGGCCGGGGCCTTGATAAATACACGGCGGCCGGGTTCGAGGGAGGTTTGGGGCGAAACCTTATTCCACCGGCAAAAATCCTCCACCGAAACCTTACGATATTTAGCGTACCGTTTGGCCTGGCTCTTTTTATGGACAACAACGGCGCTGGGATCTTCCGGGGCGGGCGCGGCATCATTGGGATCAGGTGCGACCACGGCCGTGGCTTTATCCACAGAAAAAGGCGCGGCGGGGGAATCGGCCGCCAGCGGCTGAGCGCGAAGATCCTTGGGTGTAACTGCGGGCTCGGCCATCGGTTCGGCCGGTAAATTCTTGGATTGGACCGAGGAGGGCGCGGGCTCAGGGTTGGTAAACGACATGCCCACCAGCTCGCGCACCTTTCCTAAGCTCGCGCCATCGGAGGTACGGACTTGGAGATAACAGGAGGGCGGTGTTTGGCCTTGGATAATATCAAGGACGTACCTGACCCCAATCCCCGAATCTTGGCCAGTTGAGACAGCAAAGCCTTTCGAGCGCAAGGCTGCTTCAAACCGTTCGCCAAAAGGCGTTCGGGTCTTGGCCAGGCGAAGGGTTGTGCTTACCGGCGGGTATTGCCCGGCCAGCTCGTCGGCCGCGTAAACGGCCAAGTCGGACGCATCGCTCGGGTAGTTGTCGCTCACCCCGTCATAGGAGGACGCTCCACCATCACCATTGGGAGTACTGTGGACGCAGCTGGCCGCCATGAGCGAGACCGCGAAGAGGGCGACCAGGAAAGATTTTTTCATGACCGCCTCATTTTTTCCGAATGGTAATGCGTTGCTGCTTGCTGCCAACACCGGAAATCAAAATCGCTTCGGAAAATACGCCATCGACCACCATCGTCAAGTTCTTCATTCTGAAGTTGGCCATGGTGTCTTGTCCGTTGTTGCGAACAAGCAAGATGGGCGCATCTCCGGACTGAATTTGATCCGGGAACTTGATGAACATCTGGCGGCTGTCGTCATAAACCTGAAGAGGCTTCCACGCCGTGTCGCCCTTGATGTCATAGGTAAAGTTCAGCTTGCTCAAATCGGCGGTGGCCATCTCCTCTTGCGGCTTCGGTCTGTTCGCGGCCAGGCTATCTTTGAGCTTGGCCGCGTTTTCGTCCGAGTACAAAAAAGCGATATGAGGCGTGTGCCCGGTTTTCTGGCTTTTGAGGTAGAGGTAGTAAAATCGCCGGTTGGTCGTGATCACCGCGCTGGTCGAAAGGCCCGCATCAATCGGTTTGATGAGGACATGCGGCGTGTCGCCGGATTTAACCAGCTCCATGCTCCACCGTACCGAGTCACCAGGAATGACTTCGTTGACGGTTTCGCCGGGCTGGAGTTCGACGTCGCAAATTTGAAGCGGCGCGCAGATCACCGTGGGGGTCGTAGCGCCGTAAGCGTACAAAATTTTGCCGCCAGCCTGCATGGGAGGCGCGCTTGAGTTCTCGGCGTCTTTGACCATTTGGACCGTGTTGCGCTCCCTGGGGGTCAGAGGGACGCTCGGGCTCAAATAGTCGTCAGGTTGTAGCGCGACGGCTTTGGGTTTGCCCTGACCCGCTTTTTTGCCGGTCGGTGGTGCGTCCATGTTGAAGGTCTCGGGCACCATTTCTTTGCCCTTTTCAGGAGGGGACGCAGGCGCCGCCAAAAGAGGCGGGCAGAGCGCAAGCATCATCGAAACGCAAAGGAGTACTTTTTTGAAGTTCATCAGCGTGTTTCCTGTTTTTGAGATGATGCGGCGGCGGGGCCAATGACCTTTGAAAAGCTGATATTCGTGATGTAGACGCCGCCGGGGTTTTTCAGAATCTCCGCTTCCGTGGCCGCAGGCTGAATGCTGATCGTCAACGTGGCCTGGTACGCGTCACTGGAGAGCTGGATACCGGTATGGTTTCGCGTGACCTCGACCCATTCCACGCGCCAAGAATCCGCGCTGACCGGCGCGGGCAGAGCGGTTATGCTGATTTGGACGAGTGAGGTTTTCGCTCGCTCATACGGATTATTCGCCTCGTACCACTGCTTGAGCTGGCCACGGGCCGCGCCAGTCACGAAATGGCTAAGGCGGTCCACAAACCGTTTTTGCAGATCGAGATCCACAGTGACCGTTCGCCAGTGTGTGACGATGTTGCCAAGTTCGGCTTGGATCAGACGCGGCGAGATCGGCAACGCCTTGTCGGCCCGGCCGACGGCGGCGGCATTCCCCTGGCGGTCGATTTCAACCACGTAGGGCACCACATGGTACTGGGAGGCCTGGATCACGTTCCCGACGACGGAGAAGGCGGCGACACCCAGGGCGACCAGCGAAACGAGCCATGCCCTCCGGGCACGTTGAATGTAGCTGCCGTAGCGTTCAAGCCATTCGGCTCGGGCATCCACATAGGGTGAACGCTCCTTGGGCTGTTCCGGGGCTGGTTTTGATTTCCAAAGCATTCAGCTCTCCTTATTCTCGCCAATTCTCGACATAAAATGCGTCATCGTGCGAAAGACCTTCGCCCGCAGGGAACCTGCAAGTCCGGTCGCAGCCCGGACAAACCAGGTCGCCCATGAAGCGCCTGGCGATTTTCCGGCCGGGATGAGTGCAAGGTTTGCTGTCCTCGACGATAAAAACCGGATCGGTTCTGACTCCATGGTAAGAGACGCAGCGCTGTAGCCAGGACATCTCTTGCCTCCCTAATTACCGGCTGATAAGAGCCCAAAAGGCTTTAAATACCAAATATTGGAGTGAACCAATGCGTTTTGAAATAGAACTTGCCGACGGCCGGACT
>JADFXV010000121.1 GCA_015233395.1 Desulfovibrionaceae bacterium
ATAATGATTTCCTCTGGGCGACGTCAGCGATGTGCCGTGACTCCTGTCCCTTCACCGGCGCAATTACATATTTTTGTCATGTTTGCGGCCTTCGTGGCGGGCAAATACATCGTCGGCGATCGCCTGCTGCGCGGCGGGCATCACTTTGTAGAGAGCCTCAAACGAAGGGTAGAGCTTGTGCATGCCCTTGGCATGTTCCTCGGCCATCTCCCCGTGCAGCTTCAGGCTGTCGAGCGCGGTCATTTTGGCGGACTTGAAGGCCCATTTGTCGATCAGGACCTTCATCGACATGGCGCTTTCGCGCATCGACTTGGCGACGTCTTGCCAGGCCGGCTCCTGGACGGCGGTGATGTGGAGCTTGTCGTGGAGCTTGGTGATGCGCGCCTCGACCCAATCCGCGGCGGACTTTTCCACCTTGGTCTGCTCCACGGCGTCAGGCGCCGCCGCCTTTTGCGCCCAGGCGGGTACGGCAACCGCGATCAGCAAGGCAGTCGAGATGACACAGGAACACATCGTGAGCTTGATCGAATTGATATTCATAACGTTTTTCCTTTGGCCGGCATCCTCGCGGATGGTTGTCAGTTTTTTGCAAACCGTACTGTTTGCTCCCACCTAAACGCTTCAGTCTGACAGATATTCAACTGTTCTCTTCAATGTCATCCAATTTGTCCTCTCTGGCGGGAACGGACCATTATCCAGAAAAGTCTATAACATCGGTTGCTATCTATCACACCGCTCTCTTTGGATGTCGCATTCCCCAAGGCAGCTGCGCCTATTGCTCAGATCGGCTGCGTCGTAGCATCTGGCCGTGCATGTTCTCCATGATGCATTGCAGCTGTCCAGACTCCTTGCGTTCTCTATCATAGGATATGACTCGCCGCGCAGAAGGGGTAAGGGGTCGATGACATGACCGGAGCCGCTTTCTTCAATATATACCTTCCTGCCGGAATCATCGCGATAGAACAAGCGGCCGTTATTGTCCGTACGATAATTTACATTGTCGTCGTCGACGATGTAATACAATCCGTTGCCGCCGGTCTCGACCCGCGTATGCCTTTCGATGGTGTGGACCGCGCCGGCCTGGTCGACGTAATAGAGCTTGCCGTTGTCGTCACGGTAGTATCTCCGGGAACCGTCGTCCTTGTGGACGATCACTGCCCTTTCGCGGACGTCCATGGGCTCGGGCGTGGTCGCGGCCGTGGTCGAGCTGCCGTTGCGGACGCAACCCGAGGCTGCGGCCATGAGCAAAATGGCGGCGAGACTGAAAACAAACCAATTTTTGTGTGTGCTGCGCATGAAGTGCCTCCGGTGGTATTATTTTTGGATCGTTCCGTCTTGAATCGTTTCTATTTTTCCGTTATTTTTTCCAGCTGGCCGATTTTTTCTTGAATTACTCCGTCAAGGCCTTCGACCTTGCCTTTTATTTCCAGGCTGGGATTGCCAATCATCTTTCCGGCAACTTCTTTGATCTTGCCGGTTACCTGGTGCAGCTTGCCTTGAGTTTTGTTCTTGTCGCTTGATTTCATGTTACACCTTGTTTCGATACAAGTTTATTCAGGGTGAGGGCTTTTTCTCGGGACAAACAGCCGCGTCCTGTTGGTTTCTAGATTCTGCCCAGCAAGAACAGGATCAATAGGATGATGAGAATCGTGCCGAGAAGGCCGCTTGGCGCGTAACCCCAGGACCGGCTGTGCGGCCAAACGGGGATAACGCCTAGCAACACCAGTATCAAAACGACGAGTAATATGGTTCCTATCGACATTGGTTCATCCCCTGTGGTAAAGATTGAAGCGCTTATATAATCGGCGCAAGCCGATTCATCTCACGACAAGGTCGTTTTGAACGCTTTTGACGCCCCGAACGGAGTTGGCGACCTTTTCGGCCTGGGCGGAGACCTTCTCGGACTCCACGACGCCGTGGAGTTCCACCACGCCCTTGAACGTGTCGACCTTGATTTCGAGAACCTCGAGCATCGGATCGTTGTATATTGCCGTCTTGACCTTAGTGGTCAGGGCCGAATCGTCGACATACTCGCCGGTGCTTTCCCGGTTGGCGTTCCCCGCGCAGGCGGCCAGGGTCGCAACCAGGGCGATGCACATGAAATAAAGCCGGAGGCGACGGTAGTCCTTCATAATTTCTCCTTTCCATTCCCTAATATGGAGCCGTCCCGCCCGGATGGTGGATGACTGGCCCTGGCTGTCCTAAATGGCCTTTATGTCTTCGACGCTCATGTTGTTGACCACTTTTTTCACGCCGCGCACGTCGCCGACGAGCTTTGCGGCCAGGTTCTTTTCAGCCTTGGTTTTGGCCCTGCCCCCCAGCGTGACCACGCCTTCTTTCGTATCCACCGTGGTGTTAAGGACGCTGGTCGAGCGATGATAAAGCAGGGTCATCTTGGCCAGGGCGGTGATGGACGCGTCGTCGAGGGATTCCTTGATGTCGTCCATCGCTTCGCTCATGGTTTTCGAGTCGGGCTTCATGGCGGCGTTTGAGACCGTCATCTCGTTGTTTACGTCTTTGACGCCTTCCACGTCCCTGGCGTATTCCGCCGTCAGGTCCCTTTGGGCCGCGCTGCGGGCGCGGCCGCGCAAGGTGATGATCCCGTCTTTGGCCGATACTTCGGCTTGGTAGGCGTGCGTTTTGTGGTGGAAAAGCAGCGTGGATCTTACCTTGGCAACGAGCCAGGCATCGGTGAACTTGACCGGAAGGTCGCCTTTCACTTCCAGCTTGTTGTCCACGCTTTTCACCCCGGGCAGGCTGGCAACCGTTTCTCTGGCCAATGACCGGCTGGTTTCTTCGGAGACAGTTCCGGTCAAAACCACGTCGCCATTCTTGGATTGGATTTGAACGTCATCATCCTTCAGATATGTTTTGAATACATAAGACTGTTTTGCCGCGGATTCGATGAGGGTGTCCATGTCGGACGCGTAGGCACCGGCGATAAATAGTAATGAAAAAGCCAGTATTGCCATGAATGCCGAGCAATAGATCAATTTTTTCATTTAAGTTTTCCTTGTATGTAATTGTGTAGGCTTACAATATCTTTTATTTAACGGTTATACATTTGAGTGAGGTTTTTTATTGAGGGGTCGCCTCACGTTTTTCAAGCCAATCTCCAGGCCGCCACCCGCCCATGGAGGGCGGCATAATTTCGGCATGAGGCATGTCATTGCTTTTGTTTGCTCTTTTTTGTAGTTACATTTACTGTGCCATGCCGGCGTTACACGGCATGGTTGCATCCATCATCGTGGTATCTGGGAATAATTTGACAGGAAGAGGGTTTTATTTCGATCATGAATGGCCGGAACAAAGGGTCATATTTGACCTTCTGGTCAGATATGACCCTTTCGCGGTTTTTGGGCGTTTCGTAGGCCGGGGACAGGACAAATTGAAATGGATTTCTTTCCAGGCGGCCTGAATTCCGGATGGTTTTGCGGCAATGGCCGCGCCGGGCGCAACCGTTTTTGCGGCCTGGTTGCCGGAGGACGCCGCAGCCTTGACCTCTGGCCTTCGGCGGCATAATCGATAAACGGTCAGGAGCCTTTTCGCCGTTCTCGAAAAGACCGATCCTTCCCTCAGGAGGGCCGCATGCAACGCCTCGCTTCCAGCCTCGCCGTCCTTGCGCTCGTCCTCGCCGTCTCCGGCTTTTCCGCTTACGCCGACGGGGGCGGCTTCAAGGCCGACACCGGCACCTACACCGGCGATTTCGACATGATGCTCAAGCGAGGCATCATCCGCGTCGCCGTGCCCTTCAGCCGCACCCAGTTCTTCTACGACAAGGGAAAGCAGCACGGGCTGGCGGCCGATGCCGTTCGCGACCTGGAAACCCACCTCGCCAAGGGATTCCCGGGTAAGCGCCACCTGACCGTCATCATCACCCCCATGACCTTCGACAGGCTTCTCCCCTCGCTTCTGGAGGGCAAGGCCGACATTGCCGCCGGGAGCATCACCGTGACCCCGGAGCGGCTTTTGGCGGTGGACTTCACCGTGCCCATCACGGACACCATGAACGAAATCGTGGTCACCGGCCCCGGAGCGCCGGCGCTGACCAGTTTAGACGACCTCTCGGGCCGCGAGGTTCATGTGCGCGGCGCCACCAGCTACCACCAGAGCCTCGAGGCCTTAAACGAGCGTTTCGCCCGGGAGGGAAAAGCGCCCGTGCGCATCGTTTTTTTGCCCGAGGAGCTCCAGGACGAAGACGAACTGGATATGCTCAGTGCGGGGCTGATCCGGATTGCGGTCAAGGACGACCGGCTGGTGGCCCTGTGGAAGGATTTCCTGCCGCGCATCGTGCTGCGCCCGGATCTCGTCCTGCGCAAGGACGGGGTCATCGCCTGGGCCATCCGCAAGAACAGCCCCAAGCTCAAGGCGGTGCTCGACGGCATCATCCCGGACTCCACCCGCAGGGGCCTCCAGCGGGCCATTTACGCCCAGTTCGAGGCCGATGCGATAAAGATGCGCAACGCGCGCGGCGACGAGGACATGCGCCGCTTCGACGCGCTGGTGGAGCTGTTCAGGAAGTACGGCGGCCAGTACGGCTTCGACAGCCTGCTGCTGATGGCCCAGGGCTACCAGGAGTCCGGACTGGACCAGAACGCGCGAAGTTCGTCGGGCGCCGTCGGCGTCATGCAGCTCATGCCCGCCACCGGCCGCAAGCTCCAGGTGGGCGACATACGGCAGGTGGAGCCCAACATCCACGGCGGGGCCAAGTACATGGCCGCGATGATGGCCGCCTACTTCAAAGGCGCCCCCTTGAGTGAAACGAACCGAACGCTTTTCGCCTTCGCCAGTTACAACGCCGGCGCGGACAAGATCGCCGCCTACCGCAAAATGGCCGAGAAACAAGGCCTGGCGCCTTACGTTTGGTTCAACAACGTGGAGTTGGTGGCCGCCAGGGAATTGGGACAGGGGCCGGTGCGGTACGTGCGCAACATATTTAAGTATTACGTGGCTTACAAACTGGAGGAAACCGATCGCGCCCGGCGGGAAAAGACCGGACAAGACGGAAATGAAGGGCCGTAAAGCTCGCGCGCCGGACACGGCAAAATAACCTCTGACCGCCTGACCGGTGCGACCGGCGCGACCGGGTGCCCCGATTGCCGCCAAAGCAAGAATCTCTTTCCAATCGCCTGAGCCGTTTCCATTCCCACTGTCGACTTCTCCAAAGTGGTCACATTTGACTCTTCG
>JADFXV010000122.1 GCA_015233395.1 Desulfovibrionaceae bacterium
CTTCTTTTCTCTCCCCTCACAATGCCTCGACGGCTTCCAGGGTGCTTATCTGTCCGGTTTGGACGTCTTCCAGGTTGGCTTTGGCGAGTTTGGCAAGCACGCCTTTGGGCCCGAGTTCGACGAAGTCGCGCGCTCCGGCCGCGAACATGCCCTGCATGGTCTTGATCCATTGCACCGGGGAGATCATCTGCCTGCCCATGGCGGCCCGGACGGCTTCGGGGCCGGCGGCGGTTTCGCCGGTGACGTTGAGGTAGACGGGTATTTGGGGGGTATTGAAATCCGCTTTGGCCAGGACCTTGGCGAATTCCGTGTTGGCTTCGTCCATGTCCGGGCTGTGGAAGGCGCCGGAGACCGGCAGGACGATGGCGCGGCCCTTGTAATCTCTGGCCAGGGCGCAGGCGGCTTCGATGGCGGCCGCCTCGCCGCTGAGCACGAATTGGCCGGGCGAGTTGTAGTTGGCCAGGTGCAGGCGCGCCTGGCTTTGTCGCCTGGCCGCCTCGGCCAGGTCTTCGGTCTGTTGCTGGGTCAGTTTGAGCACGGCGGCCATTTTGCCGGTCGAGGACCTACCGGCCTCGTCCATGAGCCGGCCGCGCAGGGCGACGAGTTCGATGGCGGCGGCCGGTTGAAGGACTCCGGAGGCGGCCAGGGCGGCGAATTCGCCCAGGCTGTGGCCGGCCAGTCCAAGCGGCGCCAGTTTGCCGCGAAGCCTGTACCACAGGCCCAGGGTGACGGCGGTCATGGCCGGTTGCAGGGCGCGGGTGGCGGCCATGTCGGCTTCCTCGCCTTCCCAGTATATTTCGCGAAGCGGCAGTCCGCTGGCCTTTTCGGCCATGATCCAGAGCTGCTTGGCCTCGGCGCCGGCCTCGGCCAGATCGCGGCCCATGCCTTTTTCCTGTGAGCCCTGGCCCGGGAAGAGCACGGCCTGGGCGTGAGTTGCGTCAGTCATGAGAACCTCGTGTGAGCGCTTGGCGTGGTTGATTCAAAACAAAAGCAGGGACAAGGTCCCTGCTTTTTCGCGTTCCGCGATGCGGGGCGTTTCAGCTGCCGAGCGCCCTGGGCTTCGTGGCCGCGAGGGCCTTGGCCGGGGTTTTCTTGACCGCGAGGGCCGGGGCGTTGCGCGGCCCGGGCCGGCCGTCTTCGGAGCGGAAGGAGGCGATCACGCCCTGGAGCTCCTCGGCGAGCTTGGCCAGTTCGGTGGTCGCCTCGGCCGAGCGTTTGGTCCCGTCGGCGATGTCGGCGGACACCTGCCGCACCTCGGCGATGTTGCGGGTGATTTCCTCGCTGGCGGCGGATTGCTCTTCGGCCGCGGCGGCGATGGATTGGACCTGGTCGGAGGTATGGTCGACGAGCTCGACGATTTCCTTGAGCGCGCTTCCCGAATCGTTGGCCAGGGCGGTGGCCTGGTCGACGGCGGTCGAGGCCTGCTTGACCATATCGATGTTATGCACGGTGCCGGATTGGATGGCGCTGATGGCCTGGCCCACTTCCTTGGTCGCGGTCATGGTCTTTTCGGCCAGTTTGCGCACTTCGTCCGCGACCACGGCGAAACCGCGTCCGGCTTCCCCGGCCCGGGCGGCCTCGATGGCGGCGTTGAGCGCCAGAAGGTTGGTCTGGTCGGCGATGTCGCTGATGACGTTCATGATGTTGCCGATGGATTTGGCCTGGCTGCCGAGTTCGCCCATGCCCTTTTCCAGCTCCTTGGCCAGCTGGTCGACCACGGCGATGGCTTTGACGGCGTTGCCCACGACCTGGGCGCCCTCTTGGGCCTTGGTCCGGGCGTCCTTAGCCTGGTCCGCGGCGCTGGCGGCGTTGCGGGCCACTTCCAGGACGGTGGCGTTCATTTCCTCCATGGCCGTGGCCGCTTCGGCGGTGCGCTGCTCCTGGAGGTCGGCGCCGTGGCTGGAGGTCTCGATCTGGCTGTTGAGTTCGCCGGAAACGGTGGTGATGCCCGCCACCACGCCCTCAAGCTGGGTGGCCGCCTGGAGCATGCCTTCGCGTTTGGCGTTCTCGGCGTCCTTGCGGGCCTGTTCGGCTTCCAGGCGGCTGACGTTGGCCTTTCCGGCCGCGGCGTCGGCCTCGGCGCGTTTGGCGTCCACGTCGGCGATCATGGTTTTGAGCGCGGCCACCAGATGACGCAGGGCATTGGCCAAAACGCCGATTTCGTCGCTGCGCTCGACCTCCAGGGTTTGGCTTAAGTCCCCGGCCGCGACCTGTTCGGCGAAGGCCACGCTCGTTTTGATCGGCTTGGTCAGGGTGTTGGCCAGGAAAATGGAGACCACGATCATAATCAGGCCGACCGCGCCCGCGGACAGCAGCACGGCCAAAACGACGCTCGATTGGGCCTTGTCGATCAGCTTGCGGTCCTGGCCGACGAAAAACATGCCGCCGACCTTGCCGTCGGCGGCGATCAGCGGCCAATAGACGGTGTCGTACAACGAGCCGAGAATCATGTTCTCGCCGTGGAATTCAGCCTGCTTCTGGAGCACGGCGTCGATGACCTTGGAATTGTCCATCTTGGTGCCGATGGCGCGCTTGCCTTCGCGCATGATGGTGGTCGTGATGCGGGTGTCGTTCTGGAAGATGGTGCATTCCACGCCCATTTTCTCTTTCACGCCGTCCACGAATTTGTTGCTGGCCAGGTCGAAACCCAGGGCCACGCTGCCCACGACCTTGCCGTCGAGATAGATCGGCGCTCCCGCGCGTACGGACAGCTTGACGGCCGTGCCTTCCTCGACGCCCACGGTTTCCTGGCCGGCCAGGCCTTTTTGCACGGCCAGCTGGTTGAGCACCGAATCGCCGACCTTGTCGGAATGGCTTCTGGCCAGGGCGACGCCGTCCTTGTCGGTGATGGTCATGAAGTCGGGCTGGACTTTTTCCATCAATTTTTTGCTGAGCCGAAGCAGCGCGGGGGTGTCGCGGCGTTCGACCGCCTGGGCGACCTCCAGGTTCAGGCCGACCAGGCAGGCCGTGGCCAGGCTTTGCATTTTCAGTGTGTTGAAGTCGGACTGCACGCCCCTTTGCCGCTCGGTGAGCATGCCCTTGGCTTCTTCGCTGAAACTGCGGGTCAGAAAGACGAAGGTGGAGAAAAAGATGGCGGCGCTGACGATGAAGATGGACAGGATGACCAGAAGCGTGATTTTCATTGAAAACGATAGCTTCATGAAGGCCCTCCGGCTCGTGTTGCATGTATGACGCCCATTTGCCGCCAGAAACGAACGATCGTCGCCATCGCGCTCCGGCGGCTTGCGCCGCGCGGCCCCGCCGCGCGCGGGGCCTTCCCCGTGAACAGACGCAAGAAATGGGGATATTTTCCGCTTGCGAGCATACTCTAGAGGGCCGGGAATATCCATTGTTTTTTTGGGACGTCCCACCGGACCCGAAGCCGCCTGCGACAAAAGTGTCCTGATCGCCTCACTTCTCTTTTTCTTCGATTTTGCGCTTGACTTGGCGTCGATTCAGCGTACAATTTGACATTTTTGTTAAAAAATCGCTACTTTTCCTGTTGCCAACGAAATCGGGGGCGGTTAATGCCAAGCGTCAAGTCGCGCGGCGACGCAGAGCCGTCCGCGCGCGACCAACCGCACTATCGTTCAACGCATTGGAAGGAGGGACAACGGCAATGAAACGATTTGTCACGCTCGCCCTGGCGGCGGCCATGCTGCTTGGCGCCTTGGGAACGGCCCTGGCCGAAACCGAGGTCAAGATGTCCGGCGACGCCCGCATCCACATGAATTCCTGGAGCAATTACAACTTCACCGGCAGGGATCCCACCGGAACGATGGCCGCGCAGCCGCTGTCCATCTATGAACGTTTTCAGTTGCAGACCGATTTCATCACCAACGAAAACCTGAAATTCCGCCTCCAGGTCCGTCTCAACGACGCCTCCTGGGGCAACGCCCTGGCCGTCGACAATCCGCCCAAGGCCGTCCAGGTGTCCAACGCCTACCTGATCTTCACTGTCCCGAACACCAGCGTGGAAGTCGACGCCGGGTATCAGAACTGGCAAAACCCGGTCAGCTCCTACTTCGCCGGCGGCCTCGTCCTGGACACCCAGGTCGCCGCCCTGGCCATCACCGCGCCCATCGTTCCCGACGTCTTCGCCCTCAAGTTCGGCTACCTGCGGCCGCGCAACACCTACGCCGACTTCGCGCCCAACACCACCGGCGGCATGGCCAACGTCGACGCCTTCTACCTGGCCGGCGCGGTCACCACCGATCCGGTCAACATCACCCCCTGGGCCGCCTACGCCCTGATCGGCCGCGAAGCCGACCTGTCGCCCTCCAGCATCGGCGCCCACCTCGTCCCGGCCGGCCCGGGCACCTTGGGCCTGCCCGCCACCTGGGGCAATGATCTCAATAGCGCCTTCTGGCTGGGCGCGGCCATCGAAGTCAAAGCCCTCGACCCGGTCAAATTCTACGCCGACGTGATCTACGGCAACGCCGCCTCCGGCGACCACAGCTACGACAACCGCCAAGGCTGGTTCGTCGACGCCGCCCTGGAATACAGCGGGCTGGATTTCCTGACCCCGTCGGTCTGGGGCTACTGGAGCACCGGCGACACCGGCGGCATCACCGGCGGTTCCCAGCGCCTGCCCTACATGGTCTCCAGCTGGAACGCCGGCGGCTCCTTCCTGTTCAACGACGACGCAGGGGAATGGTACAACGATAAAATGAGCGTCAGCCAGGTCGGCTCCTGGGGCCTGGGCGTGACCTTCGACAAGATCACCTTCCTCAAAGACTTAAGCCACCGCCTGACCTTCAACTTCGTCAACGGAACCAATTCGCCCCACGCCCTGCGCCAAGGCGTGGCCCTGGGCGGAGTCGGAACCTACTACGGCATGGGCAACGACATCGCCACCACGGAATGGGTCTACGGCGTTTCGCTCGACAACAAATACATGATCTACGAAAACCTGGCCATGTACGCCGACCTCGGCTGGGCGCACGGCGACTTCGACCGCTCCATCTGGGGCCGCAGCTTCGTCAACCGCGCCCAAAACGGCGACGTCTGGCGCATCCTGATGGGACTCAAGTACACGTTCTAGCGGGAGAATCCGGGGAAAACTTTTTTGAAAAAAAGTTTTC
>JADFXV010000123.1 GCA_015233395.1 Desulfovibrionaceae bacterium
GACCACATGCGCGGCTCCTATCTCGGGCCGGAATATTCCTTCACCGACATCCGGCGCTGCGCCGCCCGGCACGGCGCGCCGTTTGCGAAATTCGACGATTTCGACGCGCTGTGCGACACGGTGAGCGACCTTCTGGCCCAAGGAAACGCAGTGGGCTGGCTCCAGGGCCGCATGGAATACGGCCCAAGGGCCCTTGGCGGCCGCAGCATCCTGGGAGATCCGAGAAATCCCGAGATGCAAAAAAAGCTCAACCTGAAAATCAAGTACCGCGAGGGCTTCCGGCCCTTCGCCCCCTCGGTGCTCGCCGAACGCGCGGGCGAATATTTTCAGCTCGACCGGCCTTCGCCTTACATGCTCGTCGTGGCCCCGGTGGACGAAGCGCTGCGCCGCCCCCTGCCGCCGGGATACAACGACATGGAGATGTACGAGCGGCTCTACGTCCAGCGCTCGACCCTGCCGGCCGTCACCCACGTGGACTACTCGGCGCGCATCCAGACCGTGCACGCGCGCACCAACGAGCGCTACTGGAAGCTGATCGAAGCCTTCAGGCGGCGCCACGGCTGCGACGTGGTGGTCAACACCAGCTTCAACGTCCGGGGCGAGCCGATCGTGTGCACTCCGGACGACGCTTACCGCTGCTTCATGCGCACCGAGATGGACTATCTGGTCATGGGCGACTGCCTGTTCACCAAGGCCGCGCAGCCGCGCTTCGAGGACGGCCGGGACTGGCGCGGCGAATACGAGCTCGATTGAACCTCCGGGGCTGCTCGAAAAAATATATCGCCGGGGCGTGCTTTGTCCCCGGAACCGGTTGACGCCGGGGCTGTTATCGGGGAGAGTGCGTCGCGAGGTTTGACAAAGGCGCCAAGGAGCTTGCGTGGATATTCTTATCGCCAAACCGTTCATCCGGGCGGTCACCGACGTCCTGGGCACCATGGCCATGATCACTCCCAAGGCCGGGGCGCCGTACGTCAAAAAAGACCACACCGCCAAGGGCGACGTTTCCGGGGTCATCGGCCTGACCGGGGCGGTCAACGGCACCCTGTCCGTGACCTTCACCAAAACCTGCGCCGTGGCCGTGGTCAAGAACATGCTCGGCGGCGACATCCAGGACTTGCTCAGCGACGTCAAGGACGGGGTGGGCGAACTGACCAACATGATTTCCGGCCAGGCGAGAAAATGGCTGGCCGAATCCGGGACGATTCTGCAATCCTCCACACCCACGGTGGTCATGGGCGCCAACCATTCCATCGCTCATTTGGCCAAAAGCCCGATCATGGCCGTACCCTTCACTACCGAATTCGGCGACTTCACCATAGAAATCAGCTTGGAATAATTCGTGTCCGGCCGGCCGCCGGAGGACTATGCGATTCGTTGAGTATATCCGCAGGGAAGGGTATCAGCTTTTTTGCGGCGCCGTGGACGCCCAGGTCTATTCCTATTTCGACTGCGCCAATCCGAGAAAGGCCATCTGGTATTACAAGCGCGGCAGTTACCAGTGCGTGGGCTGCAGGGAGCAATGCGAGACCGACAGTCCGATAGGCTTCCAAATGTTCCTGGATTTGATGGAATAACCGTCTTCCCGGTGGGGGACCGATGCCGTTTCGCGCTTGTCTGATCGCCTTGCTGCTTGTCCTTACGGCCGCGACAAGCGCCCGCGCCCAGGTCTTCGACGAGGAAGAACTCACGCAGTGCGCCCTGCAAAAGGCGCTCGCGAGTCTGACCTGCAAACCGCCCGAGGAATTCTATTTCTTGGGCAAACGCACGGGAATTTACATCTACACGGGCTACTGGGCCATGCATTACACCGAATTCTACGCCCAGCCGGCCGACAAGAAACTGGTGCTCTTTTCCTCTCCGGACTGGGGACGCGAACGCATTTCAGCCAGGCTGGAAGTCGACTACCTGAAGGGCTGCGTCGACGTGCGCCTCCAGAAAAGCCCGTGCAACAGCCACGCCGAAACCAAATGCTGCGCCGCCAAGCCGCCCGAGCCTAAAGCCCCCTGAGCCTCAGGCAAAAAAACGCCAGCGGAACCAGCAGGTACAAAAGCCAGGCCTGGTCCAGGCGGATCAGGGAAAATCCCAGGGCGATCAGGACAAAGGCGTAGATCCAGGCCTCGACGTACCGGCCAAGCCCGCCTCCGGCCGGACGGCGCCCCAGGGACGCAAACAACCCGCCCGCTCTCTCCGGTCCGCCCGCTTGCACGGGCGCGGACCCCTCGGACCAATCGGGCGCGCCCGATTGGAGCTTGCGCCCGCATTCCCGGCAAAATCGCCGCCGGTCCTCGTTTTCAAAGCCGCATTTGGTGCAGATCATGACCGCTTGCCGCGCCTTTGCATCATCGGCGCTCTCTAGCCCAAAGGCGACCGCCCGGCAACGTGAAAGAAATCCGGACAAGACCGCGCCCGCGCTTCCAAACCGGCGTCTTTTGGATTACGTAATCAGGGCGCTGTCCACGCAAGCGCCGTGGTCCCGGTCCCGGAGCATCACCCCGGAGCATCCCTCAGGAGCATCGATGGAAATTCTCGAAATCCTCGCCCAAGGCCGCAACCTCTCCGAGGCCCAAGCCCTGGAAGCCTTCCGGGCGCTGTACGACGGCACGATGCCGCCCTCCTGCGCCGGGGCTTTCCTCATGGGGCTCAAAACCAAGGGCGAGACCGCTCTGGAAATCGCCTGCGGCGTCGCGGCCGCCCTGGAACAAGCCCGGCTGGTCGAAAACCTCGCGGGCGACCGCATCGACACCTGCGGCACCGGCGGCGACAACACTTGCAGCTTCAACTGCTCGACCGTCGTGGCCCTGTACCTGGCCGCCCTCGGACACAAGGTGGTCAAGCACGGCAACCGGGCCGTGTCGAGCGCCTGCGGCAGCGCCGACGTCATCGAAGCGCTCGGCATGCAATTGACCGTCGAACCGGGCGCGGTGGAGCACGAACTGGCCGCGCGCAACTTCGTCTTCCTGTTCGCCCCCAATTTCCACCCGGCCTTCTCGCGCATCATGCCCATCCGCCGCGAACTCGGCGCCAGAACCCTGTTCAATCTCATGGGGCCGCTGCTCAATCCGGCCCGGCCGACCCACCAGCTGCTCGGCGTGCCGCTGTCGCGCTTCGTCCCGCTGATGGCCGAAACCCTGGCCCTGACCGGCCTGAAGCGCGGCGCGGTGGTCCACGGCGCGGGCGGCTTCGACGAAATCACCCCGTTTGGCCCGGCGGACCTGGTCTGGGTGCGCGAAGGCTGGACGCGCAAAGACACGTTTGATCCGGAAAAATACGGTTTTCCCCGCCGCCAGCCCGCCGACGTGGTCGTCGGCGGCAAGGCCGAAGCCGTGGCCGTGGCGCGCGGCCTGCTCGCGGGCAAGGGCCCGGCGGCCATGAAAGACATGGTCGCGCTGAACCTGGGCGTGGCCTTGCACCTTTTGGAAGAGGGCCTGAGCCTGGATCAAGCCCTGGACAAGGCCAAAACCGCCCTGGCCGAGGGTGCGGCCGCGAAGGTCTTTGCGGAAACCGGCCATGCTTGAAAAATTCCGCCTGGCCAAGGCCCCCGAGATCGCCCGCCTGCGCGAGCTGGAAAAACGAGGCGCCCTGCCCGCGCCGTCAAGCTCGCCGCGCCCCCCGTTCGCGGCCGCCCTGGCGGGCGTCAAACCCCTGGCCGTGATCGCCGAATACAAACGCGCCTCGCCCTCGGCCGGAGCCATCAACCCCGGACTGACCCCGGAGTTCGTCGCCAAGGCGTATGCCCAGGCCGGCGCCGCGGCCATCTCCGTTCTGACCGAGGAAACCTATTTCCAGGGCAGCCTGAACTTTCTGGCCGCCATGAGCGAACCCGGCCTGCCGCTTCTGCGCAAGGACTTCATCCTGGACCCCTTGCAGGTCGCGGCCACCGCCGCCACCCCGGCCTCGGCGCTGCTGCTCATCGCCCGCATGCTCACCGCCGCCGAACTGGCGCAATGCCTCGAACTGGCGGCCGGTTTCGGGCTCGCCTGCGTCACCGAGGTCTTTAACGAGGCCGACCTGGACAAGGCCGGCGGCTGCGGCGCGAGCATCATCCAGGTCAATAACCGCGACCTGGACACCCTGGCTGCCGACCTGGCCGTTTCGCGGCGGCTCATCGCCCGCAAACAGCCCGGCCAACTCTGGATCAGCGCCAGCGGCCTGTCCAAACGGCCGCAACTCGACGAAATGGCCGCGCTCGGCTTTGACGCCGCCCTGATCGGAACCTCGCTCATGCAACACGCCGATCCGGGAAAAGCCTTGACCAGACTCACCGGAGCGCGCCGCTCATGAACGCCCCCGTGCTGGTCAAAGTCTGCGGCCTGACGCGGCGCGAAGACGCCGCCGCCTGCCGCGAACTCGGCGTCGACCTGACCGGTTTCATCTTCGCCGCCGGGAGCCCGCGCCGCGTCACGCCCGAAACCGTCCGGGACATCGCCCGGGACACGCCCGAAAGCGCCGCCTTGCGCGTCGGCGTCTTCGCGGAACAGACGGCCGGCGAAGTCATCGACATCATGGACCATGCTGGCCTGGACTTGGCCCAACTCCACGGCGACGCGTCCCCGGATTTCTGCCGCGCGGTGGGCGCCGAGCGCGTCATCCGGGTCTTCTGGCCGCAGCGGCACGCAACGCGCTTAGCCCTGGAAGCCGAACTCGCGCTCTTTTCCGGCGCCTGCCGCCTGCTGCTCCTGGACGCCGGAACGGCCGGGGGCGGACACGGAAAAACACTGGACTTGGAGTTTCTTCGGGGTTTACAAGCCCCCCTGCCCTGGCTCTTGGCCGGAGGCCTGGGTCCGGACAACGTCGCCCGGGCGCTGGCGCAAGCCCGGCCGAACGGCGTCGATCTCAACTCCCAAGTCGAATCCGCGCCCGGCGTCAAAGACCACGACAAACTGCGCCAGGCCATGGCGGCCGTAGGTCGCCTCCGGCGGCCAGGGGGCGTTGCCCCCTGGACCCCCACCGGGGGGGGATGATCCCCCCCGGACCCCCTCGACAGGGGGCCGGGGAATGGCTGTGTAACTTTCGATAAGCGACCCCCATTACTAAAGTTTTTTTGGAGGAGGGGGC
>JADFXV010000124.1:0-1166 GCA_015233395.1 Desulfovibrionaceae bacterium
CGACATCATGCTGCGGCGAAGCGCGGAACATCCGGCCCACGTCCACGTCAAGAACTGGATCGAAGGCTTCATCGTGGCCGTCAACCGCCACAACCTGGCGACCATCAACAACGACCAGGACTCCCTGCCCCGCCTACAGCTCGAAGCCGCCGCCGCCGAGGCCATCCTGATCAAATGCCTGCAGGCCCTGACCTACCAGTCCGGACTGGCCAAGGACAACCTAAGCGACGCGATCATCGCCCGACACGGCGAGGGCGCCGTGGACCGCATCGACGAGATCACCGAGACCGCGACCTTCGGCGAACCGTATTTCAAGGCCCTGATCGACAACTTCGCCCTGGAAGTGATCCATGAGGCCTACAAAGACCTCACCGCCGCCAGACGAGCCCGCCTGGCCCGCGAAGGCCAGTTCCTCACCCTGCGCTTCCCCTTCGACGAAGTGCTGTCGCGGCTCGCCGGCACGGACAAGGAGATCGCGCCAACCCGGCTGCAGGAAAAGTTCGCCTCGGTCACGACCAGCGAGGAATCGCTCAAAACCGCCGACATCCACCTGGCTGCAATCGGGCGAACACAAGACCCTGGACTGGATCAAGGCCCGCCCGGACGTGGCGCATATCGCCCGGATCGCGGCCATGGACCCCATCGCCGGCAAACTCGCCGAGACCTTGAGCGGAAAAACCGGCGCCGACGACCAGGACGACACCGTCTCGGAAGAAGGCTTCGTCAAGGACCAGGCGGCGGCTTCGGCCTGCGGCGCGGCCATCGGCCTGGACTGCCTCAAGGACGATTTCGCCCGGGCCCTGCGCTTCTTCGACCCCCGCGAATCCGCGATCATCCTCGCCCCGCTCGGAGCCTTTTACACCGCCCAGTTGAAAGCCATGCTGGAGCGGCTCTACGAACTGCTCTTCCTGCACATCCTGCGCAAAAAAGGCGAGGCCGAAAGCGGCAAATTCATCATCCGCATCCTGCGCAACCGCCGCCTCACGCCAGGCACCCTCAACGGCCTGGCCGCCGCGGGCTTAAACCGCATCCGGCAGAAACAACTGTTCGAGCCGGACCCGGACGCCGAAGGGGTCCTGCTCTATAAAATCAAGACCCGCTCCGAACTCGACGCCGCCTGCGGCATCCTGCACTTCGATGAACGGCTCACGGCCAAACTGGGCCAA
>JADFXV010000124.1:1257-4891 GCA_015233395.1 Desulfovibrionaceae bacterium
AGTGACCACCAACCTGTCGGCCAAAGTCGGCGAAATCCTCGCCGACTCCGGCGTCAAGCCGTAGACCAAGGGGCTGCGCCCCTTGGATCCCCGCCCGGGGGGCATGATGCCCCCCGGACCCCCTCGATGGGGGGTGTTGGGGATGATCGAATATGTATCCGCGATCCATCATTTAGAAGAATAAAACCAGAACCATTGTATTTTTTCCAGGGGGCTGCCGCCCCCGGCCCCCGCTTTAGATTAAGCCCCCTCCCATCTCCTGCACCACGGGCGTAAGATCGGCGAGCAGTTCGTCCACGGATTCGTAGAGGACGTCGGATGCGGCGGCGAAGTGGAGCAGGATGCGATTAAGGCGTTCGGGGATATAGGGGGAGATTTTGGCGAGGTTGGCCAGGCGGTTGCCGTGGACCAGAGAAAAATCGTCCGGGGCGAGCGTGTCGAGGAGGGATTCGGGCAGGCCTGATTCGCGCATGCCGGCGATGGTGTGTACGCCTTGTCCGGCCAGGAAGACCAGGATGTCGCCCAGGCCGGACAGGTCCATGCCGAAGGGGTTTTCGTAGGCCTCGTAGGCGTAGTCGAAGTCGATCCAGCGCATCGCTGCGGTTTTGTGTTCGATCCAGAGGTGGTCGCGGCCGACGTCGCCGTGCAGTTCGCCTTGGGAATGCAGCCAGGCGATGGCCCGGCAGGCCCCGGTGAAGCGGGCGAGAAGATTGGGGAAGAGGTCGCGGAAATAGTCCGCGTGGGGCATGTCCAGGGCGGCGACGGTGTTTTCGATGCTCACGCCCGAGACGGTTTCGATGACGCGCACCAGATTTCCGGCGGTGTCCCGGGTGGCGAAGCCTTGCATGAAGCGCGCGTCGCCGCGCACAACGTCCAGCACTCGGGCTTCCTTGGCCGGGCTGCGGAAGCAGGTGGTGCTGACGGTTCCGACGCGCAGGGGAAAGCTTTCCTGGAACACAAGTTTGACGATGGCGCGCGCGCCTGTTTCCAGCTCCAGGCATTTTTTGACCCAGAATTTAGGGTCGGTGTAGCCGAAGCGGCGCTCCACGGCGTCCTTGAACACCAGGTAGTGGCGTCCGGCCAGGCGGAGGACGTCGCCTTGAATGATATCCATGAACTGGCCGGTGTCGTCGACGACACGGCCGGCGCGGGCGAGGCGGTAGCCGGGTCGCAGCCTGGCCACGAGTGCGGCGACCGATTCTTTCGGCATGGGGTGCGTGGCTAGGAGATGACCCAGACCGTGCAGTTTTTGGCGTTGTGGACGATTTTGGAGGAGACCGAGCCGAAGAGGAATTCCTCGGCCTTGGACACGCCCCGGCGGCCGACGACCACGGTGCCGCAGCCTTGAGCCTTGGCGAAGTCCAGTATCTCCAGGGCGATGGACTGGCCCAGGCTGCACTGGTCCGCGCCTTCGGCCTGGGGAGATTTGCAGGAAGCGACGTAGTGGGCGCTTATCATTCCCGCCGGGACGCCGCCCGCGACCAGGACGGCCTTAATCGCCCCCTGGGCGGCGCGCATCTCGCCTTCGCGCGCTTGGCAGGCGGCGCGGTGGGCGGCGTCGTCCTTGTAGAGGTCGCGCTCCGGCGGGCGTTCAAGGGTGAGCAGGGTCAGGCTGAAACCGGGCGTCGCGCCCACGATCCGGGCGGCATATTCGGCCGCGCGCTGGGCGTTTTCCGAGGCGTCCACGGCGATAAGCATCTTTTTGGGGTCCATGTCCGGTTCTCCTCAAATGGTTAGGCCCGATGGTTAGGCCCGGTCGATGTCCTCGACGGCCGGCATGAGATCGCCGAGCAGCTCGTCGACGGATTCGTAAAAGACCTCGCTTGCGGCGCTAAAATGCATGAGCACGTTATTGAGCGATTGCGGGACATACGGGTATATCGTGCGCAGGTTGACCAGGCGGTTGCGAAAGAAGAGTGAAAAATCCTGGGGGCATAGACTGTCCAAAGCGCGCTCGCCGAAGGTCTCGGCGATCACCCCGGGGGTCAAGTCGGCCTTGCCGGCGAGAAACACCAGGGAATTGCCCAGGCCGAGAATGTCCAGGCCGAACGGGCTTTCCACGCAGTCGAAGGTGAAGTCGAAGTCGATCCAGGTGTAGCCGCCGCTTTTGTAGTCGATCCAGAGGTGGTCGCGGCGGATGTCGCCATGTTTTTCGTCCCGGGAGTGCAGGCTGGCGATGGCCCGGCAGGCCCCGGCCCAGTCGCGCAAAAGGCCCGGCAGGTGGTCGTGGAAATAGGTCTCGTGATCGGCGTCGATGTCCTCGACGGTCAGGTCCAGCCGTTTGCCCCGGATGACGTCGAGCACGCGCACCAGGTTGCCGGCCGCGTCCGGCGCGGAAAAGCCCTGCATGAAGCGAGCGTCGCCCCGGACCATATCCAGGATGCGGGCTTCTTTTTGTTCGCTACGGTAGCACAAAATTTCGGCGTCGCCGAATTTCTGCGGGAAGGTCTCGTGGAACACGAGCTTGAGGATCTTCGACTGGTTGGTTTCCAGGCAGCGGCAGCGCTTGACCCAGTATTTGACGTCCTCGACCCCGAAACGGCGTTCGATCTCGTCGCGCAAGACCAGATAATGCAGCCCGGCGAGTTCGATGACGTCGCCGTAGCCGATGCGCACGATGTCCGTGGTGTCGGCGTAGATCTCCCCGGCGTGCTTGAGCGGGAATTTCTTGTCGTATTGTCGTAAGAGGTCGCGGGCGGATTCGCGCATGGGGGTCCTGATTGGTCTCGCTCGGCTGCCGTTTACGCCCGGCTCGGGCGCTCAAGCGGCCGGACTTCGACTTTGATCCGTTCGGCCAAGCGCTCGTCTTCGGCCTTTTCCACGTCGTAGCGCGTCTGCAAGTTCAACCAGACCTGGGCCGAGGTGCCGAAATAGGCGGCCAGGCGCATGGCCGTGTCCACCGTGATCGAACGCCTGCCGTGGACGATCTCGTTCACCCGCTGCTGCGGCACGCGCAAGGCCAGAGCGAGCTTGGTTTGGCTCAGGCCGAGCGGTTTCAGGAAATCCTCCAGGAGGACTTCACCGGGGTGAATGGGGGGGAGTTTTTCCATCATATCGCGTCCCTCAATGATAATCCACGATCTCAACGTCGTGGGCGTCGTGGCCCTTCCAAACAAAACAGATCCGGTAGCGGTCGTTGATCCGGATGCTGTATTGGCCCTTGCGGTCGCCCTTGAGCGTTTCCAGCCTGTTGCCCGGCGGCAGGCGTAAATCTTCGAGCGACACCGCCGCATCGATCCACAAAAGTTTTCGCCTGGCGGCAACCAATACTTCAGACGGAACTTTCCGTACAGCTTCACGATGGAAAAGCCGTTCGGTATCCCGGCATCTGAAGCTCCTGATCATGGAAAAACATATAACACGCATCCCGTGTCATGTCAACCGGGTAGAAGCGACTGCTTGCCTCATCGTCTCTCCGAAAGGCCATTTTTTGCGCCCCCCGGCGTTGACAAACCCCGATCCGGGGTTATTATCCCGAGACTTGCCGATTTTCAGGAGGCCGGACGACGGCCCGCATCACAGTCCAAGGAGTGTTCATGTCCGCCAAGGAAAAATACGCCAAAACCGAACCCAAGCCGGCCCACGGGGAAGCGCCCCAGGCCGAGGACAACGTCGAAATCACCCTGTCTGCGCA
>JADFXV010000125.1 GCA_015233395.1 Desulfovibrionaceae bacterium
ACTCCACCTGGCCGTCAAATTGTAACGGTTTACCTGCCATGAACGCACCTCACATGCGGTTGTGGTTAGGCCCTGGCCAGTGCCGTAATCACTGACCGGGGCCGTTTTTATGACTTCGCCCGTGCTGGGCGTGGGTCATTTATTGGTCTACACCCGGGTAAATTCAACCTTGATCTTGGTTCCGGTGGCCTTGGCGTAGCGTTTCAAGGTGTCGAGAGACACGTTGGACTTTCCACCTTCCATCTTGGCGACCACGGGTTGTTTCACCCCCATGCGCTCTGCAACCTGGGCCTGGGTCAACCCGGCCTGTTGCCGCGCGTCGAGCATGGCCTCGACCAAGTTGTACTCTTCCTCAAGCGCCTCGTACTCCCGGCGGTACTCGGGATCGTCGCGCATCGCCTGTTCATGCAGGGCTTTGGCATTAATTCGCGCCATGTTCTTCATCCTCCAACCGTCGCCGGGCAATCTCGATTTCCCGTGGCGGGGTCTTTTGTGTCTTCTTCGTGAACGTCCGCAACACCAGAAGGATTTGGCCGCTCGTGGCCGCGTACAAGCTCCGGGCGATGCCGTCCCGGCCGGTGACGCGCAATTCCCATATCCGGCCTTCGACCGGCCGGGCCAAAGGCATCACCAGCGCGGACAATCCCCGGGCTTCCACCAGCCGAAAAGTCCGTTGCAGCTTGGCCCGCATGTCCGCCGGTAGGGCGTTAAACTCCTCCGCCGCCGCGAGGTTCACAAACTCGACTGCCCAAGTTGGCCCTGTCATATTATAGCCTTTGATTTATAATCGTCAACCCTTGGCCTGATGGATCGGCGTTACCTTCGCCCCCGTCTTGAGGCCGTCCAGATAATCCGCCCAAGCCTGCATCATGCGGCGGCGTTCGGGCAAACGCTCGGCCCGGTTGTAGGCCGCCCGGATGGAATTTCTTTCGGCGTGGGCAAGCTGGCGCTCAATCACGTCGCTTGGCCATGCCTGCTCATTCAAAAGGGTGCTGGCCATGGCCCGGAAGCCGTGGGCGCACATTTCGCCCTGATCATACCCCATTCGCCGCAAGGCCGCGTTCAACGCCATATTGGACATAGGGCGCGAGGGAGTGCGGTTGCAGGGAAAGACGTACCGGCCACCGCCCGTCAAAGGCTGGACTTCTTCAAGTATCACTTTAGATTGTTTGGACAGGGGCACGATATGAGCAGAGCGCATCTTCATCTTTTTCGCCGGGATAACCCATTGCGGGCCGCCCTGGTAGTCCAAGTCGATTTCCGCCCACTCGGCTTGCCGCAACTCCCCGGGGCGAACAAACACCAGCGGGGCCAGCTTGAGCGCGCACAAGACCACGAAAGAGCCCTGATAATCGTCTATGGCCCGTAGCAATGCGGCAACGGCTTTGGGCTCGACTATGGCCGGGCGGTGTTTCGCCCTGCACGGCGCAAGAGCCCCGCGAAGGTCCGCCCCTACATTCCTTTCAGTCTGGCCGGTGGCGATGGCGAAGGCAAAGACCGCCTCGCAATACTGCCGAAGCCGCTTGACCGTTTCATGGTTGCCCTTGGCTTCAATTTCACGAAGTGCGGCCAGGATGACCGGCGCGCGGAGTTGGGTAATCGGAATGGAGCCAAAGGCCGGGAACAGATGTTGCGCCATGCGGCCTAAAACTTTTTCCGCGTGCCCTTCGCTCCATGCCCTGACCTGTTTTTCGTGCCATTCGCGGGCCACCACTTCAAAGGTGTTCGCGGCTTCCTCCTTTTTGGCTTGCGCTCCAGCCTTGTCCAGCTTCCGTTTTTCGCCGGGGTCAATGCCTTCGGTCAGTAAGGCGCGGGCTTCGTCGCGGCGTTCGCGGGCACGTTTCAGGCTCACATCCGGCCATGGTCCGAAGGAAAGGAGTTTTTCCTTTCCCGCAAAGCTGTACTTCAAGCGCCATAGCTTGCCGCCCGTGGGGGCGATGTAAATAAACAAGCCCCCGCCATCGGAGAGCTTCCAGGGTTCGGCCAGGGGCTTTGCGCTTTTGATTTGAACGTCAGTGAGGGGGGAAATCTTTTTGGGCATGGGGGCCTCCTCGTCGGATCATTGGAACCGCACAGGCTTCCCGCAATCTACCCCGAAACCTGGGGCGGCAAACAATCTACCCCGAGAAATACCCCGAAAAATAGTGGATGTCAACGGATGACTCTGGACGACAAAAGACACCCCTCGGACCTTATGCCAAGAGGTATATATTGGTATTATTGACTTTTTTAGATCGAGAGGGCAAGAAAAAAGCCGTCTTGGACGGCTTTGGATTACCGTTTGGTGCCGAAGGGGGGACTCGAACCCCCATGGGCATGGCCCGCCACCCCCTCAAGATGGTGTGTCTACCAGTTCCACCACTTCGGCACGCTCACGGAAGTCCGGCTTGTATCCATGACCGCGCCGGCCGTCAAGGAAAATCCCGGGCGCGTCCCCGCGCGGCGGGTCCGAATAGGCTTTGAGGTTTTTCCCGATTTCGGCTAAAGACGGTGCGCGGGTTGCGCTGGTTTGCTTTGCTCCAGAATCCAGCCGCCGGCCGCATTCGCCATCCACGAGGTTTTTTTCCATGCTGCGTTCCTTTTTGCGCGCCAAAATCCACCTGGCCACCATCACCGGGGCCGATCCCGACTACGAAGGCTCCATCGCCATCTGTCCCGCGTTGCTTGAACGCGCGGGCATCGCCCCGAACGAACAAGTCGACGTCTACAACCGCGACAACGGCGAACGCCTGACCACCTACGCCATCGCCGGCGAACCCGGCGAGATCTGCTTAAACGGCGCGGCGGCGCTCAAATGCCGCCCGGGCCAGCGGGTGATCATCGCCTGCTATTGCCTGCTCGCCCCGGACGAGGTCGCCTCGCACGCGCCGCGAGTGGTCCTGGCCGGGCCGGACAACCGGCCCGGGTGACGGGCCGGGAGCTTTCGCCATGGACAGCCCAGACTTCGACATCGACCGCTACGAGGGCGCCCGCTGCGTCAGCCTGATCGGCATGGCCGGGGCGGGCAAGACCACCCTCGGCAAGCTGCTGGCCGCCCGCCTCGGCGTCGCCCACCTGGACACCGACCGCCTGATCGAAGCGGTCCACGGCGCGGCCCTCCAGGAATTGCTCGACGCCAAAGGCTGCGAGGCGTTTTTGGGCCTTGAGGCGGAAGCGGTGCGCTCGCTCGGAGTCAAACGCTGCGTCATCTCCACCGGCGGCAGCGTGGTCTACGACCCGGACGCCATGGCCAAGCTCAAGGAACTGGGGCCGGTCGCCTTCCTGGAAATCGATCTGGCGACCTTCCTTACGCGCACGGGCGATCTGCGCGGCCGGGGCTTTATCCGCACCCGGCCAGGCCAGGAGCCGCGCGAGGTCTTTGCCGAACGCCAGCCCCTGTACCGGCGTTACGCCGATTTCACCGTCGACGCCTGCCTCGGCCGGGAAGACTGCGTGGCGCGCCTGGCCGGATGCGTCCGGGAATGGTTCCAAACACGAACGGACGATCTTCCCCAAACGCCGCAATAACCCATGAAACCCATCGCCTCCAAAAAAATCCTGCTGCGCCGCCTGGGCGGGCTTTACGCCCGCATGGACGCGGCCTACGCCGAAGCCGCCGCCCGGCTGGGGCTCGACTGCTCCGGTTGCGCCACCAACTGCTGCGGCGGTTTTTTCCAGCACCACACCTACATCGAATGGCTCTACCTCGCCCAGGGCCTCGCCGAACTGCCGGACGACCAAAGAGCCCGGTTCCTGGCCAAAGCCGCCGCCAACGTGGAACAGGCCAAGGCCATGACCGCCCAAGGCCTGCTTCCGGAAATCATGTGTCCGCTCAACGAGGACGGACGCTGCGCCCTGTACGGCCACCGGCTGATGATCTGCCGGCTGCACGGCGTGCCCAATATCCTGCGTTCCCCTCGCGGCGTCCGGGAATTCAGGGGCTGCCATCGCGCCCGGGTCCGGGTGTCGGCCGGCGCGCCGGAGCAGGCCATGGACCGCACTCCCCTCTACCGCGACCTGGCCGCCCTGGAAATGGCCCTGCTCGGCGCCAAGGCCCGCAGCCTTCCCCGGGTGGACCTGACCATCGCCGAAATGCTCAACCACGGCCCCCCGGCGCTCTAGCGCCGCAGCCCCGCCCGGCGCCCGCTTGTCTTCGACCTGCCGAGAGGATACAGCATATCACGAGACCCCCATGAAACACCCCGCGCGCTTTTTTTCCCTTGCCCTGGCCTGCCTGTGCCTGCTCGCCACGGGCTGTTCGACCGTGACCGTCGGCAAAGCCAACATGCGGCCGCTTGATTTCCAGGCCGCGCAAACCCTGCGGCTCAAATTCTGGCGCTTCGAATACACCGCGCGGACAATGGACAACGAGGTCGTGGTCGCGGGTACGGCCTACCCCATCCGCGAAAAACTGCCCGAATGGGCGGACTGGATCGAAGATTTCAAACTCTCGGCCTATCTCTGCGACGCCCAGGCGCAAGTCCTTGCCACAGGCGAAACATCCTACCAGCCGCACAGCCTGGACACGGCCAAGGGCGCGCCCTTCCGCTTCGTCTTCAAGCGCGACGCCAAAACCGACGCGGCCGCCAACCTGACCTTCGGCTACCAATCGCGCATCACCGCCCGCAAACTCCACCCCCCGGGCGGCCGCGAATTCTTCGCCAGCGAACCGGCCATGGTCCGGTATTAGAGAAAGAGAATCCGGGGGGAAAACCCCTTTTTGTGAACAAAAAGGGGTTTTCCCCC
>JADFXV010000126.1 GCA_015233395.1 Desulfovibrionaceae bacterium
AGTCGTCGAAAGAAGGCATGATGGTTCTCCTTGTGCCGGCCGCTGCCCGGACGTTTTGGGGGATATGCGCAAACAACCGGGGAGAGACGGAAACACAAAATAAAGCCTTTGGGGAGGTGGTAAATGAGGTGATCTTGTGTGATTTTAGGTAATTCTGTGCGAAATGAGGCGATTTCGCGTGAAATAAGGGGGTTCCATGGCAAAGGCGTCAACATATGGAGAAATAAGGGACTTTGATAGCCGCAGGGATTTGCCTTCCGCCCGGGCGCCCGCCACGCGTCCATCTTCACCTCGCCTCTCCCCGAGTAACATTAGAATAGGCGCCGCCCCTTGTTGACGCGCGTTCGCCGCGCGCGTACATGACAGCGCATATAATGGTGAACGGAGGCCGGGAGATGCCTGGGAAGACCTTGCTGGCGGCCGTTTTCGCGATTTGTGCCGCGCTTGGCGGCGCGGCCTTGGCCGGGGACGGGGACGCTCGCCCCGAGGCGCGCACGGTCGTGCAGCGCGGGCACAACGCCATGATCCAGAGCATGGCCTTTTCTCCGGACGGCAAACTCCTGGCCTCCTTGGACTTAAACGAAGCCGTCAAGATATGGGCCTTGCCCGGGCGCTGCCTCGTGCAAACGATCCGCTTCAGGGAAGCGGCGCGCAAGACAGGACTCCTCGGGAGCGATAGATGGGAGCGGGAGGCCGTGCGCCTCGGCTTTACCTCGGACTCGGTTTTGGCGGTTCAAACCGAGCAAGCCCAGGTCCGATTCGACCCGGCCAGCGGGGACATTCTGTCCGCCTTGCGGCGCCCCGTGTATCGATTGTCTCAAAACGGCCGGGTGGAAACCTGGGCGGGCAAGAATGAAAACGGTCCGGTCTTGATCGTGGCCGAGGCGGCCGGCGGCCGGGTGATCCGGGAGATCCCGCTGGAGCGCGACATGGAAGGCGCGCTGCTCTCCCCGGACGGCGGCTTTGCGGCCGTATTTGGGAAATACGACGAAAAATTGTGGCTGCGGGTGGTTGAGACCGGCACGGGCCGGCTGCTTGCAGCCACCGAGATCGCCTTCACCGGGGAGCCGGAATGGGGCCGGTTTACGCCTCTGGCCTTGTCGCCCGGCGGTGTTTACCTGACCGGAAGATATGACACGAACACAAGGGACGACGACGGATTGCGGGTTATCGCCATGGACGGCTGGCGGGAGCTTTTCGCATCCAGCGAAATCAACGGCGGGCAAGCGGCGTTCAGTCCGGATGGCCGGCTGCTGGTTGTCAACATCGATGCGTACGAACGACGCTTTGCGATTCTCGATATCCCCTCGATGCGGCAACGCCCGGTTCCCTCGGAAGTAGTAAAGGACAGCGTAGCTTTCGCCTTTTCCCCGGATTCGCGCCTGCTGGCCTGGGGCCAGCAGCCCGTCGGCAGCGCCGTCTACGAAGACTACACGAGCTATTTGCTGGGCGTAACCGACATCCGCTCCGGCGAAACCGGGCGACTCGCGCTCCAGGACCGTGTTGTCAGGGCCATGGCCCTGTCCGATGACGGCGAGACGCTCGGTTTGGTTATGAAAACCAATGACGGTCAAACCGGCGACAAGGCCGATTTTTCGAGCCTGATTCAAGCCTATCGTGTCAACGACGGCAAACTCCTGTGGTCCGTGCATCCCTCGCTCGGCATCGTCTGCGACGCTACGTTCACCCCGGATGGCAAACGCTTCGTGATTCGGGAAGAGGAGCGGCTCTCGGTCCTCGATGCGCGAGACGGCCGCCGCATGGCCGAACTCGAGCTTCCCATCAATTTTTCCAGCCGCTACGGGCCGATCGCAGCCGCTGCGGACAACGTCACGGTCTATCTTGTCGGCATGGCCGAGCACGACGCCTCAAGGGCGATTGTCGGGGCCTTTCGTTTGGGTGATGGCCATCTGCTGCGAACCACGCCAGGCTCCCGCCACGATATCGCTCGTCTGGCCGTGAGTCCGGGCGCCATGGTTCTGGCCATGGCCGACGACAAGCAGGCCTGGCTTGGCGACGCCCAAACCGGCCAGACCCGGGCTGTCCTGTCCCGGCCGGACAGCGCTTTGCCCTGGCCGGTCGCGTCCGGCGACGAACCGTTCAGTTTCAGTCGAGACGGCAAACTCCTGCTCGCCGGCGATTGCGTCGCCACGCTGCCCAGCGGCCCATTCACGGCGCTTTCGCCCGGGCGGATCGTCTCGGCTAAACCAGATTTCGCGCCAACACACGGGGTAGCGACGGCCCTGGACAGCGCTCGGGGCCGTCTTTTCCTTGCCAGGCCTCCGGACGGGGAGATCGAACTGTGGGATTTGCGCAGCAATGCCCCGGCGCTGAAACTGTATCCGTTTTATTTCGGCGGCGTCTGGCTGACGCCGGAAGGATATTTCGACATCCAGGGCCAGGTTCCGGACGTGGTGCGCTTCGTGCGCGGCGCGGCCTGCGCGGGCGACGGAGAACTGTTCGCCGCCCGCAACAAGCCGGAGCGGGTAAGGTGGGCGCTTGACGGGAAGGAAAGCAAGCCCCGCCATACACAATAAAATCGCATCCATCGATTCCCAAAGGGGGTAAATTTTTTTCATTTTTATGCTCCCGTTTGCAGGTGAGGCCACGCCCCATTGTCCGTTGTCAGCAGGGGGAACGGAAAGTTTTAAAAATTCCGTTCCTGTAGTGCGGTCATTTCTTGGGTGACCACTTCTTTGTGAGGTCGTAGTAGCCGTTAAACTTATTAGCATATACTGGGTTTTCAGTCCCCCCGTACACCCTGATCGCTCCAGGTGTATACTGTTGCCGGTTGAGCTTATCCCTAAACGTCCATACTCCCGCCCTGATACCGCTGGAAGGATCAGACAATTTCGATCTGTCCATCCTTTCGTTCGACTTGTTGTACTCATCTAGAGATACTTGGGTAACTTGCATGACTCCCTGTGCATCTCGAACAGGATTATTGGTGCCCTTGGCGGCTCCATATTCCGATTCTTCCTGGGCCATGCGATATAGCAACGGAAACATGTCTTCCGGAATTCCATAGTATCGTCCCCAATAATCGATGAGATCTTTGATCTGCTGGGGTGGCGCTTCATATGACTTCCCCGTGGGAGGGAGCCCTTCCCAAAGTTCAGGGTGTTTAATCGGCCAGTCGGGCGATCCCGGGCCTTGCGTGTTTGCGCCGGAATCACCCTGCGTGGGTTGCCGGCCGGCGGTTGGCGTCAAGTAGCCTCCTTGGTCGTTGGGATTCATCCAGTCGTCGTCCTCATTGCCATACCCACCCGACGGATCGTTGGGATTCGTCCAATCGCCGGCTTGGTTGCCGTAGTCCGAGTCGTTTCCGGCCGGCGGGGTTTGATTCGGGGAAAGGCCCTGATTCGTGAGCCAGCCGTCCAAGCCGATCCCGCTCGGGAGCGGTTGGGTGAGGATGGGAATGAGTCGATCCAAATGGGAGGGGTCATAGGGATCGGGGCTTGGCGGCGCAAGCCCCGGGCTCCCTAAGCCGCCCATGGAACCGGAGGGACTCGTCCAGCCGGTCCCTTGCCCGGGCATGGACGCATACGGATTGGCGAGGCCGCCGCCTTGCCCGCCTAAGCCGTCCGGCGCGTCGGAGGGACTCGTCCAGCCGCCCGGCTGGCCGCCGAAACCGGGATCGATCCCGAACGGCGGCGCTTGATTCGGATAGCCGGTAGGCGGCGCGAACCCGCCGGCCGCGCTGTAGCCGCCCAGCGGATTGGCCGGATAGGGCCAACCGGTTCCCCGGCCGCCGTAGCCGCCGGGAAAATTGCCCGGGTTTGCCCGGTCGGCCGCCTGGCCGCCAAAGCCCGCGCCGGGCAGCGGGTTTTGATTCTGGTAGAGACCCTGGCTTGTAAACCAGCCGCCATCACCCGCCGCGCCCGTGTCGCTCCCGCCCGTCTGGCCGGCGTTGTCCGCCTGTCCGGTCGCGGGCGCGCCGTAATCCGTGGGCTCGTAATCGAGTTCCGGCGCAAGCGACGGCGCGTTTGGGTCGCGGTTTACGGCGTTGGCGAAGTGCGTGTCGATGCGGTCGTTGAGAAACGCCGCAAAGTCCATGGGCGAAAGCGAGTCCTTCAAATTGTCCATGGCTTCATTTGTCCAACCGGCGAAGGGGCCGTCCGGCTTGACCTGGTAGTAGGGCTCACTCGACTGGCCGCCGCTCTGGCCTAAATCGCCGCCGAACCCGCCGCCATAGCCGTTGTCGTCGCTGTAGTCGTCGAAAGAAGGCATGATGGTTCTCCTTGTGCCGGCCGCTGCCGGGCGTTTTGGGGGATATGCGCAAACAACCGGGGAGAGACGGAAACACAAAATAAAGCCTTTGGGGAGGTGGTAAATGAGGTGATCTTGTGTGATTTTAGGTGATTCTGTGCGAAATGAGGCGATTTCGCGGGATTTGAGGTGATTGAGTGGAATTCCGCGTGAAATGAGGTGATTCAAGGATACTTCAAATACAGCGCCGGCAAAGAGGCCGCGAACCGGCCAAGCTCCCCGGCCGTGCCGTTCGCTCCGCCCCCAATTTCCCTCCTCTCGCCTTTGCCCGGAACGCCCACGCAACCTTATAATAGGCGATCCGTTCCCGGGCGGGCGTTTTCTTTTCCATGCGGTCAATGATTCAAGGCTCTTACCCCAGGCGGATGATTTTTTTTCGTC
>JADFXV010000127.1 GCA_015233395.1 Desulfovibrionaceae bacterium
GATCAAGCCGAGGGTCGCGCCGGCCAGCCCGTGCGGGGCGATATTGACGACGGCGCCGAGGTAGGCGGCGAAGGCGAACAGCGGTCCGGGCAGGGCCTGGGCGGCGCCGTAGCCGGCGAGGAAGGCGTCGTCGCCGAGCCAGCCCGGCGCGACGAACGCCTCGCGCAAAAGCGGCAGCACCACGTGGCCGCCGCCGAACACGAGCGCCCCGGAGCGGTAGAAGGCCTCAAACAACGCGATCCCGGGCCAGAGCCCCAAGCCGCGCAGGATGGGCAGCCCGGCGAGCAGCGCCAGGGCGAGCGCCAGCGCCGTCAGGCCGGCCCGGCGCGAGACCGGCGACGGCGTTTGTCCGCTTGCGGCCTGCCGCTCGTCGCGGCAAAGCCACAAGCCGCAGACCCCTCCCGCAAGGATGGCCGCGATCTGGCCAAGCGAGGAAGCGCCGAACAGGACGATCAGCGTCGCGGCGGCGGCGATGGAAGCCCGCTCGCGGTCCGGGCACAGCGTGCGCGCCATGCCGGAGACGGCCTGGGCCACGATGGCCACGGCCACGAGCTTCAGGCCGTGCAGCAACCCGGCCCCGGCCGGGCCGCCGAGCAGATTCGCGCCGTAGGCGAAAAGCGCCATGAGCGCGGCGGAAGGCAAGGTGAAGCCGGTCCAGGCGGCCAGGCCGCCCACGGCGCCGGCCCGCATCAGGCCAAGCGTGAAGCCGACCTGGCTGCTGGCCGGACCGGGCAAAAATTGGCACAATCCCACGAGATCGGCGTAGGCCTGCTCGGAGAGCCAACGCCGGCGCGCCACGAACTCTTCCCGGAAATAACCGATATGGGCGATCGGCCCGCCAAAACAGGTCAGGCCCAGCTTGAAAAACACAAGCAGAACCTCCAGCGGCGACCCTTCCCGCGCTCTGTGCATCCTGGCCTCCTTGCGCTACGGCGACTGGGGCTGCGCCCCAGCCCCCGGCAGGGGGCGCTGCCCCCTGCACCCCCGCCGGGGGCGATGATCGCCCCCGGACCCCCACGTCGGGGGGCGCGGCTGAGCCCCTGACGCGGGGGTCCGGGGGGCATCATGCCCCCCGGCGGGGTCTGGGGCGGAGCCCCAGCGGAGGAGTCCAGAGGAGGCGGAGCCTCCTCTGGCCCTTGGTCATTCAGTCCGCAGCCGGTTTTCCCATTCGGGGGTGAGTTCGTCCGCGTCGGCCAGGCCTTTGCGGATGAAGCGCGCCAGATTGGCGCATTTTTCCGTCTGGCCGGTTTCTCGGGCTATGAGCATCAGTTCGAGGTAGGTTTGGGGCGCGGCCTGGATCGCCAGCGCGCGCAGGGCCGCGCGGCGCGCCGCCTCGAAGTCTCCGCGCAGGCGGTGATAGGCCGCGTGCAGCAGAAAGCAGGCGGCGGTCTGGCCGTGGTGGCAGCGCATCAGCCCCAGCACTTCGCCGGCGCGGTCCAGTTTGCCGGTTTCCATGAGCCGGATGCCGGTTTCCAGGTACGATTCCAGCCCCAGTTCCGACCATTCCGTGGCCAGGCGGCAGATCAGGGCCGGGTCTTTCTTGCCGAAGATTTTCAGCCGCGTGAGATACTTGAGGATTTCCCGGTCTTCGAAGCAGGGCAGGTCCAGGTGGTCGTAGAAGTCCTGCATTGAGGCGCCTTGCGCGGCGAAACCGCGTTCGGCTTTTTCGCAGGAGTCTTGCTGCGAGCGGAAAGAGTAATGGTTGAGCTGGACCAGGTCCGAGACGTGGTAGCTAAGCGGGCCGCGGACCGGGGCGTGTTCCTCGTTGACGCACGCGCATCCCGGGCTGAACTCGAAATGGCCGGGCGAGAGCGGGCGCAGGGTTTTTTGCGGCCGCACGATCATCTTCACCTGCATGCTTTTGGCGTAGGCCAGGGTGTAGTGCTCGATAAACGGTCCGGCCGGGCGCGTCAGCCGCCCGCAGGAGCCGAAAACCACCCGGTGGACGCCAAGCGCCGCCGCGTCTTCGTAATCGGGCAGCAAAAGCCGCAGATCGTCGCCGGTCTTGGGCACGAGGCGTTCATCGGCGTCGATGAAGGCGATCCAGGCGAACTTGTCGCGGTAGAGTTCCAGGCAGTTGGCGTAGGCGGACAATTGGCCCTTGTCGCCGGGCCAATCGATGACCGTGACCACGTTTTCGGCGATGTAGCGGGCGAAAAGCCGGGGCAGAGGAATCTCGCCGCCGTTGTCGTAGAGAACGAAATGCTCCGCCCCGGCCAGGATATGGTAGTCGACCCATTCCTTGATCGAGGGTTCGTTTTTGACGATCGCGCAGACGGCCAGGTATTTCATGCTCTGCGGCGCCTCCGGCGGCCGGGGGGAATGCCCCCCAATTACCGGGGGCTTTTCCCCCCGGACCCCCTCGACAGGGGTGTCGTGTTTTCCGAAAATGCCACTTCGCTCGTCAATACCTTTAAAGTTTTTTGGGGAAAAGGGGTTTTTCCCCGGGGTTCTCTCAATTCTCTTTCCCTTCCTTCTCCCTTCGCCTGGCGCGCGCCTTGACGTGGGCGGCCAGGCCTGTACAATGGGGGCTGTCACAGGGTATCGCACCATCAACCCCGCCTTGGCATGAACCGATTCCGAGCCGACCTGCACATCCATTCCCGTTTTTCCCGGGCGACCTCCAAGACGCTGTCCGTGCGCCAGCTTGCGGCCTGGGCCCGGGTCAAGGGATTGTCCCTGCTTGGCGCCGGAGACTTCACGCATCCCGGCTGGCTGGCCGAGATCGAGGAGACTCTCTCGGAGGGCGGCGACGGCCTGTTGCATTTGAAAAAAACCACGGGGCTGGAGCGGGAGATTCCCTGGCTGGCCGATTTTCCCATGCCGGGCGACGTGCGGTTCATGCTCCAGACCGAGATCAGCCTGATCTACAAGCGCGCCGGCAAGGTCCGCAAGATCCACAACCTGGTGTTCATGCCCGGTCTCGCGGCGGTAAAGAAATTCAACGCCAAGCTCGCCAAGGTGGGCAATCTCGCCTCCGACGGCCGGCCGATCCTGGGGCTGGACAGCCGCCATCTCCTGGAGATGGCGCTTGAAACCGATCCTGGCGCCTTCCTGGTTCCGGCGCACATCTGGACGCCCTGGTTTTCGCTGTTCGGCTCCAAGTCGGGGTTTGACTCCATCGAGGAATGTTTCGGTTCTCTGGCCCCGGAGATCTTCGCCCTGGAGACCGGACTTTCGTCGGACCCGGAGATGAATTGGTTGCTGAGCTCCCTGGACCGTTTCCGGCTGATTTCCAATTCCGACGCCCATTCCGGCGAGAAGCTCGGCCGCGAGGCCAATGTGTTCGCCGGGGAAATGAGCTACGAGGGCGTGCGCCGCGCGCTCAAGCACGGCGGCCGTGGCGACGGGGGTGACGGGGGCGGGCAATTTCTGGGCACGGTGGAATTTTTCCCCGAGGAGGGGAAATACCACATGGACGGCCACCGCGCCTGCGGCGTGGTTCTGGACCCGCGCGAGTCGCGGGCCAGGGGCGGATTGTGCCCGGCGTGCGGCAAGCCGCTGACCATCGGGGTGTTGTCGCGGGTTCTGGAGCTGGCCGACCGGGACCAACCCGCGCAGCCGAAGGACCAGCCGGGGTTTTCCTCGCTGATCCCCCTGGCCGAGATCGTGGGCGAGGTGCTCGCCTGCGGCCCGGCCACCAAGAAGGCCAAAGATCTCCTGGCCAGGCTGATCGGCCGCCTGGGGCCGGAACTCGACATTCTCCAGGACGTGGCGGTCGAGGACGTGGCCAAGTATTCCCGGCCGCTGGCCGAGGCGCTGGCTAGAATGCGCCGGGGCGAGGTCATTCGCCAGCCGGGCTACGACGGCGAATTCGGCCGCATCACCTTGTTTAGCGACCGGGAGCGCCGCGAATTCACCTCCGGGCGCGTCCTTGCGGCCGCGCCGCGCAAGGGGCCGACGGCCGTGAAGCCGGACCGGACCGGCCAGCCCGGCCGGCAGGTCAAGCCGGGATTGCCGGACCTCGCCGCGAACCAGCTTTTGACGCAGGCAGCGAACCAGACCGGCCAATCGGGCCAACCGGGCCAAGCAGACCCCGCCGGGGGACTCAACGCCAAGCAGCGCGAGGCGGTCGCGAGCCGCAACCACCGGCTGCTGGTCGTGGCCGGTCCGGGCACGGGCAAGACCCACACCCTGATCGCGCGCATCCGGGCGCTGCTTGACGCGGGCGCTCGCCCCGGCGGAATCCTGGCCGTGACCTTCACCCGCCGCGCCGCAAGCGAGCTCGTCTCGCGCCTGGCTAGGCAGGAGGACGCGGCGGCGCAGACGCCCCGGGCCGACACCCTGCACGCCCTGGCCTTCGAATATTGGACGCAAGCGACCGGCCAGGCGCCGGTGCTCCTGTCCGAGCAGGCCGCCCGGGCGCTATTCGCCTCGGCCTGTCCGGAACTTTCCGGGACAAAGCTCAAGGCCGCCTGGAACGAGCATGAAATTTCGCGCCAGCGCAGCGTCGCCCCGCAGCCCCCGAGGCCGGCCGCCGCCGGTTCTACCGGTTCGTCCAATGCGGCCGGTTTGGCCGGTTCGGCCGGTTCGGCCGCAGCCGCCGGGCAAACGCCCACAG
>JADFXV010000128.1 GCA_015233395.1 Desulfovibrionaceae bacterium
CCCAGCGATCCCACGGCCCCCATGGCATGACGCCGATCCCCACGACCACCACAACGCGGACCAGCTCACCGCCGCAACCAGGTCCCCAGCCGACCTGGTTGAACAAGCTATGCAAAAACAGAATAAGTAAAGCGCTCGCCGCTGGGCAGCCCTTTGAATGGAATTCAAAGGGCAAGACAAGGGTATTGGAACAGTACGTTGATCAAGACCCTTCCACCCAAACTTTTTGCAAACATAAATCGTACTATACTTCAAGTATAGCGAGTGCAAAAACTCCGGGTCCCTGCGAAGGGTCTTGACAAGACATGCGCCTCAGAACTGGCCCGCTCCCGATGGTCGCTCACACGTCCGATCAACGCCAAGCCGGCCGATTGGACGAACGTTTCATCCAGTCGGCGCCCCGGACCCACGATCACCAGAAGACCAGCAGCCGGAAACACGGCAACGCCCCTACCCAGTCGCCAAACATCGGCCGTGAGTCGTCACCAATCGCAACCAGCTTCTGGAAGTGATCAGGCGGCAAGGTTGGGCAAGATAACAACCAGTATCGATAGGCCGTTCTCTTACACCCGGTTACTTGTTGTTGCTCGATCAGACGAAAAAGCGTCCATCTAAGGGCAACGAGCCGATATCTATCGGCCATTTAAGGCACCACTCGACTTTGTACGAGACTTTAGACGACGCACCTTATTAACAATGCGATCTATTGTATTTCTATGCACACCCAGACGACTGGCAATTTCATCATTACCAATACCGCCCCAATACAGCTTGAATACGACATCCTCCCTCTGCTTGCGAATCTCTACCTCACGTTTCTGTTTCTGTTGAGAAAACATTGTAATTCCCACCTCAACAAACGAACGATCTAAATACTTACGCTCGGCAAACTCGGTAATTACGCGAGATCGCGATTCACCACCCCTAACCCGCTCAAGTAAAATAGGGTGCAATTCAGAACCGCACTTCAGCAATGCGGCAATATTAGCAGCCTTTCTCTGCTCATATTCAATCCGTTGCCGTTCTTGTTCAGCTTCATCCGCCACGGTCAACTGCTCTTCAATCTGCCGACACAGATCACGAGCCACGTCACCAGACAGCCGGAAATCCAGCCCACCAACGGAAAGAATGACTGGCCGCGACGACGTTGATTCGAGCGCGCACGCGCCCAGCACTGCGCTATCCTGCGCATCAGCCATGATTGCCTCCAATCCAGGCGGTTATGGTCAGGCCGGGCGACGGTGCTTTGAACACCACGTCCGGCCGCCCGTTCGTTCGGGCAAATAAGCATTGACCGGGCGGCGTACGCCTGTCAACGGTGACCGACATAATGGTTGACGACACGGTGACGCGTCATGGTTGATAGCGAATGGGTAACGGTGACAGAGGCGTCGCGTCGGTTGGGCATCACCAGGACCGCGATCTACAACAGAATCAAGCGTGGTACGCTGCAAACCCAGACTGACAACCACGGCCACCAGCTTGTGAACATTGCCGTCACCGTGACTCGCGACACGTTACGACACGTTGCGCGTGACACCGTGACGCCGCCGTTGAACCAGGACCCACCGCCAGAGCACACACAGCCGCGCCACGATGCCCCTGAGTCGGTGCCGGTGTCTGTGTTGCGAGAGACTGTGGCAAGCCTACGCGATGCCCACCGCGCGACGCTCGATGCGATAGAGCGGTTACACCAAGACCAAGTAGAGATGTTGGTGGAGCGCATTGACCGTGCCGAGCTGATGATCGAGCGATTGCTGGAAGAGCGGCGCCGGCCATGGTGGGCATTCTGGCGATAACGACCAACAGCGCCTCAGTCACGTCTTCCGATAATCACAGGTTCCATACCAGGAAGCGATATCTGAGCGCCGGGCTCACCTTCACCATGGGGCATAGCTTCTTCCGGCGGATAGATAATAGGAAGGCGTAATAACGGTGCAGCATCAACGGTTATCTGGTCTTCAGCATCAGCTACAACAGTTGCAGAGAAAGTCGAAAGCCGGCCGATCTGATCACGTGCTTCGGTCCACGCAACACGATCGTTGATCACGTAAGCGTTAACGGTTGCTGCCGCTCCAACCTGCACCACTTGTAGCCACCGGCCAGATAGCAGCGGTACCAAGGCATTTCTCACAGTTCGGTCGGTACAGTCCATGAGCTTCGCAAGCGTTTTCTGCCCGATCACCACGGCATTATGCGAACCGACATGGGCGCACAAGATGTGCATGAGCTGTGCCGAGCGTGGATGCTTGAGAACCAACGCAGCCCACATTTCATGAGTGCGCCGATCGGTTTGAACCCACGATCGCGGCTGATAAGTGGACGGAACGCCGATCTGATTGGGCATGGACGAAATTCCAATTTTTGGTAGCTACGTTTCCTGATTTTGGTACCACGGTTTCCTCCCCAGAGGAAGGCCATTTTTCCAAAATCAAGAAACATGGCTACCAAAATCCGGCGCAATGAGGAAACAGCTGGCTTCCGGGGGTGAGGAAATCAGCTGTTTCCTCACCCCCCCCCTTAAGTTACTGATTTCACACAAAAATATTTTGTGGCCTATCTTGATCTTCATTATCCGCGGTCCACAGGCAGCGAAGCCGGCCGCGCGCACTCAAAAGCGCAAGGCGGCCGGCGTCTGCCTGTGGGTCCGCCGGTCATGCCCCGGCCATCCACAGGAGCAACAAACAAACCATCCCGCACCACTCCCAGCTTGCTGGCTCAGCAAGCAATCAACTTTCAGCAAGGTGCATCACCACGAGTATGATGCGACAATCCGTCACACCTTAGCGGAAGCCTCCCAACGTTGTGAAAGCTCCATAAATTCGTCCCACGACATTCGACTTGATTTAATAGGACGCTCCATTTTCTCCTGCTTAATTACACATTTTCCCTCCATTGCGCGTATAACGCCAACCACCTTCAGTTCAATCTCAACCATTACGGGTTTTCCAGGCATCGTATCCTCCGGAGTTAATATCCACGAGAGCATCACCGCCAAAATACCGATTGACGACCAAAAAAATGCGGTTGTAGTACATCACCTAACGTACCTTCATCACATGAGGCCAAAGATGGCAACAAAGCTTCCTCGGATATGCATAACCCTCTCCCCGGAAACAGACAAAGTATTAACTGAAATATCCAGAATAAGTAATATACCAAAAGCAACCTTCATCACTAACATATTGGAAACCAGCAAACCCTCTCTTGAGGCAACACTGTCAACATTAAAGAATATCAACATCACCAACACCATTGATTTAGCAATCTGTGGAAGCCACGCAGCAGCTAAGGTTAATGAAAAAACTATTGATCTATTCAATGAATTAAAAAAATTAGCCGAAAAGTAACATCGATGAGAATGATCGATTGGATAACTGCAATCATTCCAGTATATCACGAACCGTCCATATATGGTGGAAACATCAAAAAAATTACTATGGACGGAAAAGTTGAATTCGATCATAATTACGGCAGGACAATTCGAGGCTCTCACGAGAGTAGTATATTAGTGCGAACTAATGACATTATCCCAGGTAACGGGGGAGGATCAACACTATGGATTGATGGCAACCCAACCAAATTCTTACAGGGGCATAACATTTTTGGTAGTGATGATCTAATAGGATTAGTACATGCGCTCATGACAAAGCTGTGTGATATTCTTCCAGAGTTAGAACCAACTGATCTTGATATGTATCGCTGGATGGTTGGTGACTACCATTTATCAAGAGTCGACGTTGCTGCAATGTATTCAGCCGAATCACGCGCTGGTGCATTGGCGTGGTTGCGAAGCGCCGAAAGCGCTTCATATATGAAACATCGTGGGCGCGGAGTTCTGAAGGGAATGACCCTGTATTATGGACAACACTCCAGACGCTGGTCTCTCAAGGCGTACTCGAAGGGCGACGAGTTGGCCAACCACAAAGGTGCTGCACTCCACGAGAACCTGATACACCGAAATGACCTCCTCGCGTTCGCCGACGACAAACTCCGTTTGGAATTAGTGTTACGCAGCATGGAGTTAAAAGATAGAGGGCTCTCGCAAGCCAGCGCTTGGTGTGGTACAGTCCCGACTGAGGTGCATCACCAAGCGGTCGGAAGGCTCGAAATGGCCGAAAATTTCATCCTACCTGATCAGGTAGCGGCGAACCTCCCCCGGCATGTCCGCGCCGCCTACACGATGTGGAAAGTCGGCGAAGACCTAAGAGCAACATATTCAAAAGCAACTTACTATCGATTGCGAACCGCCTTACTTGCGCACGGCATTGACATCTCGACGGTTCAACCAAAAAACAACGTGGTCCCCCTGATGCGCATCATCACGGCCAGTCCGGCGAGCATCCCAGACTGGGCAAAAGGGACCCCGCCGCTCTTCGAACGGAAGAGCGCCTAACCCCGCTTCCATCACTGAAAAGTCTCACCCATGAGACAAATGTGCAGTATCACCGGTACTGCACATGATCCGACGGCCCATCCCGTCCGCCGCTTGAACGCTCATAGCCCCGCCGAAGCGCCCAG
>JADFXV010000129.1 GCA_015233395.1 Desulfovibrionaceae bacterium
ATTCCTCAAGCGCCGCGACGCCTGCGACGGCGCGGCCTGCATGAAGACCGCCTACGAACAACGCCTGGCCGTTCTGGCAACGCCATCCGGCAGCGGCGGCACGGCAGTTCCCGCGGGCAAGCCCCAAGCCGCGAAGCCCGGCGCATCGCCCGCAAAATCTGCCGAAGCCCTGGCGAAACGCCAGTCGTGGTATGAAAAGCTCGGCTGGCCACAAGCCTGCGAGGAGGACTTCAAGTTCCGCTTCAGGGATCTGCCAGGCTCGACCAAACTCCGGGATGCGGCGGATGCCGGAGAGGGGGTCGCCATCTACCCGCTCGGAGGCGGCAGGCATCTGGCCATCGCCGAGTGCGACAGCTTCGCCTACCAGATATCCTTTTGCGCCGTGGTGTACGACGAAACCGGCAAGGAACCGCCCAAGACCGTGACGTTTCGCCAGTACGACCGCGACAGCGACGGCACGGTGCTCACGGACGACACGCAGATCCCGGCGGGCTGGCCCGAGTTCGACGCGAAAACCAAGACCCTGACCGTTTTCACCAAGGCCAGGGGCATCGGCGACTGCGGCTCGTACACGGTCTACGGCTTCGGCTCGGGTATTGCGGAACTCAAAGAGGCGAGAGCCCAGGCCTGCTTCGACGACGACAGCAAAATCATCGCCGACCCGGCCCAGTCGCCGAAGGTGGAGAAGCCGTAACACAGTGAAATGAAAACGGCCCGCTCCCCCTCCGAGGACCGGGCCGTTTCGTTTGGTCTATCGTCTGGTAGTTGCTACACCACCGCGTTGACTTTCATCCCCTTGCCGGTGACTTGGGAAATCGCCGCCTGGACCGCTTGGCTGTTGGTCTGGGCCTGGGCCGTGGCCGCCTGCGCGGCGGCGGCCGGGTTCTGCGTCGCGGCCACATTGGCCGCCGCCGCGCCCGCTTGGGCTTCCACGCCCGACTGGCCCGAAGCGGCCTTTTGGCTTACCCACGATACGGGAGGGGCAAAACCTTCGTTGATCGATCCCATCATTGTCCTCACCCCTTCGCTCCTCTCATCCGCCGTGGCGGGCCTGAGGGTCCTTACACACCACTTATCGGCCACAGGGCGGCCGAACTTTAGCCCGGGGAGAAACTTTTTTTCAGAAAATTTGCCTGGCGCGGAATTTGCTTCGTTTCCCGGTCAAACAAGGGAGCGTCAAGAAACCGCCCATGAAACGTTTCGCCCATATCCCCTGGATCGAACTGCACGCCGTGGACCACTGCAACAACGTCTGCCGCGACTGCAACCAGCGCTCGCCGCATTCGGCGCGCCGCGACTACGCGCCCGGCGACTACCTGCCTTGGCTCAAGCGGCTGGACGCGGGCGGGGTTGGCTTCGACCAGATCAACATCACCGGCGGCGAACCCTTCCTGCACCCGGACCTGGCCGGCTTCGCCGCAGCCTTTCGGGGCGGCTTCCCGGACAAAAACCTGGTGGTCATCTCCAACGGCTTTTGGCTCTCGGACGAATCTTTCGCCGCGCACGAAAAGCTCTTTGGCGCGATCAACGCCCTGGTGTTCTCGATCTACCCCAACATCGCCCATGCCCACGGCGGACGCGCGGCCATGCTCGCCAAGCTCGGCCGCCTCAAAGAACGTCACCCCGGCCTGGAAATCATCACCGTGGGCCGCGCCGAGTTCTACCCGATCCGCTTCGACGCGAGCGTCACCCCGCCGGCCGAACCCTGCCGCTGGGCCGACTGCACCGGACTTCTGCCGGACGGCCGGCTGACGCGCTGCACCGTGGCCGCCAACGCTCATGTCGGACAAGACTGCCTGCCCGAGCCGCTTGCCAGCCGCGACCTGTATTTCGACCTGCGCGGGGATCTCGGGGAAATCGCCGCCTGGCGGACAAAATGGCCGCTCGACGTCTGCTCCCGCTGCACCGCCAAAACGGCCGCCCCCCTGCCCTGGAAGGCCGGCGCGGCCACCCGCCGCCTGGACTACGAGACCGAGTATTTTGACCGCCTCAAGGCCCGCTGACCCCAGAGCGTCCCATGAGCCTCAAACCGATCGCCTTCTACCTGCCCCAGTACCACGTAATCCCGGAAAACGACGCCTGGTGGGGGCAGGGTTTCACCGAATGGAACAACGTCGAAACCGCCGCGCCGCTCTTTGACGGCCATTACCAGCCCCACGTCCCGGCCGCGCCGCTCGGGAGATACGACCTGCGCGACCCCGAGGTCGCGACGATCCAAGCCGAACTCGCAAGGGCCGGGGGAATTCACGGTTTTTGCTATTATCATTATTGGTTTAACGGCAAAAAGCTCCTGGACACGCCGCTTGCCAACCTCCTGGCCAGCGGCCGCCCGGATTTCCCCTTCTGCCTGTGCTGGGCCAATTCCGACTGGACGCGCATCTGGTACGGCCAGAGCAAGGAAATCCTCATCGCCCAGGAGTACTCGGACGCGGCCGCACGCGCGCTGATCCGCGACCTCGCCCCGGCCATGGCCGACCCGCGCTACATCCGTCTGAACGGCCGCCCCATATTTCTGGTCTTCCAGAGCGAACTCATCCCGGACGCCTTGCGCCACACGGACCTCTGGCGCGAAGAGGCCCTGCGCCTGGGCATCGGCGCCCCCTACCTGATCCGCATGGAATCCTTCTGCTGGGACTATGACCCGCGCGCCGACGGCTTCGACGCCGCCTGCGAATTCGCCCCGGATTTCCGCATGTGCGGCCCGCTTTTGAGCGGCGACGAACAGCCCCGGCGGGTGGACTACCTGACCACGGCCCGCAACATGCTCGCCAAGCCCGCCCAGAGCTACCCGCGCTATTCCTGCGTTTTCCCGGGCTGGGACAACACCCCGCGCTACAAGAAGGCGGCCCTGACCTTCACCGGCGCCACCCCGGCCAAATTCGCCCATTTCCTGCGCCAAGCCAGCCTTCGCACCATCCGGGATTTCCCCCCCGAACAGCGCCTGCTCTTCGTCAACGCCTGGAACGAATGGGGCGAAGGATGCCACCTGGAACCCGACGTTCGCCACGGCGACCGGTACCTGCGAATCTTCCGCGAAGTCATGGAATCGCTCGAGGAGTAGTTCTTATGCGGGGGCCGGGGGCGGCAGCCCCCTGGAAAAGAAACAGTGGTTCTGGTTTTATTTCCGGCCGCCAAAAAAGGAAAACCCCGAATCTTGCGGTCCGGGGCTCTCCTCGCATTGAGGGGGAAAAATCGATGACAGCGGCGGGCGGAACGCCACGGTCAATTCACTATGAGCAAGTCCCGTGCCACACCCCATGCCATCGTAACATGCTGAATTAATTCGATTCGACAACATCTCTGTTCCAGGCTGCATTGTGTCGCCCACACCACAGCTGTGTTGCAAACAACACACACCTCTGCCTTCAGTCCAAAGCCGTCCCTCAAATTTTGCCGGTATAGGCTTGACGAACTCATCAAAATCACACTAGAAAAGTCTGTTTCATTTTTTCCGCCACGATCCCCGGTTTCACCAGACAACCGACCGCGAGCGGCTCACCTTGCCATCATGGAGGGAACGATGCGAGCATCCTTGAGTGTGAAGCTTTTCGGCGTTGTCCTGGTTGGAGCTCTCGTGACCGGCGCGGCCGCGATCTTTGGCCTTTGCGCATCTTCTCCCTGGGTCGCCTGGCCGGTCGCCTCGGCCCTGTCGCTGGCAACGGCCGCCGCCGCCTTCGCCGTCTCGCGCGCTCTGCTTACGGACGCCTGCGGCCGCATGATCGCCTCCGCCAAACGCCTGGGCGGCGGAGATTTAAACGCGACCGTTACGCAGGCCCTGCCCGCCGAGCTCACCGGGCTCGGACACGCCTTCAACGCCATGGCCGCCGAACTCAAAAGCACGCTCGGCTTTGCCGAGGGCGCTCTGACCTGCCTGTCCGAGTCCTTCCCTTTCCTCACTCTCGACAACGACGGACTGATTTCCCACATCAGCCCCATGCTCGCCACCCTGCTCGATTTCAGCGGCGACCGCGCGGGCCTGATCGGCAAAACCCCGGGGGAATTCTTCTATCGCGAACCGGGCCGCTCCACCACCTCGCTGGAAGCCCTCAAGCAGAACAAAAAAATCGAACGCGACACCACGCTCACCACGCTCAAAGGCAATAAACGCGTCGTCAAGGTGAGCGCCAATCCGGTCCACGACAGCGACGGCAAGCTGGTCGGCTCGCTGACCATCTACTTCGACCTGACCCAAATCAAAGAACACGAACAGGCCCTCGCCGACCACGCCAACACCATCGAAAACCTCGTCCGGGATTCCCTGGCCATCTCAGCCGAGGTCAACGACGCCTCGGAAAGTCTGGCCGTGCTCATCACCGACGCCAACTCCGACGCCAAACGCCTGCTGGAGTTCGCCGGGGAATCGGCCACGGCCATGGAGCAGATGAACGCCACGGTCATGGAAGTGGCCCGCAATTCCACGGGCGCCGCGTCCATGGCCAAGGACGCCAGCCACAAGGCCACCG